>CAZYEC010000009.1:21064-42515 GCA_964646385.1 uncultured Eubacteriales bacterium | reverse complement strand
TACCTCCTGGTATCAATATCCAAGTTTCAACCCACGCCTCCGCACGGGAGGCGACCAATGCTTTTGTCAACATCGTAGCCCAGTTCTTCGTTTCAACCCACGCCTCCGCACGGGAGGCGACCTGAGTGCCATAGACAGACGGCGGGGTTTTTACTGGTTTCAACCCACGCCTCCGCACGGGAGGCGACACTCCCGCGCCTTTGAGATATTGCTTCGCCGCTAGTTTCAACCCACGCCTCCGCACGGGAGGCGACACTTATGAGCTGGCCCGTCATGGCCCCGACGATGGTTTCAACCCACGCCTCCGCACGGGAGGCGACTCATAAGAGAAAAAGGACGACCCTACCTGCAGGGCGGGCATCGCTCGCGCGAAGCGCCTGCAACGCGACAAACTGCACGGTTTCAGGAACCTACTATAGCCACAATCTCCCTGTTAAGAGCCCTACGCGAACACCTTAGGCATTCCATGTCTGCTTGTGGTTCGCGCTCACACGACCATAGGGCCTTCAGGATCATATCCGGGTTTTGCCCCCACGTGAGTCACCCGTCCGCGCCAGTTTTTCCCAAGGTTGTAGAAACGCAAGCTGTCTCGTTCAGGGTCTATTGTTTTTTCAAGTGCAATCCGGAGCTTGGTCAGCTGGACAGGGTCTACTAAACACTCAAAGACCGAATTTTGAACCCTTTGCCCGTAGTTGAGACACTGCTTTGCAACGTGTCGCAGCCTTCTCTTTCCCTCCTTGGTCTCAGTGTTAACGTCGTAGGTAATTAGAACCATCACTCGACTCACCTCACCAGAAAAGGTGGATAATCATCGAGATCGCCACGCAAAAACCGAGCGAGCAGCAATGCCTGAGCATACGGAATCAGCCCCACCTTGATTTTTTTCTCCAGGAACGGATGCGTGATCTCTTCCTGTTTGCGTTTCTGCCATCCCGACAAAATGGTCTTTCGATTAACATCGTCCATCAGCACCGCCCCGGATTCTTTATGCAAGAATCCTTTTGGACTTACCTGACCGTTGTTGAGCATGGTCAGTACAAATCTGTCCGCCAGATACGGCCTCAGCTCCTCCATCAAATCTAGCGCAAGACTGAGCCTTCCAGGTCGATCGCGGTGCAGAAAGCCCACTTGAGGGTCCAGGCCCACGCTTTCCAGGGCTGACGCACATTCATAGGCCAATATCGAGTAGAGAAATGAGAGCAGCGCGTTTGTGACATCAAGAGGAGGGCGGCGTGTTCTGCCGCCGAATCTGAACACAGGGTTTTCTGCTGTAATCAAGTAGTCGAAGACTGAATAGTATTCCCGGGCCGCATCCCCTTCCAACCCCCGCACGGAGTCAACATGTGTACAATTTGCAAGACGTTCCCAAAAAGACAGCAGTCTGTCCGTTGCCGCTAACACCTTGGCAACCCCGGGTTTGGCCCGGTGATCGCGGGCAAACCGGAGCAAAACGCTTCTACTATTGAGAATTTTGCCGGCTACGAAGGAAGAAGATAAAGAACAGCAAGCATCCATGTCATCAGCCAACTTGTACTGCCTTCTGCGCAGTAGAACATTCCCGGTTACTCGTCCCGAGACTCTGGCCAAAAATCGTCCTGTGCGGCTCAAGAAGCAGATGGACACGCCCTTTTCACAGCAAAGCCCGAGCAATGCAGGGCTTGCCCCCGGGAAGCTGAAACAGACAATGCCCTCCAAATTGTGAACTGGTACGCGAAATCTTTCGCTGCCCTCAACCTGCAAGACAACGTTATCTCCGTCCCTTGCGAGATAGCTTTTGGGACTGGTAACGTACAAGGTATTCAGTAGCTTCCTCAGGGAGTTTTTTCCCCCCTTTTTAAGTGGGACTTGATTCCCCCTAGATACTTTCGTACGCTCTTTTGCGAGCACACTTCAGGAAGACATAAGTCTTTCAGGGAACACTTGTCGCAGCCTTTGGTTTTTTGCGGTGCAGGAGTCTTGCCCAAGGAAAAGAGCCTGTGCATCTGCTGTGCCAAAGAGGTCACCCGTTCACGGAGTCCGGGTTCAAATGTTATCACCTGCCTTCTACGCGTTCTACCGTAAAACAAAGCGCCTTTTTGTACATCAAAATGCAACATTTCTTCAATACACATCGCCTGGGCACAAAGCTGGACCATGTCGCGGTCGTCAGACTTCGGTCGCCCTCGTTTGTATTCCACCGGATAGGGGCGCCATCGACCCTCGAGTCCTGTTAGGATAATACCTTGTTCCGCAAGATGAAACTCCACAACATCTGCAACTCCGTACAATCCTAACCTGCGGGAAAGCAGGGGCACCGCCCGAGATACAAACACTGTACCTCTGTATTCAGTTGAAAATGGATCGTCTGCCTTGTCGTGCATGACACGGCCTTCGAAAGTCAAGATGTTTTCGGCCCACACGCCTTCAACATGGATTAGGGCAAACTGCCTGGGGCAAAAAGCCAAGTGTTGAATGCCAGACAGCGGCAGGCAGTCGTCTTCGTCGTAAGACACCTTCCGGCTACACTTTCTCCAAAACGGATACAGCATCGGGTATGAGCCCCCGCTGTATTACAACCTCGTAATCGTCAAAACTTCGAGCTGGGATAGATTTGTCCCGTTTGTGGACCTTGACTGCCTCAAACAGATCGTGTGCGTGGGCATTCCCAAGCCTCGTCGAATGCTCGAACACGATAAGTTTCCTTGTTGCCATCTTACCGCGAGCAGCGGAACGATCATGTTCGAACATGTTCTCAAAAGCTTCCCACAACAGCTCGAGGTCGGTGTTGGAAAACCCTGTCTGGGCGGCCAGGGCAGCTGATACGTACCCCTCCGCCCTGTACAATCCGTAAGGGACAATGTGCTTTCTGCCCATCGTCCGTTCCTTTTCCGCGTCCCTTATATTGCTGACTGCCATCCGGGTGATGCTGACTTCAAGAGGCACAATGGGGTCAATGCTTCTTGAAAAGCCAAGTTGGACGGGACCGCGAACTTGGCCACAGTTAACTTCCAGCGTCATTACTGCCCCAAAGGCTCGGATGTCGAAGAAATTCCGGCACATGAACCCCGTCAATTCCTTTGCTTTTTCCCTGGCGGCTTTTTCAGCGCCAGATTTGGCCTTTTTGTCCGTGACCATGGCAGGGATTTCGAGCCCGAGGTCTTTGTAGGCCAGCGCATGCCTTTCGTTGAGAACAACTCCTTCCTGGACATAGATGTCGTAACCGGGAAGGGGCTTTCCGTCCTCAGAAGCCTTGACCAAGGCTACATAATTTCGCACCTTTCGTTTGAGACAGACGTCTGTCACCAAGCCCAGGCTTGTTTCTGCATCCAGCCTTGGCATATTGCCCGCATCAGGGTCTCCATTGGGGTTCCCATTTTCAACATCGAACAAAAGTACAAACTCGTGGCGTTTGTCAATTGGTTTCGTCACTGTTCTCTCCACCTTTCTCTTGTTCGGGCCTAACATAAAGGGCAGCCCTTTGTTGGTAGTAACCGAGAGCAAACAGCCCCTGCTGATCCAGGGTCAAATGCGTGGGAAAGTGGCCGATGTCAACAACTACACTCTCAATGAGCTTGTCCACATAGCCCCCATACTCAGACTTGCTTAAATGGTGCTGGCTGAGCCGAATCAAGACAGGAAAAACGGCGCCCGGGGTTGCCGACGCCGAAGCATAGTATCGATCCTTAATCGTGGCTTTAACAGTCGGGTTTGCGTCCTTCTGAGCCTTTTCCAGCAACGCAAAAAGTCTTCCAAGCATGTACCCGGGGTTTTTGTTTTCGGTGTTAAGCACTTCAGTCAATCCCTCCTCCATCTCTCGATTTCCCAGAATCCTTGCCTGCCTGCGAAGATGTGCTTTAATGTAGGCAGCCCTGAGGTAGTTCACCTTATGTTCTACCCTTGGCTGTTCAGGGCCATTGGCATCGATTCTAATTCGCGATATCAGAACAGCAAAAAGGGACTGGGGATATGCAGTACCCTCCAAAATGGACCGCATCAGCGATCCCGCAAGCCCACTTGGAATGGTTGCGCGCTTCCTGCTCTTGGGCGGTGTCAATTCCATCAAAATGCGCGGGACCGAGATTGGGGGCGCATTGGGGGGACGAATGATGGCCAAGTCATCGTAGTGTCGGCGCAAATTTTCCAGCATCCCGCCGAAAGTGTTGACATTCCAAAACCTGACAGCCAGCCTGGCGGCATTAGGTGACAAGCCCAAAATGTGAAAACGGACTTCCGAGTCAAGATCAGTACCGCCTAACGCCGGCATTCGGCCTTGGAACACTCTGTTAAGCACCGTCTTGATTCTTTGGCTGCTTGCTTCATCGTTTTGGTACACCCCAGACAAATTTACAGGAGTGTCTCCTGCTTGTGCCTCCGCCCAATTTCCCCCAAAAGTTCCGCCCAGAAGAGCAAGCGTCATATCTTCTTCAGGGCCGGCCCTATCAGCCCAAAACACTATTGTGCTATCGCCCGCCAAAACATGGTGCCGGTTCTGGAACGTAAGCCAGTTGAGCGCCGTGCCGTACTGAAACGCGGCTTTTTCCCCCACCGGGGAATTGTCTCCCTGTTTTCTCCCATACGACTCCGCAGCCTTGAAATTAAAAGAAACGAGACTAGTGCCCGTCGACTGACCGCCTGCAATCCCCTTGGTGCTCATATGCAACCGGGCGATGGGGCCCCAGTCACCGGTGATAAGGCACTGACCCAGTGCGGACTCTTCGGAACGCCTGGCAACATGTTTTTGCCAGGCGGTATTGACAGCAGGACGTTCATGAACGTACACGGGATCGCCTTTCAGTCTGAAAACAATGTTTCCGCCTTGGTCCAGAGTGTCCCGAATTGCTTTCAGGTATTGGTTTTCGACAAGTACTTTCGGCGAGTGGGCCAGAAAGGCCAGCACTGCCTCGGCACCTTCGTCGTTTACCCCTTCCAAAATTCCCTGGTGAAGCGTCACAAAAGCGTTCTTGCGCCTGAGGGAACGCGCATCATAAGCGGTCTTCCCAGGTGCCAGGCCAGCCATGTACTCCAAATTGTCGCATAGAAAATTAGGGTAATCGCCCGCTGCCCTTTTTACGCGTTCGGGCACCAGACACCGGATCCCGACAACCTTTTTGCCTTTTTGTGTGCCAACAGGCACCGCCCCAACCAAGTTGCCATCCGTGTCCAGCTCAAACACGGCTGTGACAGGCACCTCCGTATACCCGACTTTGGCGATTCCCGAACTGGGGTCGGCTGCAAGTCGTTCGTAAAACCGGTATAGGGCCAACAGAATCAGTTCATTCACCCCCTTTACTCAGATCTGGTATGTCAATTACGCCATCCAGCATGTTTGCCCTAAAAAAACGGGGAGTCAGCCCGTCATCGAAATCGATGTCCCAAAGCATCCAACCCAAATCACGCTCCCCTTTGTGGCAAGAGGCGGGGCGTTCACCGTTTTTCAGCAAGCGAAACCTCACCGGAAACTCCCGACAACCAAAGTACGGGTGGTGAAAATACTGTCCCTGGCGCATCCGCCTTAGGATCATGTTGTAGTGTTTTTCGGGGGTATCTTCCTTACTCGCCTTATTGGTCATTTCGAAATGAGCCTCAATAATGTAAGCCACGTCACGGAGGACAAGCGATGCCCGCTGCTGCCGGTCTTGTGCGGCATACAGGTGGAGGTCAACTTCACGCCCCTTAATAGCCTGCCCAACAGTCTTGGTGGGAATCTTGCTTTCCACCTCGTTCCTGCGTATTGAGTCAAACCGAATCTTGTTGAGAACGTGGATTCTGTCCACCACCCAACGGATGGCCGGTTTCCAATGAATGGCCTCAAGGATGCCGCGCGCAGCCGAAGGGGTCATGACGTCATAACTGACCCTCTCCGCTTTCATCTCAGGGCGCGTGAAACAAGCAAAATCCCCCCACACGTGGAGCCTCACACCAAATCCCATATGCTTCCCTCCTTCCCCCATTTGAAAAATGTCATCACGCTCCGGAATACGAGGCGCTAATATATCCATGCATCATCCCCTTCCTTAGTGGACGATCCAACCCCGAGACCATACAGATCATGGTAGGATGACAGATCCCACAACACGGGTAACCCGCCCACTTCTTCCAAAAGCCCCGCATTTTGAAGCTGCCCAAGTTCCCATGTCCTCACTGATACCATGTACTGCTGGAGTCGCCTGGCACGGATGCGGGATATCCCAAATAGCCTTACTTCTTCAAGTGTCGTCTGGCAACCAAGATCCCCGGGTACCACGACCCCAACTGTCTCGTCACCAATTACCTTGAACAGCTGTTCTACTTCCCGAAATGGGAAGTCAAGGCTTTTGGCCCCCGTTTCAAACCTTCCCAGGATGTTGTGTCTATCCAGCCCGTCAGACGCCCCGGACCCTAGGACAGCGCCCCGCTCGTAGAAGTACAGCTGCCGGAAGTATTGGTTTATTGCGCCCAAACTCAAAGGGTCGCATTCATGCTTCATGATCCCTGCCGCTATTGCGGCGGTTCGTTTGAACCAGAGATGCGACATTCCTTCCCCTTCCGCCGGCGAAAACACGTATACCTGACCACACTTGCTTTTCCCTTCCCGGTTACACCGCCCCGCAGCCTGTGCGATTGAATCGAGCCCGGCAATTGCCCTAAGGACTACAGGAAAATCGACATCCACGCCGGCTTCAATTAGCTGGGTTGACACCACCCGGCAAGGAAGCCCCTCTTGAAGCCGGTTCCTTATTTCCTGGAGGCACTGATGCCTGTGCCTGGGGTACATTGCAGCACTCAAATGATAGTGCCCATCGCCCTTTCCAAGCAGCTGGAACACTTCCCTGGCATGGGCCCTTGTGTTCACGATACACATAACTTGTTCCCGTTGGCGCAGGTGGGCAACAATAGCCTCGTTTGTGACGACGCCAATGTCATGCACAATTACCCGTTTGAGGGCGCAATAAAGGGCCTTCGGGTCACGGGCAATTTCCCGCACCCGGATGCAGACGGGAATCAAATCTTCCAGAGCGGGCTGTGTGGCTGAACACAAAACGACAGTCGTGCCATAATTGTTTACCAGCTCACACACTGCCGCAACACACGGCCTCAGCAACTCCACAGGCAGCATTTGGGCTTCGTCCAGAATGACCACGCTGTTGGCGATATTGTGCAACTTTCGACACCTGGACGGTCTTGACGAATACAAAGACTCGAAAAACTGCACGTTAGTGGTCACCACCACAGGTGCGTCCCAATTTTCCTCAGCAAGTGCCAGAGGTGTACGCCAAACATCCGAGCGGCCTTCCGGAGGGGCGACATTGCTGTGATGCTCGAGCACAACATTGTCACCCAGAGCCTTACGAAAAACATCGGCATTTTGCTCGATAATGCTTGTAAACGGAATCACGTATATGACACGAGTCAACCCGTGTAAACGCGCATGTTTAAGCGCGAATGCCAGCGAAGACAGCGTCTTTGCCCCACCCGTAGGTACTGTGAGGGTAAACAGACCTCGGGGCTTCTGGGCAGCCGTGAGACAATCACACAGAACTTCGCCCCTCTTGTCATTCACCAGACTGCAGGATGCTGTGGAAGTGATTTCCCGGATACGCTCGGTCAATCTGCCCTCCAAACTCTCAAGTGGCCCCCAGGGCCCGCGGAGCCCTGCCGTTTTCGGATCTCCGAACGCTTCTGCATCGAGACAATCTGCGTCTGTTAGACAAGAAAAAAGCATTCTAGTGAAAAAGGCAAGTGTGAAACCCCGACGATTATTTTCCTGAGGTCGCAAAGACGGCAGGTGGACCTCACCGGAATGGGTAATCTCCGACGAATAGGAGCCAAACTCGGCGAGTTTTTTGTGCCTCACCCTGTAGAACAGATCCGATTCCTCTGCGCCCCCGCCATTTGGCAAACCGCTGTGGTGCCCGGCGATTGTGTAAGCCATCAGCCTGCCGAGGGGGCCAAATTTCTCAAACACTACGGACGCCCCTGCCGTGGAATGGTCAACGCGAATCCTGGAATCTAGCAGCCTGCGCTGAAATTCTGAAGAATACTTTCCGATATCGTGATACAGCCCCGTTGCCCAGGCTACGTCTCCCGCCCCAAACCGTGCCGCAAAATCTCTAGCCATTGAAGCAACCGATCTAAGATGCTCGCTAAGCGGTTGCCAAGTCTTCACATCTGTTTGATCCCCCGGTCTTGCCCAAAAATCCCGCAAACCCGTTCCCTCCAATTCGGCGGGCAGCCGTTGTGCAGATGAATCGCTTTCGGAAATCAGTGGTTCGTTACCCGATCACCACCGCACCATTTCAACAATTGTGTGTGCCTCACCGTGCCCTTGCGGACACTGCGGAACATACAGCCTCGGTCTTACTGCACACCATTTTGACCCAGCCACCCCGACACAGAGTGTCGGGGTAACGAGCAATTTGAGGTTTTTTGCTTTGTAGCGTCGATCACCCGATCAAAACGGACAACGGTCGAATAAAATGCCGCTTGTCTCTTGCTTGCCGGTTAACATACCCACGGAGGGATAGTGTGGAGCGGGGCTACGTTTTAAGAGACTCTTTGCATATTCGACCAATGTCCCCCGTTTCCTCTTGCAACACGCCCCGGAATGCTGCCACCGCCACTCACCGCCTGCACTTGATCTTCAACCCCAAAACGACTCCCGCCATCACCAGAACGGCGGCCGCGATGAGAAAAGGCAGGAATTCTCCCAGGGACTTGTGAGGCTGGTCTTCTTGTTGTTGCACCGGCCCTTGTTGCACCGGCCCTTGTTGCGCCTGTTCTTGCTCCTGGGGTGCCGTTGGGGCGTCTCCAACCGAGGGGGCTTGGATGACTTCAATGTAGTCTTCCTTAACAACCTGATTTGTACCGGCGGAATTGCTTACGATCAAGCGGACGCTGTACAGCCCCGGTTTTTCGTAGGTGTATGAAGGATTCTGGGAATGGCTGTCTTCACCGCCGTCGTTGTCGAAGTCCCAGCGCCAGGACTGGGGAGAATTCTCTGATGCGTCCAAGAATTTTACAGTGAGGGGGGCTAGTCCCGAAGTGACGTCCGCATGAAACTCCGCAACCGGGGTCTCCGGGGTTTCCACCCGGGGTTCAGGGGATTGGGAACTCAGGATGACTATTTCCGAAACGTTCTGGACGGAAAGCCCCGTTGTGGTGGGGTACTTTTCGTCCCCTGTCCGGTAATAGTACCAGTATTCTGCGTCAGCCGCTTCGTGCCAATCCCAGTTGCCAAAAACGTTCATCCCCCAAGGGTTGGTGGAAGTATCGGCAAACCACACCAGACGCATCCCGTCGTGAAACCCGGTATCAGGATACTGCCCATTCTTGTACCAGGCGATAACCATTGGCCCCTCGCGTTTTGAGTACAGGTAGACGTTTTTATAAGAAAAAGTCTTGGTCAACCCGTCGCTTGCCCTTATGCTCACTTTGTCGCCCTCAGTCATCCCCCCTACTAGCTCGCAAAGGTCCTTGAGGTTGGTGCCTTTCAGGGCCCCCATGTCTTTGGTGTCCGCATTGATGTCTTCTTCCGGGTTCCAGCGCAGCATTTCTTTGGTTTCTGGGTCAGGATGATCCAAAAATACTGGCCCTTGGTGATAGTAATGGGTTTCCCCGTCCCCCAAAACAGGTATGTTGTCGGGATTCATCAGCCACTGGTAGCCCACCGTCTTTTCATCCAAAACGGTGCTTCCATCAAGAGCAACTTTTTTGATGCACAGGCCGGTTGTGGGGGCAGCTTCGGCCATGCGAGATAAAGCAAGGGCAAGAATCACCAAGGCAAACAAGAAAACCGGCAGTATCCTGCCTTTGGGAACATGCACCTCACTTGTTTGTTTCCCCACGGTCTCCCCTCCTGTGTCCAAGTTCAAAACAATCCGGGAGGCACCGGGCTAGCCCCGGAACAAAGACACTCCGGATGAAGGTATCTCAATGTAAACCTTCCGTCCTACACGGAGATTCAACTTGTCGAAAGCATGACGGGTGAGAAGACAAGTGAGCCTTGGAGGCAGGTCGGCAATGACGTTCACCACAGAACCCCTGTTGACGATCCCTTTGACCGTGGCCCCAAAAACGTTGGTCGGGTTATCTTGGGGACCGGACAACGAAACCAGGATGTTTTCCGGTCGAATCGCGGCGCAGCATTTGCCTGAAATACCGGAACAAGTTTGCAGAGCCAACCCACTGGCCTCAAAAACCGCCCCTGCCCCATTCCCTTTCCGTGCTACTCCGCGGATGATGTTCATTGCCATTGTGAAACGGGCGACGAATTCCGAGTTGGGTTGCCGGAATATCTCATCGGGCGAACCAACTTGTTTGATTTCCCCGCCGCCCACAACCGCCACTCGCGTACCTATTGACACCGCTTCTTCAAAATCGTGAGTGACATAGACCATGGTAATGCCCAGTTCGCTGTGGAGCCTTGCGATCTCCTGCCTGACGCTTTCCCTGCTTTGGGGATCAAGGGCCGTCAGAGACTCGTCCAACAGCAGGACATCAGGGCGGATTATAAGGGCCCTGGCCAGTGCCACTTTTTGCTTTTCCCCCCCGCTCAAACCCGCCGGCATTCTCGGCAACAAGTGAGCAATGTCGAGGAGTTGCACAACGCGGTCAAGTTCACGGGAAATCCAAGAAACAGGTTTGCCCCTCACTTCGAGCCCAAAAGTGATGTTCTGGGCCACAGTAAGGTGCGGGAAAAGAGCGCAATCCTGATAAACCATGCCAATGTTGCGCCTTTCAGGCTCAAAAGCGGTGATGTCTTTTCCATCTATTCGAATCGTGCCCGATGCGGCTCTGTGCAAACCCGCTATTGTCTCCAAAAGAAGGGTTTTCCCCGAGCCCGAGGGCCCCACAAGGATCAGGCAGTCTCCCGGATATGCCCTGAGATTGATATCCCGCAAGGCAAAACCCGGAAGTCTCAAATGCAAGTTTTGGACGACGATCACCCTTTGTCCCTCCGCAGCAGTATCTGCACCCCCACAAATACGATGGCGCTCAAAGCTATCATGATGGCAGCCACCGACACAGCCTGGGTAAGCCCGTAAGTTTCAAACCGCTCGTAGATGAGGACCGGCGCTATCATGGGATGGTAGGCCAGGATGACCACTGCTCCAAATTCGCTCATGGCCCTAGCCCACATTGTGAGACTCCCCGCCAGTATACTCCGTTTCGCAAGAGGAAAAGTAACCCTCCTAAACGTCTGCCAGGGAGAGGCTCCCAAGGTCCGTGCCACTTTTTCAAGTCTGATATCTACCGCCCTGAAGCTTTCTTTGGCAGAACTAATCAAGATGGGCACGCTGACAAACAACATGGCTATGACTATGCCGGCCAAAGAGTCAACAAACCGGATTCCCAGGGTCCCAAACCCCTTCCCCACCAGGAAATTTGACCCGAACACAAACAGCAAAGCAATACCGGCAGCCGAATGAGGCACCATAACCGGCAAGTTGACTAAGCCTTCCAAAACGCTCTTGCCGGGAAATTCGTAGCGGGAAAGGACGTAAGCAAGGGGTACCCCCAGGGAAAAGCCAATGGCCACGGAAATGAACGCCGCATAGGCCGTGAAACAGATTGTGCGGACCGTATCAGCTTCCTTCAAAGTGCACCAAAGGCTCGCCTTATTGGACAAAAACACGAGTTTGAACAGCGGCAACAGGATGAACAGGGCAATCAGGGAACCTAGAAAAACGAACACCGCCAAAAAACCCGACTTTGGCAGCAGGCCCACATTTTTGTTGTTGCCGCGCCTCTCATCTTTCATGTCCATCACCTATTGAAACAAAGGCCGCAACTGCTCCGGCAGGCGCCCAACGTCATCGCACACAGGCCTGGACCACAACGGTTGCCATGAATCTTCGAATATCCCTTTGCCCTCCGGGCCCAACAAGAATTCGATGAACCTAGCCGCTTCTTCCGGATGAGGTGCATTTTGGGGTACGGATAGCCCATAAACGATCCTGGTGCCGTGGAAATCAGGGAACACAGAAGCAAATCTCCTGAAATTCAGCCTGACTCCCACCGTCCTATAGTTTTCTTCGTGATCGGGATCGCTCAGGTCTATGGCAGGCGGCAGGGCCAAAAACCTTAATCCTCTTTGTTTTGCGACGCTTTCGTACTCAAAGGAATAATCCAGGTCACCTGATTCCAAAAGGGCCATGAGCTGGATGCTGTAAGCCCGAAGCTTTACCCTGGGCTCTGCAGACCTGACCACTTCCGGAACCGTTATGGTGCGCACACGGTCATTTTGCGTAACCGTTATGGGCGGATCGAACGTCGAACCAACAGTCTTTTGGAATATCGTCGGGTCTTCGTAAAGATCTTCGGCCAGTTTCAAAACCATCAGAGTTCTATACCCCATAGCATCGATGCGGGGATCGGCGAGCCCCACTGTCACATCAGGCCGGGCGACAATCTCATGCCAGTTGCGAGCGTCAATTTCTGAACAATAGGCGCTTTTTTCGTGGTAAGCCAACCCGAGCCGGTTGGTGGAAAACTCGATCGTCCAATCGGCATAAGGGACATCTTTGTCAGGTATTTGGGTGGAATACATCATGGCCGGCACCAGCTGGGCATCGGCCACCACGGTAATGTCTGCCTCGTTGCCGAGCTCCGTTACGCTTCGGATTACCTGTACGCTTCCGTGGCCTTCCAGCCTCACGTCGATGTCGGGATTAAGAGCCTCGAATTCCTTTTCCAGCACTTGAAAAGGAGCCAAAAGACTGCCGGCAATAATGACCTTGAGTTCGGTTCTGTCCTTCCTCTGGACGGACTCGCAACCCTGCAACAAACACGCAACCTGCAAAACGCTTGCAGCCACAATACTCACCACTATGAATTTCCCAAAACCGAACCTTTTCAGTTGCGCTTTCATCCTTCCCCGGTTGAGGGGCATGATCAAGGTATTCCCATGACCTCAATTTTCTCGATCCATTTGACCCAATGAGCGCCCTCTGTGAGAAACCCTTGTCCGGGCCCCAGTATGGCCAGCCTGAGGGGTTTTCCCCCATAATGGCGAAGAGGTTTCCCCTCTTCCCTGTAGACCAGCACCGTCTTGAGCTCTTCGTGCGGCACCTCTTTGAGGTCAGTGTCGTAAGTCACGAATTCGCCCATGACCTGTTCGTAAACCAGTACTGCGGAGTAACCGTCCCGGGCGGATATCATCACCGCGTCTCCCGGCGATATACCGCCTACTTGTTTGCCCAGTTCCTCTAAAGTCACCCCTTCGTACTTGTAAGGACCGGTGACGACTCCCACAGTGGAAAAAAAGCCTCCCTTCCCTTTGTAAGAAGGCAAACCCGTAAGATCCCGGATTGACAGCACTTTTTCAGCGCCATTTTTGCCTACCAAAGTGAGCCTCCACGCTTTGGTCTCGTCGTCCAGCAAAAACCTTTCCCAAGGTTTCCAGTAAACAAGAACAGAAACCAGGATTAACAGCACCCCTATAGCCAGAATTATTTTGGACCGGTCTTTTCTCATTGGTTTTTCTTCCTCATGTAAAAATACAATCCTATGAAGGCCGCCCCAGCCAACCCCAAAATGAAGGCAGGCCAATAGGAAGGGCTTTTGGCGGCTTCACGATCTTCGGGCACAAAAGATGCGCCACCATCTTCGGGGACGCCGCCCTCGTATATCCGAATTTCACTGATCCACTTCCCTGAAAGACCGTTGGTGCTGGGAAACTCACCTTCGAAAAAATACTGGTACTTTTCTTGGGGCAAGGCGATTTTCATGTCCGCATTGCCGAAAACATGCTTGCCTTCCGAATTGGTCCGGTCCGACATGAAAACGATTTGCAGGGCGCTGCTGTAAGCGTTGTTTCCGGGATACCCTGCCCCGTACCGCTCCCCTTCTTCTGCATCCCTGCCGTTGAACCAGCAAAGGGCGATTATTCCTTGCTCCTCCGGCGGTTCGTAAATGTTGGGGTAAGCGAATTTTGTATGCCACCCGTCAACCGCCAAAAACATCACTTCGTCTTCCGGGAGCATGCCGCCCACCAAGTCGCACAAATCTTTCACCGCCGTACCTTGAACAGCCCCCTTGTCCTTCAGATTCACCGACCTTAGGGGATCCCAAGAGTCCCCCTGAAAGACAGGGCCTTGGTGATAGTAGTGGGTTTCTCCATCTCCCAGAACTGGAAGGTTCTCCTCCATCCACTCGTATCCCACGGTCTTCTCGTCAACAACCGATTTGCCGCCTTCAGCATATTTGACTATCCGTACCGTAGTCGTGGCGCCGGCGCAAAGCGCTTGCACGGGAAACAAAACCTGGATCACGCAACAACACAAAAACAGCCCAAAACAACACGCCCGCAGCTTTTTCCACATGGAATGACACTCCTTGAGAAACCCCCGGCGGGTAAGGGCGAACCTTCGCCGCCCCTACCCGCCCCACGTGCTAGTTGTCCAAAGCCTTCACTATTACAGTTACTGCTTCGGCCCTGGTCGCATTGGCTTGGGGCCTGAAAGTATTGTCGGGGTAGCCCAGCAGGATCTGCTCGTCCGTTGCCGTGACCACCAGACCCGCAGCCCAATCCGAAATGCTGTCGTTGTCGTCAAAAGCAGTCTCCCCGCCGGTAGGTTCGAGTTCCAGAAGGCGGGCCACCATGACCGCCACCTGTTCCCGGGTGACTTTGTCGTCGGGGCCAAAGGTTCCGTCACCGTAACCTTCCACAACACCGGCCGAAGCTGCCGCCAGGATGTGCTTTTTTGCCCAATGTTCTTCGGTGTCCGAAAACCCGTTGTCAGCGGCCTCATCCAGCCCGAAGGCCTTTGTCAAAACCGTAACGAACTCGGCCCTGGTTATATCCGCGTCGGGTTTAAAACTCTTGTCGGGATAACCGGTAACCGCACCCAGCCCCACCAGTCTTTCGATATCTTCCCGGGCCCAATGGTCTCTTATGTCGGTAAGACCGTCGTCGGCCTTCAGGAGCCGGATGCTCACAACGTTTCCTATTGAGTCGGAGCCCTTGACCACCGGGCCAACCAACCGCAACGGCCAGTTCTTATCCGATTCGGGTATAGCCGCGCCGTCTTGCATGTTGGCCACAATGAAGTCGTCATTGCGGATAATTTCTTGGCTTGCCACTTTGACCGAATAGCCGTCTGCGGCAATTATCTCCACCGTATACCCGGCTTCGGCCAGCTCCTGGTCGAAGGAATCGCTGGAATGCTTGTCGGCATCGTCCACAAACCCCACCAAGAACCACAAAGGTATGCCTTCCCAAACCCGGCCTTTGCTGTCCGTATACGAAGCTTTGTGATCGGCGCCAAACTGGCACGCCAAGGCTTGTTCAAAGTAGGTCTTGTTGATGTCTTCTTTCAGCCCGCCAATATCCTCCCCGTCCAGGACGAGAGTCCAGTCGCCGGCGGGAACTGAGTAAATCTTGATCTGGGTGATGTACTTTGCTGACAAACCGGCGCAAGAAGGATACTGGTCCAAACCGGAATAATAGTAGTGCCAGTATTTTTCGCTTAGAGTCTCGTGCATGTCCCACTGACCGTAAACGTTGTCGCCTCCGGGTGTGAAGAACAACCTCATCCCGTCAGAGTAGTCGGGCACGTACTCGCCATCGGCCCACCATGCCAAAATGGCATCCCCCTGGCGAGCAAAGACAGCCGGGTCTGCGTATATCGAAGAATAGGGAAGCCTGGTCTCGTAACCGTCTTTGGCAACTAAAACGATCTCGGTGCCTGACCCCATGCCCCCTACCAAATCACAAAGGTCGCTTATGCGGGTGCCCTTAACCGCGTTTTCCAATTTAAAACCGCCCGGGTAGGTTTCGGCCTCATCCCAAACATCGCCGGGATCATTGGTGATCCCTTCGTAGCGATACTTGGTCACGCCGTCACCAATGACGGGCAAGTTTTCTTCCATCCATAGATAATCAACCGTCATTTCCTTGACGATCGTGGTTTGGTCTGTGTCATATTTAGCGATGTGCAACTGGGGTACTGTCGCTTCTGTCTCTTGAGGGAGATCGACCAGCTCGATCTTAACGATGTTGCCCACCTGCTGGTTTCCTTTTACGGCCTGCCCCTTCAAATGAAGCGGCCAAGAAGCCTTTCCGCTGCCCGTCAATTCCGGAAGCGGCTGCCCGTTAAGGGTGTTTGCCACGATATAACCGTCGTTGCGGGCAATAGCGTCGCTTTCCAAAGTAGTCGACCAGCCGTCGCCTGCCACGATCTTAACCTTATAGCCCGACGCCACAAGCTCGTCGTCGAAATTGTAATGAGCCGAGCCCATGTCGGGGTTGTCGTCGACCATTCCTACCAAAAGCCACAGCGGCACCCCGCCCCAGACGTTACCGTCGTCGTCGGTCCAGGTTATGCCGTGCTCCGCCCCGCCACAAACCAGGCCCCGCTCGAAATAATCCTTGTCCACAGAACGATTCCTGGCCCCCGATAGCTGAAGAGTCCAATCAGACTCATCACCGGGAACCGGCGAACCCAGGGACGCAACCGTTTTCACGGCGGCCGTGGCGGCGGCCTTTACCGCATCGAAATCCGAACCATCGCTGATTCCTGCGGCGAAATAAAACTCAACCTTGTCACCGTCTTTTAGTTCGATGAGGTTCAGCGCGCCTTCGGGGTTGTTGAAGCCGTCTTTGAGGATGCCGTTAACGTATGCGTACCACCTGCTGCCTCCCTTTATGTAGACATGGCTGCCTATGTTGTCCAGGAGAAGAGCGCCGGACGCCTCATAGTTCTTGTCTGTGATATCGTAAGTGAGTCCTTTCGAGGAAACCGCCGCTTGCAGTGCCCCAAGCGGAGTAGCCTCGTCAACGGCGTATGTTCCGCCGCCGGAGTTGTAAGCCTCAACCTGGAAGGTTTTCCCCGGGGACAAAGACACCGTGCCGTCGAAAATGACATCGACGTCAGCAGCACTCACCCGTGCCGGGGATACGACCGGCGCAAGCGCAATTAAAAGCGCGAGCAGTACAATGCCGAACCTGTTTCTCTCCGGTTTTCTCATTCGTATCCTGCCTTTCTGGATTCTTGGTTAACTTTGATTAACTATGGTCAACTACAACAAAACCAGCGCCGACAAAGAACCGTTCCCCCCTTTATGTCGCAATTTGCTCTTTTCCGACTTCGAACACCGCAGTTTGTGCCTTATTGCACGGCTTGTCTATTTATCATTATATACGAACAGACTTTAAAGGGTCATGGGAACCGTCCGTTATCCGGTGTGGGTCCACCCCGCTTTGGGAACACCCGACAATTCGGTTTTTGGCAGGAAGACTCAGCCGGCACAATACCGCAAGCACGCCTTCGTGATAGAATTGGACTTACAGAAAGTGTGCTGTTTTTGCTGACCGTTTTCACACTTGCGCAAAGGGGTTGAAAGTGTGTTAGGCACCGACATTGTTACAAAGAAACCCAGTTCCAATGTCGTCAAGGTGGTCGCGGTGTTGGCAATCGTCGCTGCCGCCCTGTCCAGTTCCTTTTACACCGTAAAAACAGGGACCAAAGCCATAGTCCTGCAGTTCGGTGCGGTAAAATCCACCGTGGGAGAGGGGTTGCACACCAAATTGCCTTTCATCCAAAGCATTGTCACCATGGATGTGCGAGTAAAAAAAGTGGAAGCAAGCGCTTCCGCCGCTTCCAGGGACATGCAGGATGTTTTTACCGACATAGCAGTGAATTACCACGTGGATCCCGAAGCCGTAGCCAGCCTGTACACTTCCATAGGGGCAGGGTATGAAACCACTTTGATCACTCCGGCAATACAAGAGTGTATCAAGGCCGCTTCGGCCAACTACACAGCGGAACAGCTGATTATTGATAGAATCACCGTTTCCATGGACATGAAAGAACGCCTACAATCGAAGGTGGCTGCTTACGGCATCATCGTCGATGCATTCAACGTTTTGAACTTCGATTTTTCCCCAGAATTCACTCAGGCCATTGAGCAAAAGCAAGCTGCCGAACAACTGGCCCTAAAGGCAAAACAGGATCTGGAGCGGATAAAAACTGAGGCCGAACAAAAAGTAGTGCAAGCGCAAGCAGAAGCAGAGGCGCTTAGGATTCAAAAGCAAGAAGTGACGCCCGAAATTCTCAAACTGAGAGAAATTGAAGCCACCCTTAAGGCTATCGAAAAATGGGACGGGAAACTGCCGGTATATTCAGGAGAAGCTATTCCATTTCTGTCTTTGCCTAAATAACGACCGACACCGACCGCCTGTGCGGGTTGAAGGTCTCTTGCTTTCCTTACGTCCAAAACGCAAGATCGAAACAAGCGCGACCAAGCCCATCATCAATCTCGCTTTTTTGGGCGTTTCTGGTATTTGAGCGCAAACAACGCTCCAACAAAGAAAGGGGACCCAGTCCATGGACCTCGTCATCGATCGCTTTGAAGAGAACCAGGCGGTAATCGAATACGATGGTACGACTTTCGCCATCCCAAGAATACTATTGCCAGTAGAGGCCGTCGAAGGAGACGTCCTGACCGTTAAGTTCGAAGTGAACCGGGAGATCACAGCAAACAGAAAACGGAAAATCAAATCTCTGGAAGAAGACCTGTTCAAAAAATGAGTTTGGGGGAATTCGAGCCATGAGCAAAATGGCCAAATCAATATTACTCACGGCGTTTGTAGCCCTCTTGGCGGTTAGTTTGGCCGCTTGTTCTTGGCTCGCGCCAAGAGAAACGCCCCTTATGCCGCCTGGACAACCATCTCAGTCAAACTCAGAAAAGCACCTGGATCGGCCCACAGGCAATTTGACTGTCCGCTTTCTTGATGTAGGCCAAGGCGATTCCATATTCATAACCTTTCCCGACAACACGTGCATGCTGATTGATGCCGGCACCCGCGGGGCAGGAGACAAAGTGGTGGCAGCTGTTAAAGAATCAGATATGTGCAAACTGGATCACTTTGTCTTGACGCACCCCCACGAAGACCACATTGGCGGTGCCGTTGCGGTGCTTGAGGCCTTTGAAGTTGACCGGGTGTGGATGCCGCGGACATCCCACACCACCAAAACCTACGAAAACCTGCTTCTTGCCATCCGGGATAAGGGCCTGGGGGTCGACGAGGCCAAAGCCGGCAAAACGATACTCGATGGGGAGAACCTGAGAGCTTGGCTGTTGAACCCAACAAAAACCCATACCAACCTTAACGACATGTCGGCAGTCCTGGCCCTCACTTACTGCGAACACACGTTTCTCTTTTCAGGCGATGCAGAAAGCGAAGCAGAATTGGCAATGCTGGCAGATTCATCGGTACCTGCGGGGAATGTGCTAAAAATCGGCCATCACGGCAGCTCAACCTCAACCACTGATGCTTTCCTGGGACAAGTTAAGCCGCAAATCGCCGTCATTTCCGTGGGGGCTGACAACAGTTACGGCCACCCCGCTCAAGTTACCCTGGACAAGTTAGCACAAAACGACGTGCAGGTTTACAGGACAGACCTTCACGGGACAGTGACCATCACTTCCGACGGCGTGTCTCTTACAGTACAAACTGAAAAGAACCCGGTTACACCTTCGGAGTGAGGCAATCCCCTTGGCCCTGACCGGTCATATGCGGCACATTGGCATCTCCTACCCGAACAGGTAGGGTGCTTCTTTTCAATACTACCCCAAGAGGGTGATCTTGTTTTCTGCGGACCTTGTTATGCTGTCTGTGACGCGCGGGGCGGTGCCGGCTTGCCATCGAAGTTACGCACAAGAGGTCGGCTGAGCTCCCTATTCTGCGCTTCACACGGAGGATGATTGAATGAAGAAAATCGCGCTTACCTTATGCTTGATCGTGCTTCTGGTTTCACCGGGTTGCAAAGACATTACAGGCACATTCAAGCCCGGTAGTTTCGGCAAGACTCCCAGAGAGCAAGCAATGGTTTCCGCGGTCACGGAAAAATATGGTGATCTCACGCAGAAAGGGGACCCTCGATTTCTGGAGGCTCGGATGACGTCGGCCATAGACGATTTCATTCCTGTGGACACTGTCTCGAAATATTCGAAAGACGCCCAGAAGCTTTATGCGTGGTTCGTTTACGACAATTTTGACAACGACGATATCGAGGTGGAGTGGATTTACACCACTGACGACTACTCTATTCACACCTTCAAAGAAGAGTCCGGCGAAGACTTCGGCAGGGGTGCTTTCATACTTGAGCAGCCCGATGATGGCTGGCCTTTGGGAGACTACAAAGTCATCATCCGCGGACGGGGCATTCAGGAAGTGCTGACTTTTGCGATTCACGAAGGGGACACCGTTGCCACACCGTTGATTTACGAAGAAGGCAAGTTCGCCCTGTCCCCAAAGCCGGGCTGGTACATGACCGATTGGGAATACATCATGTCTTCCGTGGACGTGTCCTTGGTGGGTGGGAGAAAGGGCCGTGTGTTGGCTACAACAGGTTACATTTTTGACTATCTTGAAGGCACCGGAGACAAAAATGATTTCACAGTAAAAGTGTGGCGCACCTACGAAAACGGGGACCTCATCGCCAGCGGTTCCTCCGTCAACAGATGGACCGATCCCCCCGGCTACTTCGGGCCCGAAGACAGACCGATCGTAGATGTGGATCGCACTGCCGAGTCAACTTGGGGGCTTAACCCGCTTAGCGTTTACTTTGATGCTGACACCATCGGCCCGGGCGCTGGGACAGCAAGTTGTGTTGACTTCTTGAGCCTCGACGCTAAGAACGGCGTTCAGAACTATCAAGGACCCGTGCAGATGAAGAAATTCGTTGAAGGCCGGCCCGGAGCCAAAAAGGCTATAATAGTCAGTTTGGGCAACGGGTATGGCTTCAAGTACTACTATGAATGGAAAGAGTGAGGGTTTGTAACTAAAAGCCGGGTGACATTCAAATCTGTAAATCCTAAGGGCCGCGGTTCAAAGCCGCGGCCTTGGTGTTTACTGGCTTGCGGTCAAGAGTTTCGCAGCAAAACAAAAGCGGGGAGCGTGAAGCTCCCCAAATGAAGTCTGTTCTCAGCCGTTTGGTGTAAAACCGTCAAGGCTGTCTGTTTGGCACCAGGTCAGTTACCCGGGCGCCAGGGCCAGTCGGGAGTCACAAGGTTGCCGCCCTGTTGGCAAGTTTGTCCAGAGTGCTGCCAAGTTCACTATTGCTCAGTCTGTCAAACACTGGCCTGCCCCCTTCCAAGAAAACACCAACACACATATTGTGGAGCCCTTATGTGGGAAATGGGTGCATGGGCACACTTTAAAAAAAGGTCGGACAGCAGACCTTCATACCGAAATTGTGATTGACAAAAATGAGCGACAAGTGACTGTGTTGAGTTTCACGGCTGGAGGAGGATAATCCTGCAACTAACATCTTCCCGTGCCTTTGTTGACAAACGTATGCCTATCAGATTCTTCGGTCACAATGGCCCGGTTAATCCACGCTTTGACTGGCTGGGGCACACCGGACAGAGGGTGTGCCCCAAAATACGTATCGCCGTTATTCTATTGGAACAAGAACATCATTGATTCTAATCGCACTGATTTGCTCCAAAACGATTGGATTGTTCGGGAAATACTTTGCCCTGA
>CAZYEC010000009.1:7748-20964 GCA_964646385.1 uncultured Eubacteriales bacterium | reverse complement strand
ATCGCACTGATTTGCTCCAAAACGATTGGATTGTTCGGGAAATACTTTGCCCTGACGGTCTTGCCCTCGACAACGAACCGGGCGAAACCAAAATCTATGACCTCTCCATTTGTCATTAAAAGCTGTAAATCCATATCTCCAATCTGAATATCCTGGCTTTCCAGGTCCACTCCCAAAAGCGACACGCCAATTTTGTCCACAACGAAACCATTTACACAAACGTTTGTTTTGATGATTTTCTGGTCGTCGACGGGATCCATTTTGAAAGTGACCTTCCAATTCCCTTGTGTGTAGCATTTGTTCTCGGTAAAGTCCCCGTAAGCCGCGTATTTGGAAAGGTCCGACTCAGGAATCTCAAAAGCATACTCCACGAATTTCGTACCGTAAGGCGCAGCACTTCTGTCTTCATCAAGAACGAAACATAGATTCCCGCAGCTCATCACCGTTGTTCCGTCCTCACCGACAAAATAGATGTCCCCGTGATTGTCAACGCTCGGGTTCCACACCGTCTGAACATGGAGCAATCCGCCTATATGTCCAACGGCGGAAACGGAGACAAAGTCAATGTCTTTCGCTGTAGCCACCGGTTGATTTCCGGGTCTTAGGACAACAATTGCCCCCTCCCTCCAACCGGGAACACGCCCGTCTCCGCTGCGGGCGCCACCTAAAACATTGCGCGAAGCAAGCTCCATCGTTGCCGGAGAGGGGCATTCCCCGGCCTCCTGCACACCTATGTCCAAAGGCATGCCGGCATGGACGACTTTGTTGCTCAAGAACGAGTCCACCTGCACCGTAACTTTTTTGCCGCTAAGCCGTCTGCCACCGCCGCCCATCAGGCAAATTGTTGCAGTGCGCGTGTCCTCATTGTAATGAAGCAACCGGTGTGTGAAACACGTGCAACCCCGCACACCATAATTGTAGAGATCAACCGTTTGGTCTACTCTGTTACCCGTCGAATCTCGCAAGGTAAGGTAGACCACGCAATCTTCGTCATCGTTCATCACAGCAATGACTTTCATCTCGATGCCCTGATCGGCAGAGAACATCTCTACAGGCCGCAAAAACTGCGCAACCTCAGGCGCCACAAAGTAAAGCAGGTCATTGAATGCCGGAACGGTTGCGCCTGCTACCGGTACGGTAATGGCCAAGCAAAGACAAATGGCAATGAGCGCCGCCGGCCATCTGACAAACCCGCGTCGGGGTACGGAACACTTTGCCAGTTCGTTTTTCACCGACATTTTGGTTCGCTGAATCAAGTCGCGGTGAGGCTCTATCCGATTATGCATCTGCTTGTAAACTTCTTTGGCCACTGTTACACCCCTTCCAAGTTTTCCCTAAGCATTGAGCGCGCCCTCGTCAGCTGCGTCCGCACAGTGGAAGGCTTAAGGTTCAACGCACCGCCAATCTCGGCAACAGACATTTCTTCATAGTAGAAAAGGTGAATTACAGCGCGATATTTGGGAGGCAGCTTTTTGAGCGCAAAGTGCAAGTTGGTTTCCTCGGGTGTTTCAAAGGGCGTATTTTCTTGAAAATTACCGTAAATATCCAGGTCTTTGAACCCGTCAGAAGAAACAACTCGCCTGAACCATGCAGAAGCTAAAAGTTTCTTGCAACAATTGATGGTCACGCGAATGATCCACGCCTTCCTGTGTTCTTCATTCGAAAAGTCAGGATGCTTTCTTACGTACCGCAAAAAGACTTCTTGAAACACATCGTCGGCGTGACTCTTGGACCTGGTTTGGGAAAAAGCAAGGCGGTAAACCATGCTTGAGTACCGTTCAATGATCTCGTTCACGCAATCGCCCGTACGCAACGATTAGCGCCACCCTTCAAGTCACCCTTTCGCCACTAATACCTTTTGCGGTCAAAAAAGGCTACAATGCCTTTGCCTCCGACCGCACTTGGTCGTTGCGTAGGCGCCATGCTCAGCCAACTACTGAAATCGCCTTTTTGCACGTTTCACAAAAAATGCCCTGTTCAAAGCAGTTGCGCCACGCAGGCGTGCAGACAAAAAGGAAGGGCATGCGTTTGAAGTCCCTCACCTCGGCCCCAAGTCCACCCTCAGCCTGTCCAAAGTGTCCCTATCAATGGTCACACCGGCCCTTGAGCTGAGGTATTCCACCAAATCCTCCTGGCGAGGCTGGCCAAACACCATCCTGTAGGCCACTAGAGTTTTCTTTAAGGCTTCTATCTGGCCCAACTCCCTGCTTAGCGGCATGGCAGGTATATGCCGGCGAACCCTATGGCCGCCTTCCACCTCACACACCCAATATGGCTCAAGGTCGGTTGACTTAGGGTTCCGCGAATCCCTGGCCAGATCAAACATTCGCTCCCATGGATCGCCGGGGTCACCAACCCCACAGGCCTCTATGACACGGGCCCCAAAGGCTTTGGCTACGTTCCGCCTTATCACGTGGCCTTTGTACCTGTGAATTCGTCCTTCCCGCTGTTCCAGATCCACCGGGTTTGACGGAAGGTTCCAGTGGTACACGTCGTGGCAGTACTGGTGGAAATCCAGCCCTTCCTGCCCTACTGACGTGGTGGCCAAGATGAACGGGCGGAAAGGGGAGTTGAACGCCCTGCGCACCTGTTCCGCGCGTGTCTCTGTTTTGTTCTCCACGTTTCGCGCGTCTCCAAACCGCAAAGCGAACCGGCATCGCACTCGCCTATCGATTAGGCGCACATCCCCTTTGCCGGGCGTTGACTGAAATTCATCGAACGTCAAGGGCACAGTCCTAATGGACAGAGCCTCGCTTATTTCTTTACTTATCTCGTCAATTGCCGTACTGGGCTCCCGCCCGATAAGGCCCAGGGATTCATAGAGAATGTGACAATACTCGTCCATCACCGACTGCAGGCTGCCTAAGGCGCAGTATTCCAGTACCAACTGCCAATACGCGGAATCGTCTTGTTTGGAGCGAGCTGTGGAGTTGCCGCGCAGGAGTGCCATGGTCTCGGGAAGGTTGAACATTGTCCTGAAGCCGAAGGCCACTTTCCCCGCGGCTCGCAAGAGCGAGTTGGTCATCAAATCAGCG
The DNA here is from genome assembly GCA_964646385.1 of uncultured Eubacteriales bacterium. GTDB lineage: Bacteria > Bacillota > Sulfobacillia > Fermentithermobacillales > Fermentithermobacillaceae > JAXGZG01. Next base: position 17,929 of record CAZYEC010000009.1, on the reverse strand, counting down.
CCTTGGGTACCGCCGCCATGATAGGCGATTCGGCCCAAAGCCCTGGCGGCCGCCACAGCCGGTGAGGCAATGGCTATACGCGCAAGCACTTGAATTAGGTCTTGAGGCGGTCTGCCAAGTCCTTTGCCGTCCCCCTTCAAATACTCGCAGAACAGGCGAGTATGGAGTACAAAGTTAGTATCGTCAGAAACATCTTCGTCATCGTCAGTATTTGACCGTGAACCAGAAAGCACAAGGCTTGACCAAGATTCTGATCCGCAAGAACCGTCCGCCCAAGGCAGTGTGCTCTCCCCAAAATACAGGTGATCCAGTAGGGCCAGGGCAGCCCAGTACCACTTTGGGTCTTCAGGCTCATCGGACTTGGCGTATTTCGCGAATACCGGCTTCAGCAGGTCCTCAACTTCCCACCCAACTGCATCTGCCACTTCTTGAATATCGGGTGGCTGCCCGTCAGCACCGGCTATCAGTGCGGATATGAGCAAAGGATCGATCTTCCTCGCCAAAGTCAAGCATGGGTAAAGCAGCGTCAAGGCTGACATCCCGCCGGGCCTGCGTTCGGCGTCAAGCGAGAAACGAAGAAGCGGCCTCCGTCTTCTCCATTCGTCGGCGTACAGCGCCAACGGACCGCTCCGGGCGATCATCCGGCGTTCCGCCTCGTAGCTGCAGAGCACCGAAATCGCCTTGGGTACCACCTGCCATGACGAGAAGACAAGAGCCTTTGTGAAGTCGCAAGCCCGCTCATCGGAGTAAGGGCCACTGCCGACAGAGTAGTACGGCATGGAGGCGGGCACCCACAGGAACTGCCAGGCGCCCTTGCCAATCACATTGTCCATGAGGATCCGGAGTTTGGCGTTGGCGTGTTTGAGCCGACTATAGCGAGAGATAGGCCCATAAGACAAAAGGGTGGACTCGCCCGAATCGGCCATGGCCTGTCGAATCTCCTGTCCCGGATGACCGCCCCTGCCGGAGTTGACCCGAGATGAAAAACCGACTCGGCCAACCGTTGGGCCAAGGACCGCGGTTAGGTCCCTTTTCAGCTTGTACGCCCTTTTATCCATCATGTTGAGAAGGTACGGCGAAGACTTCCAATATTCGACCACATCGTTAGAACCTAACTGTCGTGCTATTCGGTCAACGAGCGCGAACGAGGTAAGATCAGCCGCGGACAAGCCCTCCAAATCGTCCACTTCCTGGACCATGCCGTCGCCTCGTTTGGTAAACCTGACTCGCTCGGTCCTGACCATTACTTTGCGAAGTGCGTTTTCCATGCGCGCCTTCGGCTCCTCAAGTCCACTCGTGCCTTGGGAGCCCAGTTGCAGAAGCCCTCGCCTGTAACTGGCCAGGTGACCCTCAAATTCGGCGGTTTTCTGTTCTGAACCGAAAAGGAACTTGGCAGTGCGGATGAAATCCTCGTAGTGGTTTTCGCTGTCTGACTCGTGGTACATGGTGTACATCTTGTAGGGAGTGGCTGACAGCAATATAGTCTTGGCCCCGGGGTACTTGAAAAATTCCTGGGCAAGGCGAGCACCATCATCGTCCCCGTCCAGAAGATCCTTGAAGCGCTGGAATTCGTCTAAGATCACAAGATCCGGCTCAAGAGAACTTGCGCAGCTTCTGGCCAAGATGGCCCTAAGCTTACCGACCATTTGCAGTCGCGCCTCCGCGTCCTCAGGCGGGATGCGCCTTCGGGCATACCGGAAGCGATAAGCCAACTCCTCAAATCCCTGCCTAACTTTAGGACAACACCCTAAGGCTCTAAGAAAGGCTTCAGCCAAATCGCTATCGATTGAGCCCACATCAAACTGCTCAAGCCGATTTCGCCAATTATCAGCTCTGACAACGCCGCACTGAAGCAGGTTCTTGGGACCTGATGAGTTTCCAAACCCCCACTCCGTCCTAAGCATCCAGTAAAGCAGCGCTCTCTCCTCGGCTGTCCCCGAACGGCTATTCACTGTAAACGACGTACCGGGCGTGAACGATACGAAATTCAGGCGGCGGTTTCTGAGGTTTTTTACGGTCCTGGGGAGCAGTGTCAGTCTGTCTACCTTCGCAGGGGGCTCCGGTAAGAAGCTAAGCCTGTTGATGTTCTGCCGAGCGATGTCGCCGTTGCTACATATGTAGACGATGTCGATCCTGTGGCCGTCGCGCTCCCACAGGCTGTCAACGGCCTTCGCTACGACTCCTTTGGCCACAAGCGTCTTACCCAACCCGACCTCATCGGCTATTAGAAATCGGTCAACGGGGTCGCAATCCTCATACAGACGGCGATACACGTAGTCGACCGTGCGACGCTGGAAATCCTTGAGCCCGGACAGAACCTTTTCCACGTCCGGCCGTCCTTGGCTGTTCATTTGGCGCCCCCCTCGCCCCTTGCGGACATAATAACATCCCAGATTCCCTCGAAACCCTCAGGCAAGACCGATCGGCCTTGGTCCGACTGCCTCAAATCCTGGACTAACTGACCGATGCGGTCCAGGCGGTCGGGGTTCCTGCTGAACGCCCTCACCAGTTCCTCAAGAAGGGGCAGGTGTTGTCGCTCCTGAGCCGCGCCATTTCCCGCCACGGCTGGGGAACCGGCCAAAAGCCGCCCCAGCGCCAGAGGATCGCTTTGGTCCGCCAGAAGGAAAAGCAGGTACCGGATGAACCGGCCTTCGTCAGAAATCATGGCTTCAAGTACCCGGCGTTCTCTGCCTTCCGGCATCCCGCAAACGGGCAGATTCATGACAAAAGAAGTCCTCATTGAACGCTTTTGTACTGACGCTGTCAACCTGAACGCTATAAAGCCGGTAAGACTTGCCAATGACATGTCCTGAAACGATATCAGTTGCCCTGCCAGTAGTGCTTCCAAGGGTTTTGCGGCGTTATCTCCGATGGATATCGGGAAACAACTGCCGGTCACAAGGGCGGGAAAACCGATGGCGGGTTCGACACGACCAGACAGGGTCAACGAGTAAAGATCGGCCCCCCCGGCAACTGCATCCAAGCACAGGCCGGATTCGGCAATCGCTTGCCTGGCCAGATCGAGAGCATCCTCCAACTCCTGTCTCACACCATCATCTTCGCTCGCGCGCGAAGTCCTGCTATAGGGCACAAGCAAGTTCCTGAACGAGTTCTTGTCTGACTCGGAACCCATGAACCGGTCAATCCCCATTTGTGCCCGCTGCCCCGTCAGCTCTACCAAAAACTCGACATTGCCCCCGGTATTAGCGGCCGCTGTGGCGTTTCCGGAACCCGTAAGAAGCCTCGCTTCCCACCCCTCCTCAGCGATGTACATCTTGGCGTGGAGACCCGACAAGTCGGCATCTGCACCCGACACCTCGCCAACGCCTTCGCCAGCACAGGGTATCTGCTGCCATGGCCCTTCTTCCGGTGGCGCAGAGTCGGAATCGGTTTCCTCTGGCCTTTGTGCTCTCTCTTCCATGGCGTATACGGAGGTTCTTGTCATCATTGCCTCAAGAGCTTTGTCCGAAATTCCGTCCAGGCTTTCAGCCCGCGATATGAGAACGTTATCCTTTCCCTGTGTCGCTAGGGGCCGCAACGCGTTCTCAGAAAGAAACGGCGACAAGACGAGCGTCCTTTTCCCAGCAATAGGGAAGAACGGGCGCCTGTGACCGGGGATGCCGACGGGCTTGAAGGTGTAGTTTTCGTTGAACCCTGCAGGGGATTCAAACCGTACCTTGGAGACTTCACCGGCGACTTGATCCACCATTTGGGTTACAACCGACGGAACATCCCTTACGGCGAACCCCGGCAACGAACGCACGAAGTCGACCAACGGACGATTGCGATCGATGCCGATGCGCCTGTCAAGAACCGTTCCTTCCAAGCACAGCACAGTATCCCAAGACTTATCGAACGTAAGGTTTCGCGAAAGGCATAGAAATCTGTATGTGGTGGGCAACCCATCCCCAGCAAAACGCAAGAGCCATGTCTTGGGGTGGAAAACCGCCTTCTTGTTCCGTGGTCGCACTTCCACTACCGCCGCTTCCAGGTAACTAAAGAGCAAGCTTGACGCACCCGGGATCGCGATACGGCCCTGCTGCGTGAAGACTGCCAATCGGCCGGCAACCCGCCTTAACGCTTCCAGTACAGCCGTTGGGTCCTTTAGGGCCACCGATGAACTCTCAGCCTCGTAGAAGACCATAGATAAAGGCGCCATCAGCAAAGACAAAAGGTCTAAAGTGTAAGTGGTCGCAAGCGCCTTGTCCAGGTGATACCCTTCAGGAGGGCGCAATTCGTTCAGGTAAAGGGAACGGTAGTTAGTTCTGAGCAAGACCTGCCCCCCCCACTGTTCCATCGTAGATATCCTTGAGAATAGTCTTGACGTTGGGCCATCTGTAGTCCAACCGGGCAGCGCCGGCGCTACCTCCCCACCTGTCCAGAGCCCGGCGGTTGTGAAGCCTGGCCCGGCCACGTTTAAGCATGTACTCGCGAGCCTTGATCAAATTGACCGCCGCACGGTTCGAAGCGATGGACGATACCGTTGCCCCAAAACCGAGCACCAGTGATAGCCACGCGTCCACAAACGACCGGGTTCTTTCGGGTATCCGAGCACCCTTAAGCGCAGGGCTGCCCCAGAACCCTTTTGCTGAAACCCACCGGCGGAGTTCACTCTCTCTGGCCTTGACCAGTTCGATCCATTCCGCCAGACTGGCCAGATAATCCGCTTCCAGCTCGCCGTTGGGCAACGCTCTGGCGAGCAACAGGTTATACAAAAGGGAGGCGCCCCACATGACCTCGGAGAAGTTGCGCCCATGCGCGATAGCCCCCTGAAGCGAGTTAGGCAGCGAGGGAATAATAGGGTGCTCCCACAGAAATCTGCAATCCTCGTGCTGCGGCCAGCAAGTGAGGCGAGCAAGTAGCGTATCGGAATGAGTCGTGATGATTCTTTCCTGCAGGTACTGGGCCTCGCCGGGCGTGAGTTCAATGGAGGCTGTTTGCGGGAATCCTTCTGGCTGATCTGGGAGGCCAGGATGCCATGTGGCGAGCGATCCGTCATCAACCGGCTCACCGTCATCGCCTTTCAAAGGGTTGCGGCGTTTGCGGTACAGAGAATCCAGACCTCGATGATACTGCTCCCGGGAGTCCGGGCAGTACTGGATGCCCCATGTTCTGAGCCCATTCCAGTAGATAGCACTTGGAAGCCGTTGGAGACCCTCTTTTGCTTCCTGGCCGATCACGCCCTCTGTGTCTCCTGTGGCCAACAAGGCGTGAATCAGCCTGACTTCTTCTCTGCGAGCAACGCGACCGACCTTGGACGAAGGCACCCTTCTTTGTTCTATGGCTTTGTATATCCAGGGTATGAACAGGAAGTATTTCGCCCTAGTCTGGATGGTGCTTGTGCCTGGGAACAAAAAGTCGGCAAAAGCATCGCGCACAATCCCTATTCCCAACTCGTCACGGGCTTCTTGTTCGGCGAACATGTGGATAACATCCATCATTTTCTGACGGTCTTCTTCTGAAAAGTCTACCCATCTGAAATGTGATGACACTGGATCCCCTCCGCCGGCGTTGGTTCAGTGGCTTCCCTTCTATCGGCGTTATCGTACCAAAATTGGCCAGTGTTATGTTTGGTTAAGCGAAGCTCACCGTTTGGTTGTTCTCCGCGAGCAGTCCTTCGGTGTCTGAGTGGGTGTGAGTTTTTTGAGGCGGCCTCCATCAGAAAGAATCAGGTCTATGATTTGTGCGCCGTATTTACGGAATATTGCGATAACGTTGCCAATATTTGAATAGACCGTCGGCAATTGCTATAATGGTGGTGGTTTAGAGAAATCAAGGTACCTGAGATTAGTATAAAGGGAGTATAGACAAATCGACTTAATTAACAAACTGGTAGTGCACAAAGTCTTTGGTGAGGGGATCGTTGTCAAGTGCGACGATTCGTATGTAGAAATCGGTTTTTCTTCGTTGGGCAAAAAAATGTTCATTTTCCCAGACGCATTTGGAACTTACCTCAAGCTGGTGGACAAAAAAACTGCTGCTGCTGTAGGCAAGCTGGTGCAAAAAAGCAAGCAGGAATCTGAAAGACAGATTCGGCAACAACAAAAACTCAAGATCCTTCAAGAGAAAGAGCGCAAGCGTCTGCAACGGGAAAGGCTCGCAAAGAAGCGCAGAATCTGCAGGTTGCATCCGCGCTCTCAGTCGGTGTTCTGGTGCGAAACCCAGGAACAGGACAGCATTTTTACAAACTGGTCTGTTTTCACAGGCGTAATAGAAAGCGGCCCAAAGAAAGGGCGCCCAAAACGTTTGGCCCAAATAAGCCAAAATAGCGCTTGTCTGCTAACAGCGAGAGAATGCGATATTCCTGAGACAAAACGACGGATTTTAGGAGCTTTCATGGTTAGCGAAAACTTTTCGCCGAAACGCTGTGAAGACGGTTATGTCCCCGCGCATCCCAAGTACAGGCTTCGGCTTTCAGCGCAAGAATCGGAAAAGCTGCTTTTTTGGAACTACTACATTAACGAAAGATACCCTCACAAGACAACTTGGAACACGGGACGGCACCGCTATTTCGACAACATGTGGATGGCGCAAATTCTTAAAGATGTTGTTGCCTTGCGGAAAGAATCTCAGGATGAGGAATCTGCAGAACAATTTCTACAGCATTTCTGCCGGATGAACCGCATAAACAAGGAAGAAATACCGAACCCTACTGGCGCTCTGACAGCAGACTAATTGTCGTGCGGGCACCTCGTTTCCAGAACCTGCCAATCAGATCCGCTTTTTACCTTCCCAGTTCTCACCAAAAACCCGCGTGCCGGGAAAAAAGGGCCAAAAGAATATGCAGTGAGTTTTCACAGTTTCGCGTTCCTACCAGTCCGTGGCTTCTACCTGGGGGTTAACTGGTCGGGCTGATAGGATTTGAACCTACGGCCTCTTGAACCCCATTCAAGCGCGCTCCCAAACTGCGCCACAGCCCGACCGCCAAGACTAATTTTAGCATAATGGTCCGGCACGCACAACCGCGCCCGCACGGCGGGAGTCTGTCAAACCCTTTTGCATGAATAACCTCCCCGGTACTTGCCGGGGAGGCTTCTTTCAAAAACGGCCGCACACCTCGCTTACTTAACATATGCGTTGCTGACCAGCAGGTCTTGAATTACCTCGGTGGGGATAACGAATTCCACTATTCCCATGCAGCCCGGAGCCACATCATATTCGTTGAATACGATTACCAGCTCGGAATCTGAATTGATGTAAAATATCTGCTCTGGGTCGATTTTGTCGAACCCGTCGTCTACCGGGGGTTCTCCTTTGATAAAATAGACGATGCCTTCCTCTGGGTTCGCCTTTTCCCGCATCTGAGTCTTCACGTTCTCACTTATGATTTCGACATAGCCGTCGTCTTTGAAAAGGCTGGGCAAAGTGATGATCATCTGATTTCTGAGGTCAATATTGTCGTAGCGGACAGACTCTTTCGCTGAAGCGCCGATCTCGACCACAGTGTTTTCCACCACGAAGATCTCATCGGTGCTCGTTTTGACGTTGAAATTGGTCATTAGGAACAAGGGATTCCATTCATCTTCACCATATCCCTCCACAAACTTGCCAAATAATTCCGTGTTTCTTTTGACGTATTCCTCATTCAGAAGCGCCGCCAACTCCTCGTTTTGCAAACCTCGAATCTCTGGAACACCCACCTCTGCGCCTCTGCCCCCCTCTTGGTAGGACAGCCTGGCGAACGTCACAATTCGCACCAAATTCTTGAGCACCGGTATGCGCTCCATAGCACTGGCAGACGCAGGGCTAAGGTTCACGACAGCCACCAAAATCGATAACATGGCAGCGGCAGCAATGATGGAATCTCGAAACACTCTACTTCTCTTCATCTTTTGGTTTTGCCTCCTCAACGTGCTTTCGACCAGAAGTCCCAATTGGTCCGGGACAGGCACTGTCTGGTACTCACGTTTCAATCGCTCCAACTCGTCCAAGGGGAACCGCCTCCTCGGGGCCAAACAGTTGACGATTTTCAGGGTCATCCAGCTGCACCCTCAGTTTTCGAAGTGAGGAATAAAGCGCTGTCTTCACAGTGTTAGGATTCTCGCCCACGATTCTCGCAATTTCCTCAATCTTCATGTCCTCGTAAAAACGAAGGATAACGATGGTCTTGTTCCTGGTGGAAAGGCTCGCGATGGCTGTTTGCAGATCGAAATCCAGGTATTTGTCACAACCGGTCTCCACCTTGTCTGCTTCAAGGTATAGACTGTTTCTCCGCGTCCGGAGAAAATCAATCGCGCAATTGGCGACAATCCTGTAACACCAAGTTTTCACGGCGGTGGAGCTGCTAAGAGACTTTTCCGACGATAAGGCTTTACAGATAGAATCCTGGACTATGTCCAGAGCATCCTCCCTGTCTCGCACATAGCTGTAGGCGAACCTGTAAAGTCTGTCTTGGTTCTGCAAGATGAAGGCTGTAATCACATCACGATTGCTTCGTTTATTCATCACAGGCCCTTCCATTTCGTAATACACCCTTAAGACGTTTTACCGGTTGAATTAGTTTGGGCTGACCGCATTATCCTGTTGTTAAAAACAGACATGGCGGGCCGTACTGCTGCGGGACATACATTTAACATCACCAAGTAGCCCAAGAACAACGCCTCCTTACTATGACGGTGTCATTAGGAACAAAATGGCTCTTCAGACGGTCATAAGAATAACCGAAAACGACACGGGCAAAAATGGCAGAAGGTTACGTTGCAGTGGCAACAGAACGGAGCCGATCGGCCGCTGTCAGTTTCTCGTCGCTAAACGTTCATCGTTAGGCATTGCCGTCAGTTGTTCATCGTCCATTGTGCGCCGGATAGCCGAAATCCGAAAACATCCTCAAAGGAGGTCTTTTACCTGTGAAATACGTGTTTTTGTTAGCAATGTCCGCGGCTTTCGTGGTTTGCGCAATGCTTCCGTCTTTCGTTTTTGCCTCGCCATCGCATATGAGCCGCCCCGCACCAAACCTCATGGAAATGATAATCCAGACCACAGTACGCACAGGTGAAGAGTTTACCATTGGGCTTGCAGACAAGCGAGACGAAACGCCTGTGGGAGACGCGGAAGTGCTCTTGACGACAAGACACCAGGCAGGATTCTACTTTTCAGGCCAAAACGATGGCTCATCCAAACAGGAAGCTGCTAAATTCAGGGCCAAAGTCTTGGGCACCACCGATGAGAAAGGAGAGCTGCACACAACTCTGGACGAGCCGGGCGAGTTTTTCATCATAGCCCAAAAAACCGGATTTGCCGCAGCTTTGCGCCCCATTACAGTCGGCAATGCTCAGGAAGGTGCCACCTTCAAGGTCAGTAAACAGGTGTTCGGCCCCACACAAAAGGTCACCTTTACCCTTGCCAACAATACGGAATCCATCGTTACCCTGTCATGTGGAGCGCCTTGGCAAATCTTCAAACACGATGGGAGCCCGGTATTCTCCCCAATCTCCATTACAGTGATGATTTACCTTGAGCCCGGGAAAGAAATAACCTGGACATGGGATCAAAAGGATAATGAGGGCAATCAGGTCCAACCAGGTGCTTACGTTGTGGTGCTGAAAACCTCCAAAGGCTCAATGTCAGCCTCTTTCACCATTACAGGTTTGAGAGCCGATAAGGATTTTCGGCGCCCGGACCCGAAAATGCCTGAAGAACGCCCGTTCAAAGATGTTACGGGCGAACACGGCTGGGGCGACCCTCATGTGCTGATGCTGCACCGACGCAACATCGTTAAAGGCAAAACCACTGATCTTTTCGACCCTGACGGTTTTCTTACCAGGGCTGAGTTTGTTGCAATGCTCATAAGGGCATGCGGAACCTAACCCCCCATCCACACAATTGAAAATTCCATTCCAGGTAAGGGCCCACAGCATTGGTCCCGAACCTACATTCAGAAAGCAAAAGAGATGAAGCTCACCGTTGAAGAAGAGTATCCCGAAGGGTTCGAGCCCGACGCCCATATCACGGGGAAAAGCGAGACGGCCTAAAGGGCGGCCCGAAACCGGTGAAGAACAACTAGATACCATCGATGAATCGGAAATCGGCCTGCGAAGGGTCCGAACTCGCAGGAGATTTCCCCGACCTTATTTGGACGCCCGTAGAATTGGTCGGTCTCCCTTGTCGCTTCTACAAAAGGAACATAGCGGAATCTCTGGAAACCCGGTGCCGCTACGAAATTATTTGACCTTTGCCTCCCC
>CAZYEC010000009.1:0-7648 GCA_964646385.1 uncultured Eubacteriales bacterium | reverse complement strand
GCGGAATCTCTGGAAACCCGGTGCCGCTACGAAATTATTTGACCTTTGCCTCCCCTATGGCCAGCAAAAGAGCCCTCATTACTTGCTCAAGAGTCCCGCCTTCTTGGTCCTTGTCGGCGCGGTAGGAGGCTACCGACAAGACGCCCACTTTTTCGTCTGCCAGCATGAAAGACAGTGCTTGTCCCAACTCTTCCCCCGTAAGCCCACCAGAGGATGGCAAACCGGCAGCGGGCGCCACAGCGGGATCGAGAATGTCCAAATCCACGTGAACGCAAAGCACCTCCACGTTACAAGAAAGCCTTTGCAACGCCTCATTCAAAGCCCGGCTCCTGCCTTGCAGATCTGTTTCCCTCACAACAGCCAATTCGTCTTCTGAAATCGCATCTCTTTCCAAGTCGTCCAAATCCCTCATTCCGGCCAAAAGGATGTCCCCATGACAGATTGGTGCCAACATACCGCTTCGCCTTCTGAGGCGTGGCAGGCACTTGCCCGCGGCAACGGCCACCGGCATTCCTCCGAGCATCCCGGAAGGACTCGTGTCCGGCGTGTTGTAGTCCCCGTGTGCGTCAACATATACGAAACCCACCCGACAAGGCCGGGTAGGTGCCTTACCGCTGTCTGCCGGCCCGGCAAGCCCCACGCATCCCGCAGATGGGCAACTCATTTGCTCACCGCGCTGCAATCCCCCCAATACCCCCAAAATACCGTTGCAATCGGCTAGCAAAGCAAGCACGAAAGAACCCTCGTCCCGGGCGGAAGCGATTAACTTTGAAAGATGCCCGTTGGCCACAGCAACACGATTCCACCCGCCGTACTGGGATTCTTCTTCGAGCTTCAGTTGAACCGCCCAAGGTTGAAGTACGGTATGGCCGCCCTCGTTCAGCCGTTCTGAAAGCCCCGCTCGTAGCAAAGCGACAGGCCCCGATGCTCCCCCAGTGCCCTTGCCTTCGGTATTGTAAGAAAGCGTAACGATCCTGAGTTTCATGTTCAATCCTCGCTTTTTGGCCAACCTGTGCCCTGCCTAACCCTCCAGCTGCCGCTGCCGCGCAGACCTTCTTCGTTGGTGTCAAATTCCACCTCGGCTATGGTAATGGCCCTAATCTGTTTCAAGTTCCATCTTTTCCGGTTGTTGTAGGCCCGGTAGCCCCGCCACCCGGTAGACATGGATAACCAAGAATACTCCGCCAGGTCCGCATCATCCTTCAAATACCCGCAGACTGCCCCAGATCCGTACACGCCGACTTTGTACAGCCTCCTGTCGGAAAAAACCCGTTTGACGGCTTTGAAATAGTCTGTAACTACCCCCTTAATTTCGGCGTCCGATGCATCAAAATCGACGGCGAAGTAAATTGGAGTATTCTTCGGCTGGCCAATCACTTTGCGGGCATATTCTTGAGCGGCTTCCGCGTGGCCCTTGCCCAAAGAAGCGCTGAACCTATCAGGGGCATCGTTGTAGTTCTGGAACACGCTCACGATCCCGATGCCGGAGTGTGACAACCTCAGGGCCTCTTCCCATCCCAACCTCTTCCACAATCCACCTGTGCAATAATAACGGGCAACGAAAGCGTAACCTGCTTGAATGATGGCATCTATCGTTGATTGGGAACAAGGAGTGGCAGTGTCGAGTCCTCTTGCCATGTGATGTCCCTCCCAAAACAACTGAAAGTCCAGTTGCAGATCTGGTCAAGTTAACATAACAGAATACGCCGCCCCGGCTGACTGCGTTACTTTGACCCGATCCCAAGTTGAGGCTTCTTGTCACAACCTTCACGCATGACCACTCAAACTTCAACCCAGCCGCCTGGTCACCACCTGCCAAAGGTACAGGGAGGCCACTGTCCGGTAAGGTTGCCACAGTAGAGCAAATTGAGCCGCTTCCCTTTCTTTTGGTAATTCCGGCAACCCGTAAAGCCATTTGATCCCTTTTCTCAACCCCAGGTCCGAGGGAGCAAACACGTCCAAACGCCCGAGGGTGAAAATCAAAAACATCTGGGCGGTCCAAATCCCGATCCCGCGAACACAGGTCAGACTGCCCACTACTTGCGCGTCAGACTCTTTTGTCAGACCGTCAAGATCAATCTCCCCCAACAGCACTTTCTGGCTCAGATCCTTAACGTAGGATATCTTCTGTCTTGATAGACCGGCCTTTCGGAGCCCCTCGTCACCTAAAGATAAGACGCCCTTCGGGGAAAGCCCGTCCGATGCTGCCAACAGTCTACCCCAGGTGGCAGACGCGGAATTTCCTGAAACCTGCTGGCCAATTATGGATCGCACAAGGGACGCATAAGGGTCGGGCCGGTAAGAAAGCATGACGTCACCCACGGCATCAACGAGCCGGCCAAATTCCGGATCCTGTGACGCGATGTGACGGACCATATCGGAATCTGCGGCAAATACGATTTTGCTCACCTTGCACTTTCCTCCAATCGCCTGCAAATTTCGGCCTTTTCTTTATTAAACGACGGAACACAAAAACCTCCCCGCAGTCGCTTGGTAACTGCGGGGGCTGTAGTAACCTATTTATCCTTGCAGTGAGTTAAAAACGCCTTCTTTGAAACCCTCCACCACCGCCGCCGCGCCTGTCGCCCCCGCCTTGACGGGGCTGAGCTTCGGACACTCTTATCTGCCTTCCATCCCACTCGCTTTGGTCCATTGCCACGATCACGCTTTCAGCCGCATCCTCCGAAACTTCCACAAACCCAAACCCGCGTGACTTACCGGTGGCCCGGTCCGTTATGACCCTCGCGCTGGACACCGTCGTCACTTCCTCAAATCTGTCTTTCAATTCCTCGTCACTCGCGCTCCAGGGAAGATTTCCGACGAAAAGAACCTTGGTCAAGACTTCACCCTTCCTTTCTCAGGCTACACCACATCACTCAGGCGGGAACTGACTTCACCAAGCCCTCGTCGTTCACTCCCGGATGTACCCCATTATAGATCATGGCTGATTTCCCTGCCATTCCAGGATAATACAAAATCGATGATTTCATACAGCCCGCTTCACCGCAACTATCTTGGCTTGAGGCGACTTGGATTTAGTCACTTCCAACAAAGCGAAAGTGGGTGCACCTTTGGGTGGAGGCCTGTGCAGGCTGCCGGGGTTCACAAAAAGGACCCCATCCTTGCGGAAAACCGTGGGGATGTGAGTGTGTCCAAACACTGCCACTTGAGCTCCAAGAGCCTTGGCCCGGTGGACAAGAGGTGACATGTCTGTTTTGACCCGGTACAGATGACCGTGAGTGACGTATATCTTTTTATTTTCCAATGTAACCATTTCTTCCGCAGGACCTTTGACCATGTAATCGCAATTACCTGTAACTCCTACTGACCTCAGGTTAAGCATGGCGCCGGCTTTTTGCGAATCCTCGTAAAAGTCTCCGGCGTGGATCAAAAGCCCGCAGTCTTTCATAGAAGCGATACAAGAATCAATGAGTTTCAGATCACCGTGAGTATCCGAAAGAACTCCAATAAGCATACAGACCCTCTTTCAAAAGGCGTTCAAGAGCCTTTCGCCTGTGACTCACAGAATCTTTTTCTTGGTCACTGGCCTGGCCAAATGTTTTGCCTAATTCTATAGAAAAGAACAAGGGATCGTAGCCGAAACCCCTTGTCCCGCAGGGCTTGGCTACGATAAACCCTTCCGCCGTTCCCTGGGCGTCGACGATTATGTTGCCGCCGGGGTCAGAAACCGCAATGGCAGAACAATACCTGGCGGTCCTCCGTTCCCGGGGTACACCCTTTAGCTTCTCCAGAAGCAAACGATTATTGTCACCGTCATCCCCGCTTGAAGAGAACCTGTGAGACTCCACGCCCGGGGCTCCGCCCAGGTGATCGACTTCCAGACCGGAATCCTCCCCCAAACATAGATATCCGCACTGTTTTGAGGCTGACACTGCTTTTAGGCGGGCATTTTCCAAAAACGTTTTCCCGGTCTCGTCAATATCCGAAATCCCGGCCGAATCTGCCCCCGCTAGATCTATCTCCAAACTCGGATACAAATCTTCAAACAGGCGGCGGAACTCCCTGACCTTGCCCGGGTTATGAGTTGCAAGAACCAGCGTCACTCTCGTTGTTTTGCCCACCATTAGCCCTTCTTAGACTGCTCACAGTCCCAATTCAAATTCTAGGAGCGTGGCCGATAAGGCCGGCAACCGACCCCAAAGCTTCTTGTTGCAAGCTCATGACAGACCTTATTCCCTTTTCCGCCAAAGACAGAAGCTGCTGGAGTCCAGCCATGCTGAAAGGGGCGCCTTCGCCAGTACCTTGAACCTCTATGAACTTGCCCGCTCCCGTCATGACCACATTCATGTCCACTTCGGCGGCTGAATCCTCCGCATAGCGCAAGTCAAGCAGGGGTACCCCTCCCAAAACTCCGACGCTTACGGCGGCTATGTAATCCAGCACGGGCAAAGTTTGCCACTTCTCTTTTTTGCCCATGGAATTCAGCGCCAGAACAAGTGCGACAAAACCACCAGTGATGGACGCCGTCCTGGTGCCGCCGTCCGCCTGCAAAACATCGCAATCGATCCAGAAGGTTCTCTCGCCAACTTTGGTGAGATCCACGGCCGCTCTAAGACTTCTGCCGATAAGACGCTGAATCTCCACCGTCCGGCCCCCGGGTTTGCCCCTTGACACTTCCCTGGGGCTTCTCTCCTGGGTGGCCCCGGGCAGCATGGAATACTCTGCCGTCAACCAGCCCGACGAGGTACCACGCACAAATGGGGGCACTCTTTCTTCAACTGAGGCGGAACAGACAACTCTAGTGTCCCCCGCCTCTACGAGACAGGAACCCGCCGGATATTTGAGATAGCCGGGCGTTATTCTGAGCGGCCTCAAATCACCGGCGCCACGGCCGTCAACGCGCATGTGTATCCACCTCTCGCACAATCCCCTCACTTAACCTTGCGGTACGGAATCACCCCGCCACGAACAGCCCTGGTTTCCAACACTGTCACAAAACATCCGGGCGAAAACTCCTCGATGAGAGAAGTCAGTCTAGGCAGGGTTTTTCTGTCAGCCGAAACGAGCATGACCATTTTGGGACCTGTCATACCTTTACCTTCCAAAACCGTGACCCCGTAACCCATGGTTCGCATGGCCACCAACAGCTCTTCTGCGGACGCCTCGCCCGGGATGACCTGAAGAGCCACATGGCCAATGGCCAGTTTTTCTTCCAGCAGACTCCCAAGCAAAGTGCCGCTGGCAAACCCCAGCCCGTAAGCCAGCACTTTCCAAGGGTCGCTGATGTTTTTCACAATGCGACCCAAGGCCGTGATGTAAATGCTGGCCTCCATCAAACCTATAAAGGCCGCCGGATACTTTTTGCCCCGGACGACCAGAAGCATTCTTACGGTGGCCAGACTCACATCAAGAATTCTTGCCACGAAGATAACGATGTACTCCACAAACACAGGCGAAACCCCCCGGTTTCACTTTCGATGTCTGTCATGATTTGGCTGAAGAGACAGACTTACGCTGCCTACTGGTTTACTTTCTCGCTGAACATCAAAAGGTGCAACCGGTCCAAAGACTCTGCCAAATGGGAACGCTGCTCAACCGAAAGCCGTTCGAGGATAGAGGCTACGTAACGGCGCCTGGCAGCCACAACTTCCGAGATCGCGACCTTCCCTTTGTTTGTAATCGCGAGACGAATCACCCGTCTGTCCTGAGAATCGCGTTTTCGTTCCAAAAGGCCGTTTTTCTCCATCCGATCGATGAGATCCGTCGCCGTGGAATAAGCGAGAAACAGCTTGTCGCACAGTTCACCCATGGTGATGCCGTCGTTTTCCCGCAGGGCCAACAAAGCGTTAAACTGGGGATTGGTAATGTTGAAATCTGCCAGGATATCTCTTCCGCGTCTTCTAATTATCATTGCCACGTGCCTTAACAGACGCTCAATTTTGCTTACCGACTCGTCAAATGCTTCGGGCACGACAGGTACCCCCTAAGCCCCGACTTACTGACGCAATCCTAGGATAAGTGCTTGGGGCCTTCCAGTCAAGGAACGGAAACCATAGCGATAGCGTCAACCTTAACACCTCGCTTCTTGTCAAAATCTTCAATTCGCTTCTTTCGAGCGATCGCGATATCCATAACTGCTTTCTTATAATCCATATATTCCTCTACGGAATGCGGAATGGGGTCGATCACAAAGCCTTTGAATGGCAGAAAGAATCTAACCTCATCTTTTTCTGTCAGGTAGTCGTTCAGCAGGAAAAAATCAATATATCCATCGAAATTACCAAACAACTCAAAAAACAGACGATACCGCTCCAAATGGTCAAATAGCGGACTTTTCTTTCGGTTGTACCACAGTCTTATGCATTCAAGGGTTAAGTCAAAGCGGTCACGAATTCGTGGGTGCATTCCACGGATTCCGTTTATTGTCGGCTTTTTGTCCACAATATTGCAAGGAAAGATTATGTACCCTGCTATTGTTGTCGCAAGGTCGTAAAACGCCGTCATCTCATCCTCGGCAAGGCTCTTAATTATCTGTACCATCTTAGGGTTTTGCCAACGTGAAAAAGTATGCACAATACTGTCGCTCGTAAACCGCTGGTCACCCTTTTCAGAAAAGTGATTCAAAGAATACGGCGCGGATTTGCTTGTCGTTAAGTCAAAAGTGATTCCGTCAGGGAGGGGTTTGCTCCAGAGTAGGCGGTGATACTGACACAGCGTCTTGCTGTATGTATCGATGTCTTTGCCTGGCGGTGTATCGTTATAAAACTTGAAGTTTGTGTCGATGCCTCCGGCATATGCTTCGAGCATAACGCAACCTCCCTATATTAACGCCTGAACGCTATTGGCCAACTGGACAGGGATAGAAACGAGGGGACAGGGCATTTGTCCCACCTGCGTATCATCCACATCTTGGCCACCAGATTACCCCTTTGGCCGTTGCCCTGCCTATCCGGCACCCGAATAATTCCTAATTATCCGTCGGCAAGTTTATCCCTGCTGTTGCATCAACTCCCCACCACCAAAATTGACCTCGCAGCTTCGCTCAGGTGGGCAGAGCAGCACCCCCGCAGTAGCCACCGATCATGTCGTAGACCTGCCCAAAATCGTGGACCACAAACCTAACCGCAATTACAATAGTACGCCGGGAAGGGCCGACCAACTACGCTGCGACGGCTGCACCCATTTTGTTCAGCGACCCACTGCCACCAACGTCCATCACCGTGAACCCCATGCCGCCGGTCCGTCCCTGATAGACCACCCCGGTCACCCTAAATAACGTTTCAACTTGTGACTTCAAACCATCCATGTTTTTCAGTAGTGATTTATGCCTCACAACGATTGCCACACAATTTAACGATACCTACACCTTTTAACGATTACCCTAAATCCTAACCGGATGATGTGTGCATCTCACCTATAGCCAACATGCTCAACGTATAAAATCCCAATCAAATCATTTACCAAACGCAAGTGAAGGCCCCCGAAGCTATCCCCATTGCCCCGAAAGCCCTCACTCTATGCGGTTCTAAACCCCTTCAACAACAAAGACCCCCCTAACGGCGGGCCTTCTTGTATCAATCTCATCCATTGGATTTGGCAAAGGAACTAACTATTGATAAAATGCACCGCTCGAATCAAATCGTTAAAAGATGCACCGCTTTTGCACACCCCAAACCTCGTGAGTTCT
>CAZYEC010000008.1:24016-44274 GCA_964646385.1 uncultured Eubacteriales bacterium | reverse complement strand
GCATGTTCCAGCCCCTGCAAACATCCACCCAGCCGGTGGCCTTTGAGTACTTTTCCAATTCTCTGATTGTAAGTTCAATAGCGCTATTGCTGCTGCCACATGCCGGGAACACGGTACAGAAGCGCCTCAACGATACATCGAGATAAACGGGCACTCCTTCATTTGCGCCGAACGGGCAAACTCCTCCAATTGCATGGCCAACCGCAGACTCCACCTCGTCAGGTCGCAGCATCTTGGCTTTTGCCTGGAAGTGTGCTCTGTACTTGGTGTTATCGATCCGGGCGTCTCCTGAGGTCACGATCAGAACTGGCCGGTTCTTGACTCTGAACGCCAGGGTCTTGGCGATCCTTTCAGGTTCGCACCCCAGGGCTTGTGCCGCCAATTCGACCGTGGCGCTGGAAACCTTGAACTCTCGTATGTTCTCTTCCAGTCCCCACCGTTTAAAATACTTTTTGACCTTGTCTATTGCCACGAACGCCGCCCCTTTCCCTCGCGGTGAGCGCAACTCCATTGTGTCCATCATCATTATCTCGCCCGTTCCGGGGCGGGTCATCTTAGCGCTTCAGGACTCAGAATCTTTGTGTTAGGACAACCTTGTCAGTTTTCCCGCATGGGGTCAAGGAAATCGGGGCGTAGCTAACCGGGGGGAGGCGGGAAAACCGGTGTCAACCGGCAGCCCCTCTGCCGTAACCGCAGTTGGGGAAAGTGCAGTTTTTGCAGTTGAGGCACAGACCGCCCGCCCCCAGCCTTTGCAGGTCACCCGCGCTCAATCTTTCTCCCGCGATTACCCTTGGCAGAATGAGGTCCAGACTTGTTCGTTTGTAATAGATCGCGCAACCGGGCACGCCAAGAATCGGCACCCCGCCGGACGCGTATGCCAACAAAAACATAGCCCCTGGGAGCACCGGTACGCCGTAGGCAACGATTTCGGCGCCTGTCTCCCTTATGGCGGCAGGGGTATTGTCATCGGGGTCCACGCTCATCCCTCCGGTACAGATAATCATGTCAGCCTTTTTTCCCAGGAATTCCATGATAGCCCGGGCTATCATCTCGGGTTTGTCGTCGCAAATCGCCTGGCCCAAAATGTTTGACCCGTATTCAACCAGTTTTTCTTGGATGACGGGCCTGAAAGCATCCTGAATCCTTTTGTGAAACACCTCGCTTCCCGTTGTCACTATGCCAACGTTCACCGGGTGAAACGGTAGAATACCGAGGATAGGCCTTTGGCCTGCAATCCGAGAGGCAAGCCGCATCCTTTCTTTTCCTATCACCAAAGGAATGATGCGTGCGCCGGCAAGTTTATCGCCTTTTTTTACGGGCAGATTATTGTGCCTGGTCGCTATAATCATGTCCCCAAGTGCGTTCAGCGCGTCCAGTTTTGTCCCATCAACTTTGAAGAGGCCGTCTTTTTCTGCGATGATCTCGACTTTTCCTTCCTTGATCGCGCTTTTGGTCATGTAGGTATTACAGCAGATGTCCCCCAAAACTTCGGCGGCTTCATCTTCATGATATCTGGTCTCATCGTACTCCCAGACATAAAGGTGTTCTTTCCCGATGGAAAGAAGGACGGGGAGATCTTCCTCCGTGATGATGTGTCCTTTTCTGAATACGGCATCTTTGGTAACACCGGGAACAATCTGGGTGACATCGTGGCAAAGCACGTGGCCTACGGCCTCTACAGTCTTCACGAGTTTCATGTTTCTTCTTTCCTTTCCTGACCGGACAAAATCACCCCGGTTAAGAGACTGAGGTGTGGCAGACTTATTCGGTCAAAAGTATCACGTTTTCAGGTGAAATCGCAAAATGCCTGGGTATTTCCCGACAATATTCATTTGTCCAGTCCTTTTGGGTCACTTTCCAGCGAATAGATTGCCAGACGTCATTTGCCGCGATCTTTTCTGAACAGGAGTTTGAAAGCACGATTGTCACCTCCAGAGGCCCTTGGTAAACCTCAACAGGTTGCAGACGGAGGGGGTTCACAGGATGGGGTTCGACGGTCGGCTCCAGATCTTGTGGCCAGACCGCCACGTATCGCACATCCTGGGAAACGTATTTGGCGGTTCGAAGGCGTGCCCCCCAATCTTTTGCAAACACCAGATTATCAGTTATTTTTGTGGCTCTGGATATATTCTTGCAGCCGGATAGCTTTGCCACCGCAAGATTGCCCGGATTTCGCAACATTTCCGTAAGGTCACCGCGGTTTACCACCCTACCGGCATCTAACACCACGGCATTTTTGCAGAAACGACATATTTCGTCCCTGTTATGGCTGACAAGCAGAGTATCATCGGTGTAAGTACGAAGCGCCCGTTGAACCTGTGTCTGCAGCTGTTCTCTCAGATAGCTATCCAGCGCCGAAAACGGTTCGTCCAGCATCAACACGTCAGGCCGGTTAGCCAAAATACGGGCCAAAGCCACCCGTTGTTGTTCCCCGCCGGAAAGCTGGGAAGGATAACGGTTAGCCAACCCTTCAAGGTGGAAGGTCCCAAGCATGTCGGCGATTTTTGTCTTGCGCAGGGCCTTGGGAAGGGTCAACCCCGCCCCTATGTTTTTGGAGACAGTCATGTTGGGAAACAAGGCGTAGTTCTGAAACAAGTATCCGACCCTTCTTCGTTGCGGTTTAAGGTTTATCTTCATTTCAGAGTCGAACAAGACGCGATGGTTAAGCACGATGCGTCCTTTGTCCGGTCTTTCGATGCCAGCGATGCACTTAAGCGTCATGCTCTTCCCGCTGCCCGAAGCGCCCAAAATGCCTATACACTGACCGCATGTCTCGAATTTGACGTCCAGTGTGAAACCCTTGAGTTTTTTGAAAATGTGCACCTGGAGGCTCAAGACACAACCTTCTTCCTGATTAAGCCCGTTTTGCGCAACGAGAAGTAATTCATAAGCACAACGGCAACAAAAGACATGATTAAAATCACCTTCACATAACCGTAAGCTTCGGGCATATTCCCTGACGCCACCGCAGAATAGATGGCGATGGGCAGAGTCCGGGTGACCCCGGCAATGTTTCCGGCGATCATGGCGGTAGCCCCGAACTCACCAAGCCCTCTGGCAAACGCAAGTACGCCGCCACTTGCGACGCCGGGCATTGCCATGGGCATGGTGAGTGTCCAGAAAATTCTCCAGTCCGAGATTCCCAAAGTCTTGGCAGCGTAAATTACATTCAGATCAACTTGGTCAAAAGCCCCCCTGGCCGACCGGTACATCAGCGGAAAAGAAATGACCGCAGACGCGATGACAGTAGCGGTCCAGGAAAAGACTATTTTGACGCCAAACCACTTTAACAAAAGCATCCCCACAGGGCGTTTTACGCCGAACACCAGAAGCAGAAAGAAACCCGCTACTGTGGGGGGAAGAACCAAAGGTAAGGTCAAAAGCCCGTCCACAATCATTTTCCCAACATCGGATTTCATGTTGACGACTCTGTGGGCAACGAAGATGCCCAAGAAAAAAGTGAAGATAATTGCACAGCACGATGTCTTAAGAGAAATTAAAACCGGGGCCCATTCCATAGGTGCACCCCCAATCGGGTAAAATCAGTAGTTGGGCGAGAAACCGTATCTGGCAAATGCTTCGGAAGCCCCCGGCGATTTCAGGAAATCAACGAAAAGGTCTGCCGCTTCCCGATTCGCGGAAGATTTGAGAATGCCAACCGGGTAGACAATTCTTGATACCGATCCCTCGGGGGCTTCTGCTACAACCTTCACGTTCTTGTTGGAAGCAGCATCGGTGGAATACACTACGCCGGCATCGGCACTGCTTTCCGCAACCCAGCTTAACACTTCAGCTACATTTGAACCGAGGCTGGCTTTTTGTTGGACAGCATCCCATATACCCAGGCTGACGAAGGCTTCTTTGGCGTACCGGCCTGCGGGGACGATTTCAGGATCCCCTATGGCGATCACTTCAACTTGCAGGATGTCCTCAAACCTGGCAATGGCGGCCTCAGTGGATTTGGGGATTATCAGAACAATCTTGTTCTCGAGCAAATCGGTTACAGTACCATCTGAAATCAGTCCCGCATCCACAAGAGCGTTCATTTCTTTTTCTGCGGCGGAAAAGAACACATCGATGTCTGCGCCTTCTTCTATCTGTCTTTGCAGTTTCCCCGAACTGTCGAACGTGAACTTGACTTCCACATCTGGGTTGTTGTCCTGAAAAAGCGCCTTAAGATCGTTTTCCATACAGTTGCGAAGGGACATAGCAGCCGCCACCACGATTGTGGTTTTATCAGGCTGGTTTGAAGTTGGGGTCCAACACCCGGTTGCAGCCAACGTCAACGCAAGCAGTGTCGCAGTCCCCAGCACAAACAATTTTCTAATCATTATTGCATGCCTCCGTTCATTTGATTCATTTTCTTAAACATAACGGTAGAGACGATGGCCGGCACAGAATCCGGCTCCGCCGGTTCCAAAGTTGGATTTACGGCCCACGTATTGATGGGTTCGTTCCCGGCAGGTGCTGACTTTGCTTTCGAACCATGATCAGCTCTGCGGCTATGCTTACGGCTATCTCCGCCGGCGTTTCTGCCTTAATGTCAATACCAATAGGTGTATGAACCATATCCAGGGCAGCCTCAGGGATGCCGTTTGCCATCAGCATCATCCTGGTTTGATTCCTTTTGGACCGGCTGCCTATTACCCCTACATAACGGGGCCTGCCTTTTTGCAGAATCTGACGTTCCACGTCATAGTCGTGTTTGTGGCCTCGGGTCATTATAATTACATAGTCGGATTCCTTTATGTTTACGTGCTTTCGGATCTGCGAAAAATCTCCTTGTACGACGTTTTGCGCCTCGGGGAAAAGGCTGTGTGACGCGTAGTCAGACCTGTCGTCGACCACGACGACAGGAAAACCGACCCGAGCCAGGACCGGCACTAGTTCTTGTGAAATGTGGCCTCCACCGAAAACGATGACGCGTCCGGCAAACACCAGCGGTTCGATGTAAAGGAGTCTGCCTGCGACGACTGCCTGCCCGGCCCGAGACCCCAGGTTAGCCCTCAGCTCTGCCACAGGCAGGTTTAGCCCCACCAGGCTTTGGCTGCTGCTGTAGGCACCCATGGTCCATGAGGCCGCATCGCTCAGGTCGGTCACTATCCACGCATCCTCATCCCGCTCAAACATCCGCAATACCCTTGGGATCAACTGCTTTGCGTCCCTGTCAGCCGGTGATATAAATTGAAAATGGAGGTCTACATCACCGCCGCACACCATGCCTAAATCTTCTACCTGGTTGGGCGTCAGACGAAAAGTCCTGACGTAAGAACTCTTTTCATGCAAGGCATCTAGAGCAAGCTGCTCCGCCTTGTATTCGACACCGCCGCCGCCAATGGTGCCCGTGACACGCCCCGAATCGTCCACAAGCATGCGCGCGCCTGCCGCCCGGGGAGTGGAACCGGAACCCGCAATTACTGTGACGAGCACCGCCTCGAGGCCCTGTTCCAAACGACTGTTCAGTGCCTCAAACAGCGTTTTCATGAGATATCTCCTTTCCCAACGGAAATAAGCGGGTAAATTTCGGTTCCTATTGCCTTTTCCATGTTGGAACAGACTTCTTGGCTCACCATCAAATTTCGTTCCACAGCTCGAATGGCGTCGGGGTTGTCTTGAAAAGAATCTCGTTTAGCGCCAAATCGCTTTTGAAGCGGCACAATTTTGTCGCCTTCTACAAATTTGTCCGCCAAATAAACGACAGTGACCTCCGATATTTCCCCGCGTCTGTTGTCGTCCAGCCTCATATGTTCTCCAACGATCTCTGCCAGGGCGGGTTCGCCAAGGGATGCAAGGCAGGCGGCACCGGCTGCAGCGTGATTAGGTTCCTGGCGGGCCAGATCGTGAAGCAGGGCCGCGGCTTCCACAACCTGCAAGTCAAGAGAAAAACCGTGGGCGTTCAGTTCAGAGGCGATAACGAGGGCTACCCGGGCCACTTCCATGCAATGAAGCGTTATTTCCTCGGACACTTGTCGTCTCTTGAGCAATCTCAGACATTCCCGGCGCGCCAGCAATTCATTCACCTCGGTTTTTGGTAGTCCGAAAAATGCCTGTGAAACTCGATTTCGGCGAACCGTTCGACCTTCGTCTTGAAAGCGCGATAGGTCGTCAACAGGGCTTTCCCCTCGTCCGTCAGATTGGAGCCGCCGCCGGTTGCGCCGCCAATGAAACTATCCAAGATAGGGAAACCGAACTGACTTTCGGCGATCTTGATGCTTTTCCAACCTTTGCTGTACGAAACGCCGGCCGCTCTGCAAGCGCGGCTGAGGGAAGGATTGACGGAAACATGCTCAAGCAATATCGCGGTATCATCGCCAAAAAAAGGTTCCTTCCTATCAAAACGTACTCCGACGGCGCAGGTGATAGGTTGTTCCAAGGATGTGTACTCTGCGTACTTTCGCAGCAACGCGTAATCCTCGGGCCTGTCCGCGTCCAAAATTGTGCCCATATCGGGCAGTTCGATGTATTCTCTTTTTCCCCCGTATGCTTGCACGGCTTTGCGCAGACCGCCCTCTCCGCCGAAAGCCAACAACTCCGCAATGGCGGCATTTTTGATCAGTAATGGGTGACCACCCTTACCCTTGTGTGTAGGCACAAGGATATCGCAGTTGCTGTAATCCATATATCCCATCATGGTCAAAAGACTTTGTTTGGAAAACAAAGGGACGTCGGCGGGCAGGAAAAAAGTGCGATCGGCCCTGTTCCGGGCCTCCGACAGCCCCATTGATGCCGAGTGAAACATGTCAGTAGCCGCATAATCCCGGTTGTGGACGCAAACAACCCTGGGGTCTTCGACATGTTTTTCAAGTTCTTGTGCATTGTTGCCTGTAACCACCACGATCACCGATACTCCTGCAGACTTAAGGGTGGAAAGGGCAGTCTTGATGACGGTGGACCCCGCAAGCTGTAGCATGGGCTTAAACGATTTCATTCGGGAAGAAAGCCCCGCTGCCACCATCACCGCCGCAGTCTTCACTGTTCATTCCTCCTATCGGTTGTCACACCCATTCATTTGTTGAAACATAACGCAACGGCCATATACCCAAAACGAACGAATTGGCCTCGTCAAAAAACGCGTCTTTTGGCACCTCCCAGAAACGGCGGCACCGTATCAAACTCTATACAAAAAGGCACGCCCTCACCCGTCGCGGTTTTCACGACCCCGTTCAAAAGGCTTTTGTCCAAAGTCGGGACCGCATCAACTCTTATTGCAAGGTGGTTATTGCGGCCCATTTTGACTTCGTAGTTCTTAACGCCGGGGATTGAGAAAAATACTTCATCAAGATCATGAACGTTGACGGTCCTGACCGCAGTGTATTGCGGCAAATTGGACACTCGTCCCAAAACCTTACCTAATCTGGGCAGACGCCCGCCACAAGGGCAAGAGCCAACGTTAATTCGGGCCACATCACCGGTCCGGTATCGAATTAACGGCATGGCTTCGTTTTGCAGGGTAGTGAAGACAACCTCGCCCAATTCTCCCGGTGGTAGCACAGAATCGGTTAGAGGGTCGATTATTTCAATCAACAGCTCGGCGTGACGCATATGGTAGCCCTCTTTGGCACAGCACTGAACACCGCCGCCGAAACCGGTCTCTGTCATCCCATAATGGGTATAAACGTGGGTGTGCCATGTGGATTCGATGTTGTGGACAATGCTCTCCGGCACATAATCGGCGCTTAAAAGAACGCTTTTGGGCCGAATGCTGCTATCCGTAAGGCACAGGTAGTTTAGCTCGGCAGGGACCCCCACTAAACAATCGGCTCGGGCGGCTGCGCCCAGGGCAGCCGAGGTGTCACGAACGTTCCCGCAGATGCAGGAAGAAACGCCTATTCTGGAAAGGCCCCTTTTCAGGAGATCCCCGATGCCGTTTGGTTTTGGGGTTGACATCAAAATGACCGCGTGATGGCCAGGTTTTACCAAAGTGGACATGCCGCAAGCGAAAAAGTCCACAGTGCGCCGGAGATCGTTTTCGGAAAAAAAGATTCGTTTTGGATTCCCTGTGCTGCCTGAACTGAGCAAAGTCGTAATCCTTGCCACGGCATTGGGCGAAAGGCAAAGGAAACCTGCGGGGTTTTCCGATATGTCCCGTGCCGTCGTAAAAGGAATGCCGGCAAGGTCGGAAATGGAGTCAATACTTTCAACGTCTACCCCCTTAAGCCGTTCACCGTAAAACCTGCTGTTATCCTTGGCATACAGCAAAGATTTTCTGGCGCGTTCCAATTGCCATGCCAACAGCGGGTCAGCCGCCAGGCCTTGTCCCAGGCCCGTAGCCTGAGCGGTCCAGGATTCTACAGGAGAAATCAACTAGTTATCCCTTCCTTCTTACCAATTACAAGACAGTACCCGAGTTTTGCGTGTCGGGCAGCCTCAACCCAACTACCAAGAGCCCGGTACACTTCTTCCTGGCCGTAAGTCAGGACCATTTGCCCCCAAAGCTCTTTCATTAAAGGGGTATGGTCTTCGAACAACAAGATAGAAAAGCCGGTGTTTTTGAGCGTTTGTTCGAACCCCTTTCTGGTCAGCAAAAAGTCCGGACTGGGCGGGGGGACGCTATCCCCCAAGACATACAGGCCTGAGACCACCAATTTGCCGTCGGGTTTCAGAACACGGTTTGCCTCTGTCAGAGCCTTTTCGGGGTTCTTCATTTTGACCAGGCTGCATTCGAACATTGTACCGTCCAAGGATTCTGCTTCAAAAGGCAAACTGCGTGCATCTCCTGACCGGCAATTGGGAGCGTCAGTGGCAATGTCGATGCCCTCGGCTTCCAGTCCCCGTTTTTTTCTCAGATAGCGAACCGTCGCCCCCAAACCGCACCCGATGTCAAGAATTCTGGCACCGGGATTGAATTCGCAATACTCCAGCGCCCGGCCGGTTAGGTTGAACCCGCCCGGTCTTGCCATCCCGCTGTTGCAAAGGTTTCGTGGGTCAATCATTTTGACTGCCACCCCGAAAGGTAGTGAGCACAAAACGGTACCAGTTTCCCGCCGGCAAACACGTGCAGGCTGCATCGCCTGAGCCTCTCAATGTCAAGAGTGCCCGCATCTTGAAAAGGCATTGCAGTCACCGTGAATCCGTTGGATTTGACCAGCGAAAGGAAATACGACATGTCCTGCAGATCTTGGCTGCACTTTTTGCAACTCAAGGGTTGCGTTTCATGGTTCCGGTTCCAGCGTCGCGCCACAAACGCGCGCCTTTGGTCTGCGGTGGCCTGTGTCCCGCAAGAGCAACCGGTGGTTCTTTGCTGCCGCGCAGTAAGGGGCTTAAGATCTTGGCCGCCGGGCATGACAACGAAATCTCCGTGGAATCCGCACAAAGGGTGATTACAGGAAGAAGGCAACAGGTTTTCTGTTCTTATGAGGCCGCCTGTTTGGTCTTCAATTGTTTGCAGCAATTGGTCAAGGGTGTACCGCATATCGTCAGTAGGGACTCCCGGGGTTCGGCCAAAATAGCTCACGGGCTGGAAATGCACGCCGCGCACCGTGGGTGACATAGAAATCCCGTATCGCAAAATATTGCCTATGTCGTGGGTGTTGATCCCGGGTACCAGCATGGGGACCAAGGTAACCCCAATACCGTGTTTCGCGCAGTTGTCCAGGGCTCTTTTTTTGATATCCAAAAGGTTTCTTCCGCGTAGTTCAAGGTAAGTGTCGTCAGAGGTGCCATCAAACTGCATGAACACGAAAGAAAGCCCAGAACTCACTAATTCCCTCAGGAAGGGCTCATCTTCCGCCAGGCGGATACCGTTGGTGTTCAGCTGGACATAACGGCAGCCGGCAGCTTTGGCAAAGGCGACTATTTGTGGCAGGTCGTCCCTCACCGTTGGTTCGCCGCCACTTAGCTGAACCAAGGTTTTGCCCGGGATTGCTAAAGACCTCAAGTCGCCACAGACTTGTTCAAAAGAAGGGTCTTCTGTGTCTTCGCTGTTAGCAAAGCAGAAACGGCAGTTAAGGTTGCAGCGGTGCGTAACTTCCAAAAGCGTGCAGCAAGTGTCCTGTCTGTGATCCGGACAAAGGCCGCAGCCGGTGGGGCAATTAAGATTTTCTCCTGCTGCTATTTCAGGTTCGTCCCCGATCCACTCCCCAAAATTTGTGTTGCTCCGCCAGATAATGCTGCTAAACTTCCCGTGTTCCGGACACTCTTTTTGAAGGTAAATTCCGTCCCCGGTGTCAACCAGAACTGCAGGGATTCTCTTGAGACATGAGGGACAAACGCTCAAAGTATGGCGCACGATTGAGCCGGATACACTCATTTGTCTTCAAGCTCCATTTCAACTTGGGCCATCCGCCCTTTGGCCAAATCTTCGGGTATAAGAACTTCCTTGCACTCGGGGCATCGCAAAACGTCGGTGTAAAAACTGTGGCCCAAGTACTTAAAATAAGCTCTTTTGGGTTCGAGTTCACGTTTGCACCGAAAGCAGACCATCTTTTTGTCTTTCATTACCGGTCCTCCTCGATCTCCATTCGGTGGGAATAGGCGTTTTTCAGGACAAAACCTTCTTCCACCGGCACGTAAACCGCCCAATAGGTCATGTTACCTATCTTCAGATGGCCTGTGTAAAAACCGGTGCCGGGATCCAGCAGTTTTCTCCCGGTGCCCTCGCAATGCTCGATGACCATTCGGACATCGCTTTCCAGTATCAACTGGGCGTCGAGCTTTTTCTGCAGGCCCCCTGTAACGAAGAGTCTCGTTTCTTTCTGATCGGATTTCATGCTGCCCTCCCAGTATTCGTCAAGCATCAAGTTTTTGAGGTCGACTCGGTTTTGACGCCTTTTGGTGGCTGTAGGCGGGGCCCTTTGCTCATCGTTAAGCCCGAAAGCCAGATCAAGCACGTGGTAGACTGCCTTGCCCTGCTTTGCGAATACGTCGCGGCAGTTGGAGCAGTAAACAACGTAAGGGTTATCATTTGCCAATGCGCGTTTTTTTGCCACCGCGTCAGCAAATTCAGGGGCGGCAATGGAAATTTGTCCGCCGTAACTGCAACATTTTGCCAGCCGTCCTTCATCTGGGAGTGGCTCAAGGGCAAAACCCGCTGTGCCTAGAAGATCTCTGATTCCTTGTTGTACCTCAGGCTCGTTCCTGCTGGCACAAGAGTCAAAAACCGAGACGGTTTTGCCGGTGCCCTTGGTGCCCAAAATTGTCCCTTGTCTTGCCATCAATTCATAAAGGAACACGGTTTCTATTTCAGGAAGATACTTGCCAAGCATTTTTTTGCAGGTTGGGCACGCGAGTACGGCCTTGGGCCTGCCCAACGAGACCCAGTCGGCTTTCATTTTGTCTACGACCCGGGAATGCAGTTCCGCATCGCCTGCCCAATCTGCCGGAGCGCCGCAGCAACTCAACAACAAGGCGGTTCTGGGGTTTGCTTCTAGCAGCCACTCATAAGACTTTGCCACGTACCCCGGATCGGATGCACCCAGCTGGCATCCCGGGAAAAAAACGAGATCGGATTGGTCGCAGCCCTTTGGAAGGCGCGACAGGCTTGCTTCGGCTCCTGTGGCGATAACCAAATCCCTCAACCAGAAATCGTGGAAAACCCAGGGCATGGCACCTTTTTCCCGCATTGCCCTGTGGCTTTGCAAAAGAAAATGATCGACATCGATTCCTTGAGGACAGACTTCTTTACAAATGCCGCTATAATTGCACGAGGAGATGAGCCTTGTGCAAACTGTACCGTTGTGGTCCAGTGTCCCCGGGTATATGGTCACATACACTTCTTCTTCTATTCGTTTGGGCAATTTCCCGAAATATTGGATCATATCGCAATGTCGCAAACAGGCGTCGCACGAGCACAGTATGCACCTTTTTGCTTCTGCCACCGCTTCATCCTTGGTATATCTGGAACCTGTGGAAGGTAGCACCGGATTGGCATTCAGTATCAGGCCCGGGTCGGGTTTCAACTTTGTACCTTGTTCAGGCAGCGGTTCCGTCATCGTGCCCGCTTTGAGGAAACGCTCGATAGCGCTTACTACCGATAGCCCTTGGGCTATCGCGTCCGCGCTTGGGATGCCCAAAAGGGATCCTCCCAAAAAGACCCCCGGCGTAGTGCAGGCAAAAGCCCACTTAGGATCCGTGGAAAGGCCAAAACGGGAGCCTCCCTGTCCCGAAGCTACGTATATGGCGTCGAATTCGGCTCTGAGGGGACGAAGATCGGTAATCGCGCTGTTGAACCTCAGATCGTATTTTTCGTACATGAACTGCTTTTGGAAATCAGCCAAAAATACCTGGGGAGGCAGCACCTCCCAAAGGTGTCCCCCAATACGACCGGTTTTTTCGAAAACGGTGACCTGATACTTTTTGGAAGCCAGGCGCAAAGCGCAAGCGAGACCGCTTGGTCCCGCACCTATGATAGCCACCTTATTTTCCTTAACCGGCAGATAGTAGCTGTTTGGGGTGGTCCTGGAAGCATAGTCCATGCTTGCTTTCTCCAAAAGCCGCAAAGAGACAGCCCCTCCAACGGAGCCCACCACGCAGACATCCCGGCACGGTTCATGGCACAACTCACACACAATTCCCGGGAAACCTACCGCATTGTGGTAGGCCCTAAAAGCAGCATTGAACCTGCCGCTTTGCATCTTCGTTATGAAATCTTTGATGTCAAAACGAAAAGGGCAGGCGGCAGCGCAAAAAGCCGGCTCGTCTTGCAGACAAGACTCCAGATGGTCTTTGAACTCGTCCAAGAAACCGTATTTTCTCACGGGTTGTCAGTTTCTCCTCCAATTTCACGGGAGCCTACATCCGAGGGAAAAGGCCCTCGGATGTAAGCCGAAAGCTCGTCAGTTGTTTAGAAGAACTTGGAACTTTTGGCCGTGCCCAACGGGTTAAAGAACGCGATCCCGCCGTATTCGACGGGGTTTGCTTTGATATTTTCGAGTTCTTCGTACAAATCGGAACCGAGGAAGTATTTCCCCGGAGCGTAGGATTTGCCTTCGGACTTGGCTTCCAGGGCTGCCTTGACTTTGGCCGGGGTAGCAGGAATTTCGTGGATGCGCACCCCTGCCGCATTGTAAATGGCGTTAATGACCGCCACATGACCCGACGATTGGAACCCTTCTGAGGCCCCTGAAGAACCGAAAGGCCCGTGCTCGTCAGGGCGTTCGTAGTGGATCACTTCAATATCGTCGGGGATGTCTTTTATCGAAGGAATGCCTGCTCCTGCCATGTTGGCGTGTCTTTTTACATCATCGTAGTTTTCGCTCAAGGCAAAACCGATGCTGTGGGATATTCCACCGTAGGCCTGGCCGTTTACCGCATCAATGTTCCCTACCTTGCCGATGCAATCTACGCAGGTGAACTTGAGGACTGTGGTCCTTCCGGTTGCCAAATCCACTTCCACTTCCGCCATGTTAAGAACATAAGTGAAAGCGGGGGTGGGGTCGCCTATCCCGGTGTTGGGATCCAGGCGGCTGATGCCCGGAATTACGGTGTTCTGGAACTTTGCCTCGAATTTGGTGGGGAGGGCTTCCTCCACCATTTCCTCGTAAGTGCGGTAGGTACCATCGGATTTGCGCATGGCATTCAACATTTTTTCTGCCGCAAGAATAGTAGCGTTTCCGCTCATGAAATGGCTTCGGCTTGCTGCGGACATTCCAGAATCGGGACATATCAGGGTATCGTTTTGTACGAGCCGAATCTGGTCCGGTTTCACGCCCAAGGGTTTTAGTGCTTCAAGGGTAACCCCCAAAGAACCTACGTCGCCTCCCTGCCCAAGGTCTTGCCAGGTGTCGTATTTGGCGAACATTCCGCCGGGCAGAATCTCAAGGGCCACGGTAGCGCTGTCGGTTCCCCCTTCCGTGCAGTTGTAACCGCCCCAGGACAGACCGACCCCCCTAGGCTTTTCGGGAGTACCTGCGGCATTGGCATCAGCCAAGGCCCTCTCGTAGTGGGGGCGCATGATATCCATAATCTTTTCCATGGGGTACTGCCTGAAAGGATGACTGTTGATGTTGGTGTCACCTTCCCTGGCTATGTTTTTGTACCGGAACTCGAAGGGGTCTATGCCGGCTTTTTCGGCTAACATGTCAATGAGGTTTTCCGACAAAGTGTAGGTCTGGGGGGAGCCGTAAGCGCGGTAGGCGGTGCCGAAGTTGTGGTTGGTGTTGGCGATTCGGACCAGCCCCGCCACATTTGGTACCTTGTACGGGAAAAAAGCGAAGCGGGCAGGTTTGGTCATCATGTCATCCCCGCCCCAGGAATAAGCACCGTGATCTATCCCGAAATCAAATTCCGCTGCCGTTATCTTCCCGTCTTTGTCGCATGACACGCGCCCGTTGGAATAAGCAGGGCAGCGCTTGCCCGAAAAATGTTGGTGTTCTTCGTAGGTGAGGGACAGAGCACATGGCATTTTGGTGACCACTGCGGCGGCCCCTGCCAGACAAAGGTCGCCGGCGTTTGTTGACCAGCCAAAACTGGCGCCCGTGGGATTCATGACAACCCGAAGCTTTTCCTGGGGCACGCCCAAAGAGTCCCCTATGCGGCCTTTGGACGAGTAAACTCCTTGGCTTTTGCACTGAAAAGTCAGGTTGTCGTCCTCGTCAAAATAGGCTTGAACCGTTGTCCCCTCGATGGAAAGGTGAGGCTCTCGAGAAGAATAGAAACTGCCCTCGACATTGTATTCCGATTTGTCTATGACATCTGCCACAAGGGGGGCATCTTCCAGGCCAACCCCCTTTAGCACGGGTTGCATGCAGAATATGTTTGGCGTGTCTTCGTGGACGCGAATGGCGTCGGGCATGACAGCATCCAAGTAGTTCAGGTATTCGGGCAGCTGTTCGATCTTGATTTCGATTTTAGCAGCTGCCGCCCGGGCGCGGGGCAAAGTGTCTGCAACCGCCAAAGCCACGACATCGCCCCACCGGAAAATCTTGTCCTCAGCCAAAATCGGTCTGCTTGGTTTCATGACAGTCGAACGTTCGTGAAACTGGCCTTCTGCCATTACGTTCGTGCCGCCGGCTTCTTTCAGTTCTTTGTGGGTGATGATTCTTACCACGCCGGGCATCTTTTCTGCTTCCGAAGTGTCGATTTTAAGAATTTTGGCATGGTGGCTAATTTTTGGCTGGCACACGGCCACGTGAAGCGTTTCTTTGGGCATCTTCAAGGCTTGGTCCTCTCCGTAATCAGCCAGCCCGCAGACCTTGGCAAGCGCAGAAGGGCGCACCAAAGGCTTCCCATAATATTCTTGGTCTTCCGGGAGCCTGTAAGTGATATCGTCCACCGTTGCCTCTCCCCGAACAACTCTGGCAGCCGCCATGACAGCATCAACTATTTGCTTGTAGCCGGTGCAGCGGCAGATGTTTCTGTGTTTTTCAAACCAGTCCCGCACCTCTTCCCTGCTGGGATTGTTGTTTTGTTCCAGCAACGCATAGGCGGATACTATGAATCCCGGGGTGCAAAAGCCGCATTGCACCGCACCGCAATTCATCCAGGCTACTTGCAGGGGATGCAGTCTCTGGGGCGTGCCGATGCCTTCGATGGTGATGACTTTGCTGTACTCTTTTACGGTTTTCATCTTGCGGACGCAAGAACGAATTACCTCTCCGTCCAGAAGTACTGAGCAGGAACCGCACACGCCCGTGCCACATCCGACTTTAACCCCGGTGAGGCCCAGACGACGCAATACGTCAGCCAAAGATTCTGTTTCGGGCTGGCAGTTGAACATGCGATTGACACCATTAATGTTGAGCCACATCTTTCGCAGTTTCATGGGCAACTTCCTTTCTTGGGGCTCTACTCTTTTTGAATGAACACCTGGTTTTTGTGCGGTAGGCTTCACCTCCTACGTAAAACTGTAACCGTGATCCTCCAAAATCTCTTTTGCCCGAACGTAGGTTGCCTCAACAATTCCGGGGCATATAATTCTTGCGGCGCCCGGACGGCCCTTAAGTATATGGCTGCAGTCCATGCCCCCGTAGGCTTCCTCGTATGTTCCACGGAACCATTCCACCAGCTCCGATATCATCTGTGGGGCTTGGTTGGGCGTGGAAAGGAGTGCTATGAAACATGCCCCACCGGTAAGGGCGCCGCACAGAAGACCCTTGTGCAAACCTCCGCACAATGCGCCGGCGGCTCGCACCGTATCTTCATTCTCTTGACCGGTGAGAGAAAGTCCCATTTCTATAAGGGCAGATGCGCAGCAACATTTGGCGTTCAGCAGTGCGCGCAACTTCTGAATGTCTGCCTTCATCCAGTCATCCCCGCTTTCGCAACAGGCGTTCGCACAATTGCCGGAAAAAGAAGCGGCGCGGCTTTCTAGCCGCACCGCGTTTGCACACAAAAGGATCATTGCCGGATACCCGGCAAACCCTGCGGTTGCGGCTCCTTCCCAACAGGAAGCGCGGGCGTTTCCCCCCGCACTCTACCGTTCCGGTGCCGTGGCCGCCGCTTTAGGCGATCCGGAATCGGAGCCACTGACTACAAAAAGTATAAGGGTTTTTGGGGCATGCATCTATATTTCAACATCCCTAAAGGATCTGTGGCTGCGCCACAATATGTCTGTTTTCTGGCTCAATAATAAAAGGAGGAATTTGCATATCATCCTTCCGCCAACCGTGGAAGAAGGTTGTGGTATAGGCAAAAAAGGAGAGAATAGTCGGGGGTGTTCGACAGTGTTCGACATATAACGATATAATCTGCAGGAGATTGTTGTTCTGACCTAGAATCCATCAGAGAGCCGAAAAATCTTTCAAAGGGGAGCCTCATGAGTTTAAATTCCTTATTTTCCGCTCGCACAGTGGCAGTTGTGGGAGCATCACAAACTCCGGGAAAGACGGGGAATACGATAGTCAAGAACATCGTGCAAGGCGGCTATACAGGTGAATTGTATCCTATCAACCCCAGAGGTGGGGAGATGTTTGGGAAACCGGTGTACGAGAATTTGTCTGGAATTGGGAAACCGGTGGACCTTGTGGTAATCGCGGTGCCTGCCCCTGTGGTTCCGGGCATTATATCAGAAGCCAGACTGATGGGGGCAAAATCTGCCGTCATAATCACCGGGGGCTTCGGTGAAATCGGCAACACCGAACTGGAGACCCGGGTTTTGGCTGAGGCCAAAGCCGGCGGTATTCGTGTCATAGGGCCCAACTGCCAGGGTTTCAATTATACCCCAAACTCACTTTGTGCCACTTGGCCGCTGTATACCAAAAAGGGGTCAGTGGCCGTAATCTCCCAGAGTGGGACGGTGGGGGCAGCGTTGTCCGGGTGGGCCGAGGATGATGGTGTCGGCGTCTCCGGCTTTGTCGGATTGGGCAACAAAGCCGATGTCAGCGAACTCGAGTTGCTGGAGTTTTTCGGTAACGATCAATCTACAAAAGTAATTGCCATGTACCTTGAGAGAGTTAAGGACGGGGCCAAGTTTTTGTCCATCGCAGGGGAAGTGGTCAAGAAGAAGCCGGTGGTGGTCCTTAAAGGTGGGCGAACTCCGGAAGGGCGCACTGCGGCTCAGTCCCACACGCGTTCCGTGGCTGGGAAACATGAAGTGTTTTTGGCGGCATGCCGCAAGGCGGGATTGATTCCCGCGCGGGACGTTGTGGAACTATATGATTTTTCCAAGGCCGCCGCGTTCTTGCCGAAAGCCCAAGGCAAACGCATAAGCATACTCACCAGTTCCGGGGGGTGTGGGATCCTTGCGGTTGACGCCTGCGTCGATTCAGGTTTTGGCATACCCAAACCCGAAGAAGTAGTGGCGTCCCGGTTGAAAGAGGTACTCCCGCCCCAATGTGTGATCTCGAATCCCCTTGATCTGACGGGTGACGCCACGTCTTCCAGGTATCTTGACGCTGCCAATGTGTTGTCGGCCGGGGATGCTGTGGACCTGTACCTCATGATCTTTGGAGACCCAATACCCGGGGCACGGGATGTGGTGTCTCAGGTTATGAACATGACCAAAAAACCTGTAGGTGTTGTATACATCGGGGGCGGTGAAGTGGAAAAGGCCGAAGCCCTCAAAATGCAATCTGATGGCATACCGGTTTTCCCAACCCCTGAGCGGGGCGTGAGGTCGCTTACCGCGGTGCTGGGGGAATCTGCCAAAAGAAACCACGTGGGAGGATTGAGATGAACACTTCTATTACTGCAGGGGCAGGAAAAAGACACCTTCTAATGGGGAACGAGGCCATTGCCCGCGGCGCCATCCAGGCAGGTTTGGAATTGGCAGCGGCCTACCCCGGCACCCCGTCTTCGGAGGTGGTTGAGGCACTCTATGCTTCAAAAAATGAATTTGGGCATTATGTTGAATGGAGCACCAACGAAAAAGTGGCGTTTGAAGTCGCAATGGGTGCTTCCTTAGTAGGTGCCCGATCACTGGTCGCCATGAAAAATGCCGGATTAAACGTGGCTATGGATACCTTCATGACGCTGCCTTACGGAGGGGTCCGTGGTGGGTTCCTAATTGTTGTTGCCGACGATCCCGGTGCCCACTATTCCTCCACGGAACAGGATACCCGCCTTATGGCCGCGTACGCCGAAATACCGTGTCTGGAACCCCAAGACCAGGAAGAGGCTTGTAAAATGGCGGAGGCCGCTTTCGCCATTTCCGAACGATTGGAGCTTCCCGTTTTCTTGCGCTCGGTAACGAGACTGTCCCACGCAAGCGGGGATGTGACGCTTGGACCGGTTTCCGACAAGCCGGGCCGGATCGGGTTTAACAAACACTGGAAAATGCCCTACCGCTGGAATGTGTACGGCGGGTCCGGTGCCGCGAAAAAGCATGAGTGGCTGCACTCTACTTTCCCCGATCAGTTACGGGAATCGGAACAATCCCCATTCAACCGGCTAACTTTGGTTAACGGCGCCTCAGTCGGTGTGATTGCCTGCGGAATCGGAGCGGCGTACGGGCATGATGCTCTGTCGGACCTGGGTTTTGACGGAAAAGTCAATACGCTGAAGGTCGGTTTTGTGCACCCTTCTCCTGAGAACAAAATCAGACAGATCATTGAGGCTTCCGATGTCGTATTAGTAATCGAAGAGGGAGACCCCTTGGTTGAAACAAGTGTTCTGGAAATTGCCCGCCAGGTCCGGCCTCAGGTAACCGTCCGGGGGAAAAAGTCCATGCCCCTTTTTCCGCCGACGGGCGAACTCAACGGCAGCCTTGTCAAACAGGCTCTGGCGACAGTACTGAGCATCTCCGAGGAATCTCACGGGGAAGATGAGGCAAGGAATGCAGCCCGGGAGATCCTCTCTCCCCGTTCCTCAACCCTGTGTGCCGGGTGCCCCCATTTGGGTTCTTATTGGGGGATAAAACAGGCTCTGCGCAGGCACCGCGGCACCAATATCGTTAATGGCGATATTGGTTGCTACGAACAAGGCGGATACGGCATCTTTTCCAGGGGGTTGGATGTTACAGACGACTTGTCCAAAAAGTACGGCGTTCATTCGCCCTACGAGATCCTGGATACCATATACGTTATGGGCAGCGGAATAGGTCTTGCACAAGGTCAGGCCAACGCCGGCTACAAGGACGGCAAGGTTTTGGCTGTGGCGGGGGACAGCACTTTCTTCCATGCCTGCCTTCCTGCAGTGGCCAACGCAGTGATCAACAACTCCGACATAACTTTCTTGGTTTTTGACAACTCGTGGACGGCAATGACGGGACACCAGCCCAGCCCGCGCACAGGGCGAGACCAGGCGGGGGATGAAATACCGGCACTTGACATTGCAGCAACTGCGAAGGCTCTCGGCATGGGGAGGGTGACCCAGGCAAACGCCTATGATGTAGACGACGTCAGGGACAAGGTGGCCGCATCAATAGATGTGGAAGGCCCTTCGATGGTCGTCATCGTCGGCGAATGCGCCCTTCAGGTTGCAAGACGTCTGCGCAAGGCAGGTTCCGTCACGACGGTTGACCCGGAAAAGTGCACAGGGTGCAAAACATGCTTGGAACTGGGTTGCCCCGCCATCATGTTTGACGACGGTTCTCGGAAGGCTTCCATCGATCGTGACCTGTGCGTAGATTGCAGTTTGTGTTCTCAGGTGTGCCCCATGCACGCGATTTCCGAGGGAGGTAAAGATTGATGTCCGTTAATCTGATTATCGCAGGTGTCGGGGGCCAAGGGTCTGTTCTTGCCTCCCGCGTCATTGCAGATGCTGCTCTTCTTGGGAGCACAAGCCCCGATGTTAAGGTGCGCGTCGGGGAAACGTTTGGGGCTGCCATGCGTGGCGGAGCGGTTTCCTCCCACGTTCGGATTGGCGATGTGCTTTCTCCGCTTGTTGATGCGGGAAACGCCGATCTTATAGTTGCGCTGGAACCATTGGAGGGACTGCGGATA
>CAZYEC010000008.1:22908-23994 GCA_964646385.1 uncultured Eubacteriales bacterium | reverse complement strand
CGTGGTTCTGAACACTGTTCCTGTACCCCCCACCGATGTCAAAACAGGCATGGCCCGCTACCCCCAAGTTCTCTCGATCGCGGACAGGCTCACAGCTATCGGAGGAGATGTGATTTGGTTTGACGCAACCGAGGTAGCCGAAAAGGCAGGCACTGTAAAAAGCATGAACATCGTCATGATCGGGGCTGCCTACGCTACAGGGAAGCTTCCTATAAGTGAAGACGCCCTTTTGCAGGCAATCAAGAACCGGGTTCCGCCGAAATATCAAGATCAAAACCTTGAGGCTTTCAGACTTGGCCGGCAGGCCGGAAAACGGTTCCTGTCGGAACCGGTGTAGGGGGTGGGAATAATGGCGCAGCGGCGATCTTTCCCGCTCTTGGAGCCCGAGGCGTACGAGCTGGTTTCCCGGTACGGATTGCCTTTACCGCGTTATGCGTTTGCACGGGATTCCCAGGAGGCTTGCAAAGCCGCCTCTGAAATAGGGTTCCCGGTCGTCCTGAAAGTGGTGTCGCCGGACATTGTTCATAAGTCTGACGTTGGCGGCGTCAGGGTAGGCCTCAACTCGGCTTGCGAGGTGGCTTCGGCTTTTGACTCCATGAAACTGATCGGTAGAACCCAAAAGGCGTCAATTCACGGTGCCCTTGTTGTGGAACAGGCGGGCCAAGGGGTCGAAGTCATCATCGGCGGTTTCAGGGATGAAGAGTTTGGTCCCGTAGTAATGTTCGGTTCCGGCGGTATTCTGGTGGAGATAACCAAGGATGTGACTTTTGGCTTGGCACCTGTCACTAGGGATGAGGCCCTGAGGATGATTTTGGACACGGCCGCCGGCAGCATCCTAAAAGGTGTGCGGGGAATGGCTCCCGCGGACATTGAAGCCGCGGTACAGGCGATCATTTCCGCATCTAGCCTCATGGCTGAAGAGGCGGACGTTCAGGAAGTGGATCTAAACCCGGTGGTCATATTTGAGTCAGGATGTATGGTGCTTGATGCGCGAATTCTGAGAACAAGCATTTCTGGCGCACTTGGGCCGTCAGACATTTGATTACAAAGGAGGTACAGTTCGCATTATTTGACCACCGATATGTA
>CAZYEC010000008.1:0-22808 GCA_964646385.1 uncultured Eubacteriales bacterium | reverse complement strand
CAGACATTTGATTACAAAGGAGGTACAGTTCGCATTATTTGACCACCGATATGTAGCAATCGCTCACTTTGGTGGCGGTCCTGATTGCCCAGGTTTTGGTCGGGTGCACAGATCCCAAACAGCCAACGCAACCAGAAAAGGAAATTGTAATAGGTGTCATTGCACCCTTGACGGGCGCCAAGGCAGATCAGGGCAAACAATTCAAGGAGGGCGCGCAGATCAGGGTTGATGAGATTAACGAGGCTGGTGGGTTGTTAGGGCGAAAAATCCGCCTGGAGATCCTTGATGATGAAGGCCAACCGGCAAATGCTGCGACTTGTGCTCAAAGGCTTGTGGCCAACCCCGAAGTGGTGGCCGTGGTAGGGCCTTCGTCAACGGCAAGTTGCAACGCAGCAATCCCAATTTTGGAGACTGCCAAGATCTGTGGGATATCACCGTCTGCTTCCACTGCCACGCTATCCACGGACAATCCGTACTTTTTCATATTACAGCAGCCGAACATCTTGGACGCCCCGAAGCTTACCAAATTGGCGAGGGACAAGTTTGGCGCCACAAAAATCGGCATGATTACCCTTAGGGATGACTGGGGTCAGTCAGTTGCTAGTGCGGGAAAGGCAAGCCTCCCCGAGTTGGGGCTGGTGCTCAGCGCAGAAGTCGAGTATGCGCAGGGTGACCGGGACTTCAAATCTCAAATTACTAGCCTCATGGAGAGTGAGCCAGACGTAGTTATTTTCAATACCCACTACACAGAGGGTGCGCTTGCAGCCCGGCAGGCTCGTGAGGCAGGCGTTACCGTTCCTTTTCTGGGGCAGATAACGACGGTTTACGATGAGTTTCTGGACATCTTTGGGTTAGACGAGGGGTTTATAGCCCAGACTCCATTTTTGGCGACGCTGGATGACCCTAAGGTTCAGGCAGCTGTTGCTAAATTTGAACCGTTAATTGGTCGTTTACCGCAGCAATACCATGTTTTCACCTACGATGCAGTAAGTGCCATAGCGGACGCGATTGTCGGAGTTGGCAACACTTCAGACAAAGAGGCAATTCGGGATGCTATTGCTGGTCTGGATGATATGGATGGCGTGGCTTTTAAGTGGGGGTTTGACGAAAACGAGCTGGTGAAACTTGACAACTTTTTTGTGCAAGTTCAGGACGGGAAATGGACGCTCTTAAAATAAGCTGCGAAGATTCTGAATTATTGCTCTGAGTGTGGTGCCGGCCTTATATAGTCTGGGGACGTAAGGCCGGGGGAGAAGTTATCAACAGGGGGAAAGAGCCCAGTGCTTGCACAACAATTGTTTAATGGGTTGGCTCTTGGAAGTGTCTATGCACTTACTGCGGTCGGTTTTTCCATGGTTTTCAGTGTGCTGTCCATCATCAATTTCAGCCACGGCGCCATCTACATGCTGGGTGTTTTCATAAGCCTGTCACTGGTGTCGTTCATGCACGGGCCGCTTGTCCTTCCTTTGATGGTTGCAGTATTGGCTTGTGCCTTTTTGGGTATGTTCGTGGAGCGTTTGGTTCTCAATCCTCTTCGACGCAGGAACGCTCCTCAGTCGCTCACTCTGGTCGGAACATTGGGGGTGGCGACTACCGTGTCGTCGGCTGCGGAGATCATTTGGGGTAGCGAGGTAAGGGCCTTTCCGTCCGTTTTCCCGACCAAATGGATAACTGTCATGGGAGCAAGAATCTCGTGTTCTGCGTTGATTCTGATTCTTGTAGCGCTGGCTGCCATGGTCTTGGTGGAAGGATTCCTAAGATACTCCAGCGCAGGAAAAGCTGTGAGGGCCACTTCACAGAATGCTGAAGCCGCCGCACTAATGGGTGTCGATGTTGACAAAGTGATCCGCTCAGTCTTTGGCATAGGTTCTGCCCTCGGTGGCTTGGGGGGGATCCTAATCGGGGCCTATTACAATTATGCACAACCGGCAATGGGCTTCGATGCAGGGATGAAAGGCTTTGTGTCGGCTATCATCGGCGGTATGGGAAGTGTTGCCGGTGCGGGTTTGGGCGGCATCATACTGGGTGTTCTTGAGGTGTTGGGTGGGGCGTACTTTTCGTTTGCCTACCGCGACGCCATAGCGTTTGGGGTTTTGGTGTTGTTCCTGCTGGTCAGACCTGCTGGCTTGTTGGGTTTTGCCGGGAGGGAGAAAGCATGAGGATGTCTCTGATGGCAAAGAATTACTCTGGTGTTATTATGTTCTGTATTCTGGGTGCATTGCCCTTTCTTACTGGCAACCAGTATTACCTCCACTTGATCATCATGTCATCGATTTTGGCCATAAACGCCTTGGGACTTAATGTGATCAACGGTTTGGCAGGCCAATTATCTCTAGGGCAAGCAGGTTTCTATGCGTTGGGAGCCTACTGCTCGGCGTTGTTGTCCGTGCGGGCTGGAATCCCGGTGTTTTTGTCTATATTTGTCGCAACCGTGTTTGCTGCTGTAATAGGGTTCTTGACCGCGTTGCCAGTCCTGAGGCTGAGCGGGATATACTTGGGAATGTCCACCTACGGGTTCGGCAAAATCGTTTACACGGTAGTCAAAAACTGGGACGCACTCACACAGGGGACATACGGATTGCGACGTATCCCGCCATTGAGGTTACTTGGTTTTGCCATGGCTGGTCCGCGAGCGTCGTACTATGTTTTCCTTGCGGTTTTGCTTGGATTTGTTGTCATTTCAACAAGGATCCAGGATTCACCGTTAGGAAAGTCTCTGGTCATGATTAGGGAAGATGAGCTGGCTGCTGAGCATGTTGGAATCAACGTTTTCTCACGCAAAGTGGTAGCCTTCGTGATTGGCGCCGCTTTCAGCGGGTGTGCAGGTGGACTGGCCGCACACTATCTTTCATATATCAGCCCGGAACATTTTACACATACCACTTCGTTGCAGATTGTGACTATGCTTATCGTTGGTGGACCGGGGCATGTTTCTGGTGCCGTCGGTGGTGCCTTTCTCCTAACACTTTTGCCGGAAGTTTTGAGATTGACTCCGCAACTCAGGATGCTATTGTACGGAATACTGCTGGTCACTATGGCTGTATTGCGACCCCAGGGTGTTTTCGGAGGACTCAAGACGCTACCTTCTATAAGTAAGGGCGTTTCGGCATTGTGTTCCAGGGCAGTTCAAAACAGTGTAAAGGGGTCGGGCTCATGACCCTATTGGAAACTCAGCAGTTGACAATTCAATTTGGGGGCCTTGTGGCTGTTGACCATGTTGATTTGCACGTGGCCGGCAATGAAATTGTCGGTCTCATCGGTCCAAACGGGGCTGGCAAAACGACTATGTTCAATGCAATAACGGGCCTCTACCATCCCACTGCAGGTAGAATACTGTTCAAAGGGAAGGTAATTAACGAACTGAAACCTCACCAGCGTGTGCTGGAAGGCATTTCTCGTACGTTTCAGGGGATTCGGCTGTTCCCTAGTTTGACTGTGGCCGAGACTGTGGAGGGTGCGTGCTTGTGCCGGTTGGAAAGGTCTCAAGTGGACCATTTACTTTGCACCGCTAGGGCGTCCAAAGAAATTGATGAAATTCGTCAACGTTCGCTTGATATTCTCGAAATGCTTGGTTTGAAAGATCTAGCGCACCGTGAGGCTGCAGGACTGCCTTACGGTTTCCAAAGGCGACTGGAGATCGCCAGGGCGCTTGCAACCAGACCCCGTGTACTCCTGCTTGACGAGCCCGCTGCGGGTATGAACCCTAGCGAGTGCAACGATCTTATGGCCGTCATAAGGTCAATTAAAGATATGGGCATTCCTGTCCTTCTTGTTGAACATCACATGCGAGTGGTTATGGGAATTTGTGATCGAATTGTTGTATTGAACTACGGGAAGAAAATTGCAGATGGCAAACCTGAGGAAGTGCGCGCCAATCGTGCGGTAGTTGAGGCCTATCTTGGAGGACAGACAAATGGTACTGCTTGAAGCCACGAATTTGACAGTCGCCTACGGGAGCATTAGGGCTTTGGTTGACGTTTCCTTTGAAGTCCATAAAGGGGAGATCGTGGCCTTGATAGGTCCCAATGGTGCCGGCAAATCGACTGTGTTGAGGACTATTTCGGGCCTTGTTA
Source organism: uncultured Eubacteriales bacterium (assembly GCA_964646385.1). Taxonomy (GTDB): domain Bacteria; phylum Bacillota; class Sulfobacillia; order Fermentithermobacillales; family Fermentithermobacillaceae; genus JAXGZG01. Next base: position 18,735 of record CAZYEC010000008.1, on the reverse strand, counting down.
GGCCGAAGGCTGGGTTTGTGACTTACTCTGGGCCGGACTCATCGGCGTCTTCGAAAGGCGTCGTTAGGCTTGATCAATTAAAGCCCCATGAAATCGTGCGCTGTGGGATTGTGCATGTCCCAGAAGGGCGGCAAGTGTTTCAGCAGATGACCGTTATGGAGAATCTCGAAATGGGGGCATATACTGTCCGTTCAATGCACGAGAAGAATGACCGTATTTCTCGAGTTGTGGAATTGTTCCCTCGTTTGGGTGAACGGAGAGGTCAACTTGCCGGTAGCTTGTCCGGCGGTGAACAGCAAATGCTTGCGATTGGGCGGGCGCTTGTCACTGCCCCCGTGCTGATGATGTTGGATGAACCTTCTTTAGGCTTGGCTCCTAAATTGGTTGAGGGGGTAATGCGGACAATTGAGGATATAAGGGATCAAGGCATTACCGTTATTTTGGTCGAACAAAACGCAATTGCCGCCCTAGGTTTGGCAGACCGCGGGTACGTACTGGAGGCCTGTCGAATCGTGGCCCATGGAAAAGGGAGGGAATTGATGAACCGAGAGGATACAAGAAGAGCTTATCTTGGGTACTAGTCCGGAGGTGGTTAGATGTTGGATGTACTGCTAGTGAAAGGTCGGATTGTCGATCCGGCGAATTCCATCGACTATGAAGGGGCAGTTGGAGTATCGGATGGTAAGATCGCTTATATTGGGAAAAGTGAGCCGAAAGTCGATGCTATTCAGGTGGTAGATCTTTCTGGGAAGGTTGTTATGCCCGGAATCATCGACCCTCACGTTCATATAGTCGGCGTTGGCCAAGGTATACACGGACAAAGGATGATGGCCAGAGCAGGGGTAACCTGTGCGATCGACATGTCAGGCACCTTCGATGAGATTGTCTCCACAGTCCGTGAACACGGGGCGGGACTGAGCATTGGTTTCTTGCCCCCTTTGATTCCTGGAGACACAATAGGTGGTCCGGATCCCGGAGAGCGGGAGATAGCCACCTTCATTCAGGACGCATTGGCTCAAGGGGCCGTTGGTGTGAAGATTCTTGGAGGTCACTACCCGTTGACCCCTGCCGCTACTGCCCTAGTCATTAAGCAAGCTTATAAGAGCGGCATACGGGTTGCTGTTCACTGCGGTACCACAGAGAATGGTTCCGACATTCTCGGGTTGGAGGAGGCGCTGCGGCTCGCAGATGGCTTGCCGGTCCATATCGCACATGTCAACGCTTACTGTAGGGGCCAGATTCTCGGCGATGCTTTGGAAGAAGTGTTGCGGGCTGTTAGGGCTTTGGACGGTGCGCCCAACGTAGTGTCTGAATCCTACTTGTCGTTGTACAACGGTACAAATGGTCTTTGTGTTCAGGGAATCCCCAGAAGCAACGTTGTTAAAACTTGTCTGAAAATGGGCGGCTTTGAGCCGACGGAGCAAGGGCTTGCCGCCGCCATAGTGGCAGGCTGGGGTCTTGTTCACTATGATTTCGGCGGGGCCACGCAACTTCTGACGGGCGCAAAGGCATTGGATTACTGGTCATCCAAAGGCACAGACACCGGTATCAGTTTTCCGGTTAACCCGGCTCAATCAAGTTTTGCCTTGGCAACATTGAAACAACACAACGAATTTGTCGTTACTGCGCTGGGCACGGACGGTGGTTCGATACCTAGAAACACAACCGTGGCACAAGGATTAGCTCTTGTCAAGTACGGGGCCCTGAGCCTGCAGGAATTTGTCAAAAAGGCTTCTACCGCACCCGCAAAAATGTTCGGTTTGGGCAGCAAAGGGAATCTTGGGGTCGGTGCAGACGCAGACATAACGATTGTTGATGTGACTGCATGCGCACCGGTTATGTCCCTTGCGGCAGGCCGTTTCATCATGCTGGATGGACAAAGCATAGGTTCAAGCGGCACTGTTTTGGTGAGCAAAACCGCAAAGACTTTGGCTGTTCCCGGGGACGTGTGTCTTAGGGTTGTTTGAGTACAAGCAGTCTGTGTCATTTTGCGGGTAATTGTGTGTTGCTTCATGGGTAACACAGGCGATTCACAGTCGTTTTATCTCGAGGAGGGAGTTATTCAGATGGTTAGGCGAATGCCCAGTGGCTGGGGGAAAGTTCCTTATGGTTGGGAGATGCGCGAAAAATGGCTTGAAATACCGTTTGCCGTCGACGAATACTTGGCGCGAGTAAAGAAATTGACCGAATTGATGCGGACCAGGCAAATCGACGTGCTTTTGATTCATGGCAATAAGGCGGACAGGGGTGCTATCCGTTGGTTGACCAACTTTGAGGATTACTACGGTGGTGACTCAATAGCGGTGGTTGTCAATGACGGTAGCTGCGCATTTGTCACAAATTCTGTTATGCATGGCGAACCCATGCACTCAGGTATTCAACAAGTGTGGATGAAAGATGTAAGGTGTGCCCCTCACCCCAGGACAGTTGACACTGCCGATACTGTGTATGATCATCTCGACGACATTGTCAAAGAAAAAGGCCTTGAACAGGCAACATTCGGTATCGCCGGGGAATATGGCAGCGCGCTCGCCGCACATGTGTCCGACAATTGCCCGCAGGCAGTTGTCAAGCGAGTTGAGGACATTTTGCCCAAAGCGATGACACACAAGAGCATGGTGGAAATCCAGGCGCTAAGGCGGGCTTGCATAGCGGCTGACAACGCACTTGTAGCTGCGATGGCGGCCTCAAAAGAAGGTGTCAACGAGTTTGAAGTCAGTGCCGCCGCGAATTACGAGCTGTATAAGTTTGGTGCGGAGGAATCTTCTTTCCCGATTGCCGTTTCGAGCGGCCCGTGGGCGGGCTTCAAACACACAGCCCCAACTAGTCGTGTATTAGGTAATGGAGATTTTGTTTTTGTTGATCTGGGTGCCAGGGTCCAGGGTTACTGTAGCGATTGTTCAAGGGCCTGCGTTGTGGGCGGTCCTGACAAGGAGCAACGCCACTTTCTGGAGGCAAACGTAATCATTGTGGACACGGTCATGAAAGCTGCCCGTCCGGGCGTTGCTATTTCCGAGCTCGGACAGGTCGCTGCCGACACCGCCAAGTCCCTCGGGGTTTACGAATACTTGTATTTTCGGGGGCATGGTATAAGTACAACTACACACGTACCACCGTCTTTTTTCATGAGCAACCCTGTCAAGCTGGAGGAAAATATGGTATTTGCGTTTGAACCTATGCTTGTCAAATACGAATATGGTACAGCCTGTGTCGAAGATCTTTATTGGGTAACCAAAGACGGTGTTGAACGGCTGAATACTAGTCCCGAGCGATTTTGGGAATGACAAGCTATAGCGGATACCACCTCTTGGGGAATGCATTGAGGAAGAGATGAGTCGGGTAGTAGCATGCACAAGATGTGGGTTGGCGTTGCGGCAATTTTTACTCGGTCGGCTATCGGTCTTGGCAAGCTGATTAGCCCGAAATAGACGGGCGACAGAGAAGGGCGGGGGCATCTGTTGTGGGATGCTCCCGCCCCGTACATAAAAGGGCTCGGCGTTGCCAAGTTGAACACGCTTGGAGGTTTGATGAAGGCTTCAGTGAAAGGGCCAGTTGACGGGAGTGAGCGGTTCGCTACCCGACAGGACCCGCGTCAAGTTTTCCGCGGCGATGACAGCCATCTTCGTTCGAGTCGCAATGCTGGCACTTGCTATATGGGGCAGCATTACCACGTTGTCGAGCCGCATAAGGGGATTGTCGCGGCTCACAGGTTCTGTCTCGAACACGTCAAGACCGGCCCCGAAGATGCGTTTTTCGCTGAGTGCCCGGTATAATTCGCGCTCGTCAATTACCTTTCCTCTGGAAGTATTTATCAGGATAGATGCTGGTTTCATCAGGGCTAGTTCCTGTGCCCCCACCAAGTGATAAGTGTCATCGGAAAGGGGCACGTGAATCGTCACGAAATCCGATGTTTTGAAAAGGTCATGGAAACTACAGCGTTTGACCCCCAAGCTGGCCTCCAAGTCCGGACGCGCTTGCTCATCGGCATACAGAATGTCCATGGAAAACCCGCGCGCCCTTCGTGCCACTGCTTGGCCTATCCTTCCCAGGCCCACTATTCCGAGGGTGGCATTGTACACATCCATTCCTGTCAGCATCATGGGAGACCATGTTTTCCAGCGGTTTTGTCGAAGAAATGTCTCGGCTTCAGGAATCCTCCGTGCTACAGCAAGCATGAGGGCAAAGGTCAGATCGGCTGTGGTTTCGGTGAGCACTCCCGGAGTGTTGGTAACGATGATGTTCCTTTGCGAGCATTCTTGAATATTCACATTGTCAAATCCCACAGCCATGTTGGCGACTATTTTCAAATTGGGTGCCAAATCCAGAAGGGCAGGGTCTATTTTCTCCGTGAGCAGCGCAAAGAGACCGTCCACGTCTCGGACTTCCGACTCCAAAATATGCCGGGGGACATTCTCATCTTCTTTGTCCCACATCCGGTAATCGCAAGTTTGAGCGATCAAATCCAACGCCTTTTGGGGAATCAGCCTGGTTATAAAGACTTTCGGTTTCATGTTAAGTCACCCTTTCCCAGGCATCTTGGACAAGTTTAATTGAGTCGCAAAGCACCTTTTTGCTTTCCGAGTCAGTCGGCGGGCGCACTTCAATCAGGACAGGCCGCCTTTTGTCACCGTCAAAAAAGTTGAAATCAGCACATGCCTTGAGGAATTCCACTACCTGCTCAAAACCATTTTCACCGCCTTCTATGCCCAAGGGGGGATGTTTGTCCCCCCACTGGGGGTGGGACCTATCCTTAAGCACGCAATTCCCGATGTGGATTGCCGTAAGGTATGGGGATGTGTAGGTGAGAGAATCGGCTGATGATTCGAACTGGAGCGGGAGGTGGCTCAAATCGATTGTAAGGCCGAAATTTGACGCGTTTTCGGTCACTCGACCGGCAACAGTGGCTGCGTCTTTGGATGGCCCGGAAAGCATTTTCCTGTCCAAATCCCGATCAAACAACTCCATACTGATGCCTATGCCACGTTTTGCAGCTCCTTTGCAGACTTCAGTCAAGGACTCGATGAGTTTGGCATATGCTTGCTGTCTCAATTCCGGCCCGGGATCTGACCCCGATACCACAGTGACCCAAGGAGCCCCGATTTCTGCGGCCTCGTTTACCCTTTCCAATGTATGCTTGATTGCAAGACTTCTCCTGGCCTCATCCAGATCGCACAGGTTCAGACCTTCCGACAGCAAGGTCGCACCCGCGCCGTAAGAGACCAAGGTACCGCAGTCCGCGAATATGTTGCGCAATTCCTTGCGGATCTCCGGGTATTTTACAGGTGCAATTTCCAGGGCCTCAATGCCTGGTAATTGGCATACCTGGCGTACGGTTTGTAAGTACGCGCTTTCCATAGGGGAAACCCACGGAAACGACTGGTAGTATATTGTGCCTAAGAGCATATCCTCGCGTTTCAACACTTGTTTTCCTCCTAGCAGTATTCCTTTTGGGCTACTGGGCATCAAAAGCCGTTTTGAAGCTGTCGACCGCCTTCTTTGCCGACGAAAGAAGAAGAGCGAAATCTGACGACACCGCCAGATACTTATACCCCCTGGCATGCCATCTTGGTCCGTCTGAGGGGGACCTGAGATAGACGCCTTTGGTGAGCGGGCTCCCCTTAAGCGCCGCATCTACAGCGTCAAAGGCGGAAAGCATATCCGGATGGTTGCGCAAACCGTATATGCCGTACGATTGGGACAAGTCGTTTGGGCCAACGTAAGCTATGTCAATGCCCGGGACTGCGCAAATCTCGGATAAGTTGTCCACTGCAGCTTTGTCTTCAATATGGGCAACGAGCAAAACATCGTCGCCACCTCGGGACACAAGCGCATCAGCGCCCAGGGAGCCGTAGCCGCCGGCCCTGCAGCCCGGGGCTATGGGCCTCGACCCAACAGGCGGAAATCGGCACGCCTCGACGGCTGCGCGAGCATCATCCGGGGAATTTATCATGGGCACGTGTATGCCTTCCGCGCCGGTTTCCAATGCCCTGATTATCAAAGTGGGCTCGTTTTGGGACACTCTGACAAAGGGGACAGCACCGGCTATTTTTATGGCACGAATCATGTTTTCCATGCTTTCTATTCCAATGAAGCCTGGCTCTAGATCCACAACCACGAAGTCAAAACCTGCCCTGCCAAGTATTTCCGCTGTTGCCGGGGCGGGAGTCTTCACGAAAGTGCCAAGCACCGGAATATTGGTTTTGATTTTGGCCATCACCGGATTCAAATTGTTCATCCTTTCCCGAAAACTAATGTTGGCAATAGTTGAAGCACGGTTTTGCCTGCTCCAACTGTTAGAGCTTAACAATTGGTAAACACCAGGTCAATCCCGGGCATACACCACAGTACGGCGCAACCTGCAGTTCAAATTGTCGTGTTGGTAAGGTCGCCCACCCCTTCAATGGAGACTGTGAGCACTTCGTTGGGTCCAACCCAGCGCTGTTCTTCCTTGGGCCTGCCCGCTATTGCCCCCGACGGAGTACCCGTGAAGATGAGGTCGCCGGGACGCAAAGGCATGTATTGGGACAAATAACTGATCAGATATGAGCAGTCAAAGATGAGTTGGTTTGTGTTTCCCTTTTGAACGACCTCGCCGTTGCGTTTTGTAGAAATGGCCAGGTTTGAAGGGTTAACAGCATCCGCCGTGGCAATATAGGGTCCCGTAGGGGCAAAACCGTCAAGGGATTTGCCCAAATATACTTGGCTTGTGCGGCCTTGCAGATCCCTTGCCGACAGATCATTTCCACATGTGTATCCGAAAACATAATTAAGAGACTCATGTCCGGTGACCCCGTAACACTCTTTTCCGATGACGATCACCAGTTCAGCCTCATAATCATATAGTCTGGCCGTGGGAGGGAGTGTGATCGCCTGGCCGTGGGATGCCAGGGCGTTGTTTGAGATGCCAAAAACTTGAGGGAAAGAAGGTGGGGCTTTTGCGCCGACTTCCACCGCATGAGAAGCGTAGTTGTAGCCGATACACATGATTTTTTCAGGGTTCGTTACAGGAGGTGCGAACACTATTGTATCTTCGGCAAGCGGTAGTGGCGCCGCCGGGGATCCGGCAAAAGCCTTCAAGTTCTGTAGCCCAGTCTTTCCCGCAAGAATCAATTCCATCATCGTTGCAGGCAAACCCGGTACGTCTTTACGGGCGGCCGTAATATCAAGAATGCCTGTCTTAACGGCAAGTCCCAAATGTATCTCGTCACCGCAACGGAAATTCAATACCTTCATTGACTGTCTCCCCCAGTTACAAAGACTGTCCTTCATTTTCTGAAACGTTTTCAGCCCCTACTTCATATCGCCCCACAAGAGGCTTGCGCTTCCTGTGGGGCTATGAAGACTCGCCAATTGTCACGACAAGGCGGACTCCAGGGGCCGGTGCTATCCTGCTGCTATCCAAAGTGCGCTAGCAGCCCGCGACAACCTTCCCGTCTTTTATGACTGCGAATACGTCTGCGATGTCGTTAATATTTGCTGTGGGATCGCCTTCGTACACTGTAAAGTCCGCCAACTTACCGGCGGTGATTGTGCCTACATGATCCCCCAAGTCGATGCATTGGGCTGCCACTGATGTGGCGGCGGTGATAACTTCCAGCGCACTCATCCCGTCCTTGACTGCCTGAATCAGGCACACATGGAACTTTCCATGGGGCATGTAAGGGCCGCCTCCGGCATCGGTGCCGATACACAGCCTAATCCCATATTTGTGCGCGAGCTCAACCACTTGGGTATTCCTTGCGCGAAGGGGCTTAACCCGCGCTGTCCATGCAGGATCAACTTCCGGGAACATGGATTCGTGGCCAGGGGTGAAAACGATGAACGTTCCGTTGTCGCACATCATCTTTGCACTCTCTTCATCCAAGAAGGTGGCGTGGTCCACAATGTCCGTCCCGCCCTGAACAAGCCTCTTAATCCCGGCAGCTCCGTGGGCGTGGGCTCCCACTAGCTTGAAGTTCGAGTGAGCCACATCGGTGGCAGCTTTGATCTCGTCCAGCTCGAGCTGCACGGCCTCCACATGCTGGCCCGGGGTTGATGCTCCTCCTGTAGCCATAAGTTTTACGATGTTGGCGCCGTTTTTCAGCTGTTCCCGAACCGCGGCCCTAATCTCTGCAGGCCCGTTGGCTTCTCTCGCAGCTTGATATGAATGTCCAAAAAGCGCCATCCACCTGCGTCCCTGCAGGATGTCACCCCGGACAACAAAGTGGCTCTGGCAGAACCCACCGTTTCGTAGCACAGTCTATCCCTTGGTTCTTTGTACAGGTTGAGCAGGACTTCCCGTCCGTTGTAGGACAAGTGAGTGTGCGCGTCGATCAGCCCGGGAAGAACGGTTTTTCCCGAATAGTCCAGAACCTGATCGAAAGGGCCCTGGGGCTCGTGGTCAAGTACTTGCTCGATCACGTCGTCTTTGACAACCACATACTGGTTATCTTTGGGCTTAGAGCTCCCAATGCCCGTAAAAAGTTTTCCGGCTTTGATAAGTACTGTGTTCACCGCTTCGGCACCTCCGTTAGAAAGTTAGGTTCGCGCTCCCCCCATTTCGGGAGACACGCTCCACCTTCAATATAGTAAGCAAAAGTCATGCCAGGGCGTCGTCCCGGTTGCACCAGGCTCTCACCCGCAACCCTCCGGCACAGGGGGTGTCAGGACCGTTGCACTGACAGGATTCCCCCCGGCCGGGCTCTTTAGCATTGACACTAAGGAACGCCGAAGCTTTGGAGGACCGGCTGACTATGTGCGGGGCGCAATTCGGTTGATCGCTTCAAAAAGCTTTGTGAAGAATCAATTCCTGGATATAGCAGGTGAAGTGCACCGCGGCCCCATTAAAACCTCACGCAGGATCCGTTATAATTGGTTCAGCCGCGTCAAATCGACAAATTCCGACGCTTTTTGTGAAGCGAATCAGCGAAACGACGAGAGAGTGTGGCACCCGAAAACGAGAGCACAAGGGCTGTGAAACGCCGTGGTGAGGGCGTGGAACGTGACCTCTGGCAGTTTTGGGGTGTCTTAGGTGAAGGGAGAAACGGATCATGTTGCTTCAAAGAGGGCCGGTAATAGGGCAATACGTTGCTGCCGGACAAACCGATGCTTACGCCAGGACCGATCTGCCTGACCCCGAATGGGCGTGGACCGCAATCAATCTATTGGCGGACCCCATCATGGTGACAGACGCCAAAGGCCGCATAATGCTTGTTAACGACAGCTACGCCCGCGTCCGGGGTATGAACAAAGAGCAAATTGAACGGCGCGACGTAAAGGAACTGAGTCCGTCGTCCAAGGTATATGAAGTATTGGAAACGCGAAAGGCTGTATCCGCCCTGTCTAAACGGGAAGACGGTACCGAATACATGGTGGAGATTGTGCCCATATTCCGTGAGACTGTTCTAGTTGGGACGATCATGATGGCCAAGAGCATGGGTGTTCTTGACCAGGCCTTGCCTGCGGAACCGCACGGTTTTGCCTCACCCGAAGACTCCTTGGTTCAGATCATAGGCAGCAGCCAGTGCATGCTGATGCTTAAGGAACAGGCCAAAGCGGTGGCCACTTCGGATCTTCCCGTGCTAATCCTGGGGGAGACCGGGACAGGGAAAGAAATGTTCGCCAAAGCCATACACCATTGCAGTGGCAGGAACAGAGGCCCGTTTACTGCCATAAACTGCTCATCTTTTCCTGAGGGTTTGATCGACAGCGAGCTATTCGGTTACGACGGCGGGGCCTTTACCGGCGCGCGCAGAACCGGGAAACTCGGCTTAGTTGAAGCGGCAGACTCAGGCACGCTCTTTCTGGACGAAATTGGCGACATGCCCACGGGCCTTCAGTCCCGGTTGTTGCGAGTGATAGAAGACGGGGTTGTGAGGCGAATTGGTTCCACAGAGGACAGGAAGACGAATTTTCGCCTAATCGCTGCAACCAACCGGCATCTGGAAACGCTCGTCGGTGAGGGCGTATTCAGGTCGGATCTCTTTTACAGGCTCAAAGCTGTCACGCTGACATTGCCCCCGTTGCGGCAGAGGGGAAGAGACGTGGCAGAGCTCGTGTCTTACTTCGTAAGCCAGGCTGAATTAAATGGTTCTCTGAAATATCGTGTTGCACCGTCGGCGCTCTCCTGCCTGTGTGATTATTCGTGGCCGGGAAACGTAAGAGAGCTCAGGAACACGGTGCTCGCTTTGTGTCACTTGAGTCCCGGCGGGGTTATCAGAAAGGCCAATTTGCCTGAAGCCGTAAGGACTGCCATCCCGGCCGAGGGCAAGGTCGCCGGCAGAAGGGCCATCACCATCAAACACATTGGTTCCGCCGGGTTCATAACAAACAGGGAATACTGCCGTCTGAACAAAGTTGAACGCTCTACTGCCTTTAGGGACTTGAACCAGTTTGTGGCCGAAGGCCTGCTTGAGGCCTTGGGGCAAGGGCGTGCCAGGCGCTATCGACTGGTTTCCTCCAATGACAAGAACCTCCATTGATCTTCTTGGCACGGATGTTGCTTAATCTTATTGGGTGAGAAGAACGGAAGGAGGTGATTGGTATGGGCCAAATATTCGGGCTGCCTTGGCCGGCGTTTCTCGCGTTCGCTGCTCAGATCGCTCTTGTGCTTGGGAGTTTCGTGTGGGCGGGATGTTTTGACAAGATTTCTGAAAGGCCATTCTACAAACCAATGAAAGATCTAGAACGTTCCGAGGAGAGGTGAAAAACATGGAACTAGCCGGTAACCCAGTCTTTTTGACTTTTGCTGCTTTATACACTTTGGGCATCATTTATGTGGCTTACAGGGGTTACAAGGAAACAAAATCAGAAGACGATTTCTGGGTAGCAGGCAGATCCTTGGGTTGGTACGCGACGGCAATGACTCTGTTCGCAACTACTATCAGCGGCGCCGGCTACTTTGGGGCGGCCGGGTCCAGCGTAAATATCGGGCTGGCCTTTTTGTGGCTCAACTTTGGTTCTATGTTTGGGCTTTTCTTGTTCCATATAATCATAGGGCCCAAACTCTGGTACGTTGGGAAAAGGCACAATCTGTACACGGTTTCGGAGTTCATCACCAAGCGGTTTGAAAACAGCGAGGCAATCAACAGAATACTTGCCTTAGGTAGCGCTGTGTTTGTGAGCGTCATTTTGTACGGCCAGTTCAAGGCCACCGGCATCGTCATGGAAGTTTTGACCGGGGTGCCTTACGTTTGGGCCATCGTCATGGCGCTCGGTGCATTAACTCTGTACACGATCTTCGGTGGTATGAAAGCGGTCGTTTGGACCGACGTCATTCAAGGTACCATAATGGTTTTGGGAACTTTTGCGCTCATCTTTGTTCCCATTTCTAGGGCAGGCGGTTTTACGGCAATGAACGTAAAACTGCAGACTCTTGCCCCTCAGACCATGACATGGCACGGAACCTATTCCATCGGTTTCGCCCTGTCCTGGATCGTGCTTTATATGTCGGCCTACAATTCATCCCCATACCAGGTGCAGCGGGCATTCATGGCCAAAGGGTTCTCGACTTTTAAGAACATGATGCCGGTTGCCATGATAGCTTACTTCTGCACAAACACGATGAAGTTCTCGGGTTTGGCGTCCAGGGTGCTGATAGCCGAGGGCACTATGCCTGCCCCACCCACGGCCGACTACCTGTTCCCTTATTTGGTCACTCATCTTCTTCCGTTGCCGATTGCCGCCGTACTAATGACTGCTGCGTTGGCGGCCATCATGTCCACAGGCGACTCCTTGCTGATGAACGTGTCCACGGTGCTGACTAACGAAGTATATCGCCGGTATTTCCGTCCAAAAGCCGACGCGAAACAACTGGTCAAAGTCAGCCAGATTATCATCGGAGCCATTTCGGCCCTCATGCTGATATTCGCGCTGGTGGAGTACAAAAGCGGGATATCCATACCCATCATTTACATGATCGTTCAGACAGGCATGGGCGGGCTGGCAGCGTTGTACTTGCCGGGCCTCCTTTACGGGCTTTTCTGGAAACGCGCTACCAAGACCGGCGTTATCGTGTCACAGATTGCCGGTTTCTTCACGGTCATTGCCGCGTTTGTTGTTAGGAACGGCTACGCAGGTCAAGCGCTCCAACAGGCCTATTATGTCTCTCCCTTGACCTTGGGAGGCTTCCACGAAGGGGCACTTGGAGTTGTCGTTGGTCTGGTACTGCTGCCCCTTATTAGCTTGGTTACCAAGGCACCTGATGCAGGTCACGTCAAAGAATGGTTCCCAGCTAAAGCCGGCTAATAAGCCCCATGGGCGGTGCGGCCGGCCCGGAAACGAAGCTTTCTGGCGTAATCGGGTTGGCCGCCCGTCGCAATTAGAAAGGAGGAATCCTGACGGTGGTGGACTTTGACCAGACTCTGGAACAACACATGTTAGATGAAGTGTCATCGGACAAGTTGATGGAATACACACAGAAGATTGCTTCTTGGGTGCGGCTGTCGGGCGAGCCCGGGGAAGCCAAATCCATGACTTACATCGAAGAAACCCTCAAAGGGTTTGGATACCGCACAGAGATGCTCAAGCACCCGGCTTATATAAGCATTCCAGGCGACGCCTTCATGGTTGTGACATCGGCATCGGGTGAGGTTGTCAAAATGAGATGTATGAGCCACGCCTTCGGTGTCTCCACACCTGAGGCCGGGCTCACGGGCAGGCTGGTCGGTCACGAACAGGAGTACGGCTACAAAGGCAACATCGCTCTCATACCTGGCATGGCCTCGGCCCAGGTTGTTCTGCACGCCGAAGGTTTGGGCTCTGTGGGACAAATATTCATAAGTGACGATTATCTGCACGAATCGAGCATATCTCCCTTGTGGGGGGTACCCACAACGGAAGCGCTTGGGCGCCTGCCCACTACCCCCAGCGTCACCGTTGTGAGAGAAGATGGAGAAACCTTGAGCCGCCTGATGCAAAAGGGTCCCGTCGTTGTCACCGTATTCACCGAGGTCAAGACCGAATGGCGAGAGATCCCGCTGCTTGTGGCCCATCTGGATGTGCCAGACCAGAAAAATTTCCTGCTCTTCAGCAGTCACGTGGATTCTTGGTATTACGGTGCCATGGATAACGGCAGCGCCAACGCTACCCTTATCGAGACAGCACGGCTCATGGCGTTGAACAGGGACAAGCTTAGAAGGGGACTCAGGCTTGCCATGTGGTCCGGTCATTCACACGGCAGATTCGCCGGTTCCAACTGGTATTGTGACGCATTCTGGCCGGAACTGATGACCGGTTGCGTTGGCCACATTAATGCTGATTCCACGGGCGGCATGGGAGCAACCGTCATAGACGAGCTGCCCGTTATGCCCCAAACTTTTGACGTTGCTGCCGCTGCACTGGAAGTATGCACAGGAATTAAGCTTGAGGGCAAGCGCATGGGGCGTTTCGCGGATCAGTCCTTTTACGGATTGGGTCTGACTTGCGCTTACGGCACATTTTCGGAACAACCGTTAGATCCTACCGGGCGGTCCATCCGGTTCCCCACTGGGGGGAAGAAGAGCGGTGGGCTGGGATGGTGGTGGCACACAGAATACGACACGGTAGACAAAGTTGATCCCGCGTTTCTGCTCAGGGATACCAGGGTGTACGTATCAACTGTGTACCGGATTCTGTCCTCGAAGTACTTGCCTTACGATTTTCGGTTGTTAAACGAATACGTGAAGACTGAGGTGGCCCTTTTGGCCCAGGAATTGGGTACAAAGTTCGACATGGGCGCCTTGGAAGTGAGGCTTGATGAAGTAGGCAGGCGGCTTGAAGGTTTTTACAATGCCTTGGAGAGCGGAAAGATGGACCCAACCGAAGCCGATGCCGCTATGGTGAAAGTCTCCCAGGCACTGGTTCCTTGTGCGTTCAAAGAAAACGAGCGAACAGACCCGGATCCCTTTGGGGCGATACCGGCTTTTCCCGCATTCGCCGGAATCTCCAGGCTCAACTCGGTTGACAAAGAAGAGCGGCACATGCTTACGACGGCATATCTAAGACGTAGAAATCGCCTGCTCGGTTATCTGACCCAGGCGTTGGATGCTCTGAACGCTTATTCATAATAAGCCTTTGTCAGAGAAGGCTCTTTGACAAAGTGGACCAAATTGTGGGATGTCGGCGGCCGCAACGGTCCGCCGGCGTCTCAATTTAAGAGGCACCGGCGGTGCCCGGCAAACCCGTCGGCCGGTTTAAAGGAAAGGGGATGGTGCAATGAGATTAACGGACATAGTACGTCGCCAGGCCCAGAAGAAGGGTGCAGATTTGTTTGGAGTAGCTTCGGCCGCGGCTTTCGATCATCTGGAGCCAGACCCTGAAAGAAGAGCAAGTTTCTTCTTGAAAGATGCCAGATGTGTGGCAGTAATGGGCCTGAAGATAGTTGATGCGGTTATGGATCCTCTGAAGGGAGAAAAGGACCCTTATTCAGAGAATTTTCGCGGATATCTCATGAACTACAACTACAACCTTTTGGATTACATTTGCGTTCAGACTGCCCGATACCTGGAGGATTTGGGCTGGAACGCATATCCTGTTCAGGCAAGGGTGACCAACCGGGAGAAGGATTCGGGGGTTTTTTCTCACAAAACGGCGGCCGTGCTTGCCGGTCTCGGGTCTGTGGGCAAGAGCAGTCTGGTTATTACCCCGAAATATGGGCCCAGAGTGCGTTTGGTCAGTTTGATTACTGACGCCCCACTGGAATGTTCAGAAGATGAAATAGCCGCACCCGGCCAAGTGTGCGGCAGTTGTCGTACGTGTTTGGATGCTTGCCCTGCCGGCGCGATTAGCTATTGTGATGAAACGCGCACCGTCAATGTTGACAAGGCCAAATGTCGGGAAGTAATGAATGACAGGCAGTGTGCCCTTTGCCAAGCCATCTGTCCTTTTGGCAGACGAGGTGTCACGAATCACAGGCGGCCAATGAATTTGCCGGTCTAAGATCACCAAGAGGACCCGCCGGAAACGGATCAGAACTTTTTCGGCAGGTCTTCTTCATTGCCCAATGCGTTCTTTAGGTGTTTTTACAGCCGGAGCAAAAGGCCCGCCAGCAATGCCGCCCTTTCGGGCAGACTTGACACCAGCAGGTGTTCATCTTGGGCGTGGGCCCCGCCGCCCACCGTGCCCAGCCCGTCAAGAGTGGGTATTCCCAGCGCGGATGTGAAGTTTCCGTCGCTGCCACCGCCTGTGCCCGCCTCTTCAAGATGCAAACCCATTTCTTTACCAACTTCCCGGGCAAGGCGGAACAAAGCCATATTCTTTTCGTTGCGTTCCATTGGCGGCCGGTTGAGTCCTCCAGTAACCTGGATATTAACTCTCGGATCGTTGGCGTGCAGACCCAATATTTTGGGGATTATGACATCGGCCACATCTGCGGCCTTAACTCGTAAATCAATGGAAAGGGTTGCCTGTTCGGCCACAACGTTGCTTCTCGTGCCCCCTACGAAGGTACCTACATTGACCGTTGTCCCCTCTCCCAAATTGGTGAGGTCGTGGAGGTGCAGAACTTGCCTGGCTGCTTCCTGAATTGCTGAAACACCCATCTCGTAATTGACCCCGGAATGGGCGGCCCTGCCCGCAAATAGCGCTTCAAACATTCCCACGCCTTTGCGCCATGTCTTGAGTGCCCCACCGTCTGCTGAAGGTTCTAGCACCAGAACTGCTTTGGATTTGCGCGCTTCTTCTTCGATCATGGCACGAGACGAGGGAGAGCCGATTTCCTCATCGGAGTTGTGAAGGACCACTACTCTTGCCGGCGTCACAAGGCCCATCTCTCTCAGACTTTCCATCACGAACAGGGCCTGGACAATGCCGGCCTTCATGTCGTACGCCCCGGGTCCGTACGCCGTATCACCAACGATCTTGAAAGGTCTCTTGGCTGTTTCGCCGGCAGACCATACTGTATCCATATGGCAAAGCAATAAAACTTGATCTCGTCCCTGGCCAAGTTCTGCACGAAGGTGGTTCCCCGAGACTTCTTGGGGAATGACAGTGGTCTTGGCCCCCACATTCGACCAAAGATCTTCAATTACTGCACAAATCTTGTCCATGCGCTGTTTGTCCGTGCTTGGAGAATCCATATTGACCAAAGATTCCAGCATGTCGACCATACTTTGTTGGTGGGCTTGAAGATGGCTGAGAATTTGTTCTTGGCTAATGCGGTTCAAATTCGTTTCTCCTCCTAGACAGTGTGTCTTTTCGTGTCATACGTTGCGCCCGAACCAGCTCACAGATCGTACACGGCGCCGGTCGACACCAATAGGTTGTTCAACAGCATGAGTGAGTATTCCTGCCTGGATTTTGCCCGGTTTGAAGGGGGTCCAACCGAGGTTGGCGAAAAGGTCTCTGGGGACCGGTTATGCGGCGTGATTGGGAAAATCCCGGGCGGAATATTTGCTCTTCATCGCTTAACCGAAATCGGGGAAGAGGGTGCTTTGCTTTTGAACATTGCGTTTGGCCATGTTGGTCTGATTGTCACGGATGTAAGCCGGTCATCTCGGTTTTACAGGGATGTTTTGGGCCTTGTGGAGATGAGCCGCAATGTGGACACAGACCGTGGGTTGGAAACCGCGTACCTGGGAAATGATTCCGCGGTTTTGGAATTGCTCCGTTACAGCGACTCCAGCCTTAACGCGCGAGAGGGGAAAGGGAGACTGGATCACGTGGCGTGGTTTGTGGATGATATCCGGGCTGCAATGGAGAAAATGCGGGGCCGGGGGTGCGAGTTCAGGCCCAACGATCCGGTAAACGTGCGAGGAGAACGTTTAGTCGCTTTTACAAACGGGCCTGACGGGGAGCGGATCGAACTGGACCAGATTCTGACGAGTCCCGACGATAGGTAGACTCTCGGGCCGGCCGCCTGGGGCTTCCAGACGACCGGCCCGCCGCAAGGCCAATTGCTGGGATCATCATCGGGTGTCGTCGGCTTTCAGGAGATCCCTGATCTCGGCAAGCAACAATTCCTCGTTGGAAGGTGCCGGCGGGGCAGGCGGAGCTGTCTTCTCCGCTTTTTTGAACCGGCCGATGACTTTTATGAACGCAAAGATGGAAAATGCGATTATTAGGAAATCGACCACACTTTGGATGAAAGAGCCGTACATGAGGGCAGTATTGCCCATGACCAACTGCAAATGTTGAAAACTGATGCCCCCCAAGAGGAGCCCGACTAGCGGCATTATTATGTCTTGTACAAGAGAAGTCACTATCTTCCCGAAAGCCCCGCCAATGATCACCCCCGCGGCGAGATCCAGAACATTGCCTCTCATTGCAAACTCCTTGAATTCTTGAGCCATCCGGGACATCCCCCAATAACCTCCTATTTATAGACTGTCGGCAGTGCACACTGCGTTGCCACCGGCTTTTTTTGCCAGGTACATGGCTTTGTCGGCAATGCGGATAAGATCCCGGCCCAAACCTGTGTGGCGGGGATATGAAGAGACCCCCAGGCTCAGGCTGACCTCCAATGGGTCCCCTTCGTAGGTAACAGGGTCTCTGTCAAGCGCCTCCAGGATTCGCAGCCCGACGGCTTCGGCTTCGTTAACGCTCGTATTCTGCAACAGGATAACGAACTCGTCGCCGCCATAGCGCACTATCTTGTCGCCGGCTCGGACGACCGATTTCAGAACTCTGGCCAAGTGAACCAGGGCCGTATCACCGGCATCGTGCCCTTTGGAGTCGTTGATAATTTTCAAATCGTCGACGTCAACAAAAATGACCGAGCAAGGCGCCTCCTGGGCCACCAATTTTGGAAATTCAAAGTTTAGCCAACGTTCAAGGTATCGAAGGTTGTTCAGACCGGTAAGAGTGTCGGTGCGCGCTTCTATAGACTTGGTCCTGAGTTCTTTTTCCGATTGAATCTGATTCCAAAGCGCAAGAATCCCGGCGGATACGAAAATGACCCCCGTTCTCCCCAAATGAAAAGTCAAAAGAGTAGTGGCAGCGTTTACCAGGTACCAGACCAGCAGGGAGTTTTTTCGGTCACTGTACGCCACGTTCACGTACAGCCGGAACAGACTGTCGGCCCCATCAATTGCAAAAGCGGCTGCCACGAACAAGACGTTCAGGACGTCGTAAGAGATGATCATAAGCAGGACAAAGACAACTTGTCCGAACGGCGGCTGGCTTGAAGGGACGGCTGTCCGGACAATGAGGTCGGCCAGGGACAGGCTGAGGGCAGTTTGCGATGCGTTGAAAACGGAATTGAGAAGGGCTTTTTTGTGGGTAAAAACTCTTGAGAAGGTGGGAATTATTACGCTTACCAGGGCTAGGGGGAGCCCGAAAGACCAAAGGGCAGCAAATGTTGCTGTCTCGGTCAATGGCAGGAGACTTCCGCTTGGCAGTCTGACGAACAAATGCTCTCCCACCATGCCCAGGCCCAAAAATAGGAACACAGTCCAAATGTCCGGAAGGGCACCTGAAGAAAATGCTCGCACCACGACCACAAGGCCGATGACTGAGGTGGCAATCATGTAAGAAACCAGAGCGGGCATGTTCTTTCCTTTGTCAAGAGCCTCAACCCACCGGTTCAACGCGCGCACTCCTTTGAACGTCCAGTGTCCGCCGATTTCCACGAATACCGTTTCAGGCTAAGGGATTCAAGTGAAGGTTTCGTATGTTTAGTCGTCCAAGACGCCGGTTCCTGCATTATGTCCGACAGAGTATGGAGTTAAACCCTTAGTTATGCATCTTAGGACGAGTTGGGTAGTTAGTGCCTTTCATTTCATCTATTATAGGTTATCTGTTGTGTCCATCGAAAGGCATTTTGGAATGATTAGCTGTTAT
>CAZYEC010000007.1:4135-48796 GCA_964646385.1 uncultured Eubacteriales bacterium | reverse complement strand
ACCGCATGCAAGCTTCCAAAAGGCTCTGAGAGGCCGCGCGACCCCCCACGATCACTTTGCCGGTATCTTCCGGCCCTATGTCGCCGGGCTGCAACTGCTCCGCACCCGTTTTAACCCTGACTTTAAGGGGCCCGGAACGTCCGAAGGCTGCCCCGGCAACCCCCGGCAGAAGACCGCCGTAAGATTCAACCCAGGCACCCAGGGCGTCATCTACGCCCACGATGAGTCCGGGCAAGTTACTTTTTAAGTCCACGAAAGATTCTTTAACAAAGATCGATCCAATGGCCGGACTTACGGACAGGATCTCCCCATCGCAAGGGGAAACATACTCTGTGTACCCCAAACCAAAAAGGTAGGAGTAGTAGGCCAAGACTTCCCCGCGCTTCACTTTTTGGCCCGGTTCCACCAAGACTGTGGCCAGCATGGTATCGCCGGTGGCCTCCACCCTAACCCTCCTGATTTGTTCTCTTGAAGCGTAAGCACCCACAACGGTATCCCAGGAAACCTGTTGGCCCGGTTCCACCAAAACCCGGCCCATGGCGTCAAAAGGACGCAACCTCTCAACGCGGGCCTCTCTTAGAACCCGCGGCCTGTTCAAAACATGAAGCGCCATCAGCTAGACCCCCCCGACCAAACAGACAAGACCTCTGGGGGAAAAACCCCAAGGTTGTCGTACCATTTTGTAACGTGATAAAGAGCCGTGTTTCCAGAACGGATAAACGGGCGGGCCCTCCCGTCCACATAGATACGGCTAAACCCAGGCGCCAGGGGGACCCGGATTCTTCGGCCTTCGCCATCTCCCAAGTCCTCATTTCTGGAAGGCTCCAAAAGTACGTGGGCATCTCTTGTGTTTTCCCATACAGTTAGCGCGATTTCGTCAGGTTTTACGGCCAGGGGTTCAAGATCCGGTTCCGTGCCACACAAAGCCCACCGGGCATCCACGCGCTCTCTGTCTTGCCCGGGGCCCACAAGCACCCCCACAGGTTCCAGGCTTTCAAGCACGTTCACCTGGCCGGCATCTAAAAACCCTCCGATTTGAAGGGCATTCAAGGGATCTTTGTACATAGCCGTAACCCCGCTTGGCAGAACGCCGTCCAGCACCAAAGAGACGAGCGCGCTATGGGACAAGACTCCGGACAAGACCCCCGTCACAACTATGTGTCGGATTCCCTGTTCCTTTAAAATGGTATCCCCACCCGCGATTCCCACCTTGAAAGTCTCGCTGATAGTCCTTTGCCTTCTGATACCCCGGAGTTCGATGGCGCTGGCCTTGTGCTGGGCAATTCCTTCCTTTATGACCTCTTTCCAAAAGGCAAGGAAGACCGCCAATTCGTCCCATCCCAAAGGGAGCAAACGAGGATGGAGCACAAGATTCCCCAGCATTTCCCCAAGATTTCCGGCATGCTTTGAACAGGGCAGCCACCTTGCCACTTTCTCGAAATCCACTGCGGAGATGGGAGTCACCGTGCGGGTGAACACGCCTTTGATTCCTGAAATCACCTGAACGCTGTCGCCGTCCAAAGACAAGCCTAAAAAGTTTTCATCGGTTTCCTTATGAAGCCGCCCAAGCGTCACCGCCTCGACGTAGCCTGAAGGCAGAACGCGAGGCGAGCCCAAGCGGCCCAGCCCGCTAAATCGGGAGTCCTTGAAAATGTTTTCGGCAAAATCCGCCACGACGGCGTCCGTGGCGGATTCCAGATGTTCTTCCTCCAGACGCGCTCTCACGTTGTCGGCCCAAATTATCTCGGTTTCCGCACCCAGAATTTGCGCAACTTCCTGGCGGCCTTCCAAGGACGCCGCGTACACCAAAGGAACCTTCTCGCCGCTTTCGCGCTTCTTGGGCAAGCCTTGGGCAAGAATCTTTGCTATGTTCAGTAGCTGATGGTTTCCGGCTTCCAGTATCCCCTCGTCCACTCCGCCGGCCATCAACACCAGGGATACGTCTTGTCGACGCAAGTCCGATACTTTTTGAAAATCCCTTCGCCCGTCGTCCACGCAGAAAAGGTCTGTGACCGTAGCACCCGCCAAAAGAGCCGCCCTTTTCCCAGACTCACCCGAAATTCCCTTGACAACTCCGACGCACGCGACCCTGGGCTCGCCCCCAGCGCTTACGGTGACCAAGGTCCTTGGAGGATCAAACCCGGAGTCTGTGCCAGACATTTGCTCTTCCAGGTCTTTTAAGACCAAGTCAATTCCTTGGGTTTTATCCTCTTCGGGACGAGTAAAAAGCGCGGGACACCGGCTAAACGCTTCCCGAACCATCCTGCCCTCGCCGAGCCCTACCACTTGGCCTCCGGTAACCGAATTCCCAACATCGATGTGGAGAATGTTAGTTCCCATACTTTAATCCCCCTGAACTTCTTCCGATGCTTTGGCGGCCAATCGGCCTTCTCGAATCCCGTTGACCTCGCCGTCAAGCATCCCCACGACCCGGTGGGCCCATTTGGTCAAAGACGAATCGTGAGTCACCACGACGAATGTCTGCCTGTTTGTTTCGTTCAACATGTGAAAAATCTCTCCCACTTGCGAAGACGTTTTGGAATCGAGATTACCTGTAGGCTCGTCGGCCAACACGATGGCGGGTTTATTGGCAAGCGCCCTTGCAATTGCCACCCGCTGCTGTTCACCGCCTGAAAGCTCTCCGGGCCTGTGGTTTTCCCTCTTGCCCAGCCCCACCATGTCAAGCAACCGGCGGGCCTTGTCCCTCATAGCTTTTTTGCTCACGGAGCCAAAACGCATGGGGAGAATGACATTTTCCAAAGCCGTCAAGTGAGAAATAAGGTTGAAAAACTGGAATATGAAGCCCACTTGCACTCTGCGAATCCTTGCCAAGCCGTTTTCGGACAGGGCGGAATACCTTTGCCCTTTGAGAATCACATCCCCCTTTTGCGGCCTGTCAAGTCCCCCCAGCAGGGAAAGCAGCGTGCTTTTGCCGCTTCCGGAAGGCCCCATGATGACCACAAACTCACCCTCGTCCACCACCATGTTGACATCGTTCACCGCATAAATGGTTTGCCCAAGATGAAACGATTTCGTAAGATTCACTGTCCGGAGGATGGGTTCGTCCACTGAATATACCTCCAAGGGCGGTTTCGTGGTCGCCCAAGCTATTTCTCCATTGAAAGCGATTATCCTGCCAAGAAAAACCGGTTGGTTCACCCCTGCATATCCACAAATGCGGCCGAGAGAAACTTTATGGCATCGGCCCTGGTGGCCAAAGCCTGCCCTTTTTCCAAAGAGGCCAATGCCGATTCCAGCATTGCGATGCGTTTTGGCGTATCGCCGTTTTCGGGAACGATTTCCCTCACAAATCGGCGGCATGCGTCAGCCAGATCCTGGACCCGCACCCCTTGAAACCGTTCCTGCGCTGCGCTTGGGTACCGGTTTCCGGAAAGCATTTCTGGGACATACCCGGTCGCCCATCGCTTGGGCCCGAAAATCGAGCTTTTTTCCCTTTGCGCACCCATAGGGATACACATCAACCTGAGTTCCCCAAGGGTTATTTTCTTTTCGGGTCTTATGCAATTGTCCCGGAATGCGACCAAATAACCGGCTTTTAACATGGCCTCGGCATGATTGTACAAGGGATTGCCGGGTTCCAGGTCCGAAAACCGGGACATAGAAAGCAACTGGGAAACTGTCACCACATCATATTCGTGCTCTTTCAAGATTTGCATCTGACGCGCAAGACCCTCCAAAACCGGCGCCTGGGCCGACATGTTGTACCCATCTTTGTGAAACACGATGGCGCCGTTCAGCCCGTCGGGAAAGCGTGACAAAAAGGAGCGCAAAGGACTGACCATGTCCTCCACATCTTTTGTGAAGTCACCGCAAGAGGCTTTCCATCCGCCGCCGTCAAAAGAAGCTCCAAGATACAGGTAATCCATGAACTTGTAGGCGTCGTAGGCATCGGTCCCGTCCACCGCCTTGTCGATGTAATGGGCGGGCCTTCCCAGTCTCATCTCATAGCCCGTAAGGTCCTTCACCAGCACATGCAGCAAAGTAAGGTCCTGCAAAACAGCATCAAATCCCGGCAGAAACCGCCTCTTGGCGTAGGGGTAACGGCAAGGGCCGAAAGGCGCGTGGCTGAACCCGTGATTAGACAGCTCGTGCCCTTCCTGCACCATTCGTTTGACAAGATCGGGCCGGTTAACGGCGCCTGCCAGATGGTCTTGGCCGAATTCAGGATAATGATCGTACCTCACTCCGTTCCAATAGGGCCCGCCGCCGGCACCTTTTTTATCGGGGTATTTGTATTCTGTCGTGCCTATGATGTTGAAGGTCCCTTTTGCGCCGTTTTCCTTGAGGATCTTTAAGATGCCCTGAGTCAGCGGCTCCTGACCCGGCCGTGCGGGCCCTACGCAAGGCCCGTCGTCAAAAGTGATTGCCAGAACCCTCCGGCCCGGGACAGGCGAGACTCTGTCAATCCTGCGAACCGCGCTCACCCGGCGGGAAAGGCGTCGCCCCTTAATCATTTTGTAGATTTCTCTAGGCCCTATCATTTCTGCCAAATACACCTCCTGCCAAATACATGAGCCCGGGAACAGGATCCGAGAAGGTAAACAGCCCATCTTTCAGGCCCGGGTTCAAGAGCGTAAGGGCCTCCATAACAAGATACCCAAAACCGTTCCCCGGACCTCCCAAATACTGGCGGATTGATAGCAAATCTTGGGGAAAAAAACGAATTCTCACTCCATCTTTCTGAACAACAGGCTGCACCGGTTCGCCCGTGCAGCATCGAAAATAAAGCAGCGGGAAGTCGATGCCGGAAAGGATCGCCAGGGCCAGGCTGCCCCAAAATCTGGGGTTTATTTCAAGAAGCAAAAACCGGCCGTCAGGCCCTTTGCGAAAATCCAGCATCGCCACGCCTTGCCACTTCAGCGCCGACAGAATTTTGTGGCCATACTCAACCAGCCTGGGTTCGTATTGTGAAACAGCAAAAACCGTAGGCCCCGCCCCCTTTGGCCGCTCCCGGATGCTCCTGTAGGTGAACGATGCCACAAGATGAGACTTGCTGTCGTACAAAAAAGCCGCCCCATAATCCTGACCCTCAACGTATTCCTGGGCAAAGGGTTTTTTTTGACGGGCGTTCATCTCCAAATACGCCTGAACCGCTTCTCTCGGAGATTTGGCCACGCGATAACGCTGCGCCGCAGGCAACCCCAAATCCTCCCCCAGTCTGTATTTCAAGATCGCCGGGTAATGCAGGTTCTCAGCCCATTTTTCCAAAGAAACAGGGTCTGTTGCGTCCGCCCCTTCCTCCCAAGGAAGGCTTGTGACGGGGACGGGCACCCCCAGGGTTGTGGCCAATTTGAAACATTCCGATTTATCGTGGGCCAGGCGCAGGGAAGAAACGGCAGGAACCAAGGCTTTGGGGGAATGCTCTCCAAAAGCCTCCCGGTGTTCCGCAAGGAGCGTCACCATTGGCGTTGACCCGGGCACGATGACTCCGTCCGGGCCGGCGGCTGACAATAAGGCTTTGAGATCGGCAATGGAAGGGGCGGTTTTGGCCTGGCGGCCTAACCTGAGGCGGGAAGACGTGCATTTAGATCGGAAACCCAAGACGTTCGCCGTACCCTCGGCTTCGGCGGCAACCACCGAGATTCCGGCTCCTCCCAAAGCTCTTATTATGTTTACGGCCGCTCTCAACCTTGCGTCTGTCACCACCGCCTTCACGGCGTCGCCTCCTTGCGGCGCTCTTTCCGCCTTTTAGTGCCATTTTATCGCCTCGGCCGAGCCCTCGTCCACGACCACAGGACCCTGAATGGGAACCAAATTGATTTGCAATTTTTTAGTTGCCGTTCAATTGCCTCGGTGTTACACTCTATAAAAGCTTTTGGGGGGCGCAAACCGTGAAAAAGGAAGAGAAGTTCCTGGAAGAAGGCCTCTCCTTTGATGATGTTCTGCTTATTCCCGATTACTCCGATATTTTGCCCAGGGAAGCAGACATTTCAACAACCCTCGCCCCGGGCATTGGCCTTGGCATACCCCTTCTGAGCGCCGCCATGGACACGGTGACGGAAAGCAGGATGGCGATAGCGGTGGCCCGGGAAGGCGGCCTGGGAATCATCCACCGCAACATGTCCATCGACAGGCAAGCCCAAGAAGTCGATAGAGTGAAAAGATCTGAACACGGCATCATTGTGGATCCCATATTCCTCTCCCCTGACAAACTGGTGAGCGATGCGCTGGCCGTAATGGCAAAATACCATATATCGGGGGTTCCGGTGGTGACAGGGGATCTTTTGATAGGAATCATTACAAACCGCGATATACGGTTTGAAGATGACCACACCAAGAGCATTTCCCAGGTCATGACAAAAGACGGCTTGATCACCGCCCCAGTTGGCACCTCTTTGGAAGAGGCCAGAAAAATCATGGGCAAACATAAGATTGAAAAACTGCCCCTGGTTGACGACAATTTTCACCTCAAAGGCCTCATAACGCTAAAGGACATAGAAAAAACCCGCATGTATCCGAAAGCAGCCAAGGATTCCCACGGCCGTCTGCTTGCCGGAGCTTGCGTGGGTGCAGGGCATATGGACCGGATAAAAGCCCTGGTGGACGCGGGAGTTGACGTTTTGGTCGTGGACAGCGCTCACGGCCATTCCAAGGGCGTACTGGACAGCGTGTCCGAGATAAAGGAAAGGTTCCCCGAAAAAGCCGTCGTGGCCGGCAACGTTGCTACGGGAAAAGGGGCCCGTGAACTCATAAAGCGTGGCGCCGACTGCATTAAGGTCGGCGTAGGGCCCGGTTCCATCTGCACCACAAGAGTCATATCAGGCGCCGGAGTTCCTCAAATAACGGCAATCTTCAATGCTGCCGCTGCCGCCAAGGAATACGAA
Organism: uncultured Eubacteriales bacterium; assembly: GCA_964646385.1. Taxonomy (GTDB): domain Bacteria; phylum Bacillota; class Sulfobacillia; order Fermentithermobacillales; family Fermentithermobacillaceae; genus JAXGZG01. Next base: position 41,951 of record CAZYEC010000007.1, on the reverse strand, counting down.
ATCCCGGTGATAGCCGACGGGGGCATCCGATTTTCCGGGGACATCGCCAAAGCGTTGGCGGCCGGTGCCGATGCCGTCATGCTTGGGGGTATCCTTGCGGGAACCGACGAGAGTCCGGGCCAGATGGAGGTCTGGCAAGGCAGGAGTTTTAAGGTGTACCGGGGCATGGGGTCTGAGGATGCCATGAAAGACGGGGCCTCGGACAGATACTTTCAGGAACCCAGCGTTAAACTTGTCCCGGAAGGCATTGTAGGCAGAGTATCCTACAAAGGTCCGGTGTCCGAGACCATTTTCCAGCTCATGGGCGGGCTTCGGGCAGGTATGGGATATTGCGGGTGCCGTGACATTCAGGCTTTTCATAAAAACGCCAGATTTGTCCGGGTAACCGATTCCGGCGTGCGAGAGAGTCACCCACACGATGTTTACATTACAAAAGAGGCCCCCAACTATAGCCCTTTTAAACAGTGAGATACGCCGGGGCGAAACGAACAATTCGGCTACAAAAGGGAATCGTCGCTCAATACCGGCGGGCTGTACTCCACCCCGCCGGTATACACGTTGGCGGGGTTCCAGAGCATAAAAGTCCTGATTCCCCGTTGGAACACAGCATCTATCTGTCCCTGGACTTCCTCAGGGCCGTAATGTATCCGCATTGAAAAATCCTGCAGCCAGGGCCGTATTTTGGCCTTGAGGCCTGACGTGCGCTCAAGGGCTTCGTCCATGGCCTTGCCCACAACCTCCCGGGGATGCGCCTCGGGCACGTCAAAACCATAGATCCCTTTGTTGTAATAGTGGGACGGGTACACCATGGGGCTGATTATGTCTGCGGCACCGGAAATATCTTCGAGTTTCTGCCCGATGCCCATGTCATCCACGGCGATGGTGGTAAATCCGTATATGTCGGCACTCAGCAGGGCCTTGTCGTTCAGTTCCCGGGTCATATATTCCAAGAACTCTGTTATAGCGTGGGCGCGCCCCGAAAAGTCCTCGGCACCTGGCATCAGAGTACGGGATTCGATTCCCGCCGCGCTGTCCGGGAATCTCACGTAATCCAGCTGAATCTCGTGAAACCCCATCTCCACCGCCCAAAGAGCCGTGTTTCTTACGTGTTCCCAGTTCCGCTCGTCGTAGGGATTAAGCCAAAGCCTGCCGTCGTTGTCCCTCCAAAGGCTGCCGTCAAGTTTTCTCACCGCCAGCTCGGGGCGGTTGGCGGCTATATGAGGGTCCTGAAATGCAACGATCCTTGCTATCATGTAATAACCTTGGCGCCTCATTTCTTGAACCAGCACAGGAAAGTGTCCGTAACTGGCCGAAACCGACGGCACCTCCTCCGGGGGAGCGCAAGGCACCTGCCCGTTGTTGTCTTTCACATCCATTACAAAAGCGTTCAAACCCGGGTGCTCCCGCACAAAGGTTATGACCTGTTTCATCTTGGAAGGGGTTCCGGCCGCAGGTATCGTGAGGTAGACCCCTCGCGCCTCCAAGGCCCTTTCCATGGAAATGGCCGAAATGGAATCTGCCTCCCGGTCAATCTCATCTTCGTTGGACGCGCCCGACGGGTTACTCTCCTGTTCCAAGCCGGTTTTAGGGCCTTCTTGTCCCAAAGGGAAAATCCCGGTGTAGTAACCTGCTGTGATGAGAACCAGAAAAACCGCAACCATCCAGAACACTGTCGCGTGGTGAGTTTTGTGCTTTTGCTTTCGAGTTTCTCCAAGCATGCAAAAGATCTCCCATTCTCGGCCAATAGACCCGCCAGGCTGCATTTTTGTGCCCGCGGCCAACTCAGTACATTTTCTATTATAGACGAGGAAAACCCTGCTTTAGTTCACGTTATCGCGCAGCGCCGCCCCTTTTGGGAAAGTACCTTAGGGCCACAGCGATTTGCATGGAACCGGACGGCGTCTCCAGGGGTATAAGCAAACGCTGGATGTCGACAGTAGAAATCATGACGCCTTTTCCCGCAATGATCGTAGGAGGCGTAAGGCTTGCCTGAAACCCGTGGGCCTCAAGGCCCGCAGCCGCTTGCCCCGTAATGATGTTCCCCATCTCGGCTATGGCGGACTCGGCCAGTTGGCTGAACACCGGAACAGGTTCGCCTATAAGCAACGATGCTATCGTTTTAGCCGTTTTTTCGGACATGCTGTAAATTACTATCCCTTCGGCTTCCCCCGCAACCCCCAAAACCACATTGATCTCACCCGAAGTGGATGCCGATGACTCCATCTTAAGTTGACCCCGGTTCACTTCAAGTCCCAGTTCTGCATGAAGAAACTTCACGGCCGACTCCAAAAATGGATTGACCAGCCCCGCTTTCAACATCGTTATTACCCCGCTTTACCGGCCCTTTTCTTTAATGTAGAAAAAAGGGTATATTTGGCTTAAACCGTGTTTTTGCGCGCCGGGGAGCGTCTCGGTGCACCCTATGAAAAGCAGTCCGCCGGGTTTCAGTGAAGCAGCAAGGTTGAATACCGCACGTTCCCTGCCAGCCTCGGTAAGGTAAATCAACACGTTCCGGCAGAGAGCCAAATCGAAACCCTCGGGGGCGCCCTGCGCCAACAGGTTGTGTTGCCTGAAATCCACACGCTTTTTCAACTCCTCACGGACCCAATACTCTCCTTCTTCCGCCCGAAAGTATTTGCCTAGGAAAAGTCCCGGAATATCTGCGACCTCTTGCTTTGTGTATTTGCCTTCCCGGCCCTTGGCCAGGCTGACTCGATCGATGTCTGTCGCCAGAACCAAAAAGTGCCTGATCCCTATTTCCGCAAGAATCATGGCGGCGGAGTAGGCTTCTTGGCCCGTCGAAGAACCGGCGCTCCAGGCCTTTACAAGTCCTTCCCTGTTTAGGGTCGGCGGCGAAAGCAGCGACTTCAGAATTTCCCATTGTTCTGGATTCCGAAAGAACGACGATACGTTTATGGTCAAAAAATCCACAAGGTGTTTTCGGTGGGAAGCGTCCTTTTCGATAGACGAAGCAAGGCGGTACAGATCTGTGTACCCGCATTTTGCCGCGAAACTCGAAAGGCGTCTGTGCATTTGGTTAGGTTTGTAATAAGTCAGGTCAATCCCGGTGACCTGCATGATTTTTTCGCAAAGATACACATAACCCAGGCCGTAAGCCCTGATATCGTCTCTCGGGGCCTTGGGGTCGTCTACCGGATCTTGAGCGAACGCCAAAACCGGCGTCCGGGTGCCCCCGCCGACGGCTGTTTCGTCCATATCAGGAAACCCCTTTCGCTTCGCGTGGGCAACCGCCGGCAAATTCCAGGATTGCCGGAGCCATCTGTTCCAAGGGCAAAATCCGGTGGCATGCCCCCAGCTGGACGCAGGCTGCCGGCATGCCCCAAACCACAGACGTTGCTTCGTCCTGACATATGACTGTGGCTCCCGCGTTTTTTGCTCTCCGGGCCTCCTTGGCTCCGTCGAATCCCATTCCCGTCAAAATCACTACCAGCAGATCGGGCCCGAACGTTTTCAGGGCCCCCCTTAGAGTCACATCCACAGAAGGGTGCACCCCGTGAACAGGCGGACCCTTGTCCAAAACGATGGCACAATTCTCCCAGTTTTCTCCCCAGAGCATTCCATGACGACCTCCGGGTACGATCAGGGCTTCCCCACTTCCGGGCGCGTCTCCGTCTGCCGCTTCTTTGACCTTCATTTTCGACTTACCGTTAAGCCTTTTGGCCATTGGCCGGGTGAAACCCGGCGGCATATGCTGGCAAATGACTATGCCCGCTTCAAGGTCGCCGGGAAGGGAAGACAAAAGAATTTCAAGGGCTGCAGGGCCGCCCGTTGAGGCGCCTATTACCACAAGCTTTCGGGGTCTGGCGCCGGCCACAGCCTTGGACCGGGCCGTCTCAGGAGTTGTTCCCTGAACCGTTGTCTCCAAGACAACCGCATCTTTTCCCGACCGGCGCGATTGAGCCGCGGGAAGAACGGGGCAAACGGCGACAGTCTGTATTTGCGCCGATGAAGCAGCAACAATTTTTCTGCACAAAGCTTCTGCCGCCGGGGAAAGGGAAAGCCCTGATTCGGGTTTGGGCTCAAAATCCACCGCGCCCAAGGACAAAGCTTCGAAGGTAATTTCCGCACCTTTTTGAGTTTTTGAAGAAAACATGACCACCGGCAATGGGTTGCGTTTCATAATCGCCTTTAAAGCATCGATCCCATTCATGACCGGCATTTCAACATCCAAAACCAGAACATCCGGGCGAAGAGTCACGGAACGCTCCAGGGCCTCCCGGCCGTTGCCCGCCTCTCCTACAACACGTATCCTTGGATGTCTTCCCAGAGAGCGTCGCAAAAAAGAACGCATCAGCATAGAATCATCCGCTATCAAAACGCGGATATCCCTTTCGCTCCTTCCCTCAACTATCCTTGACACTGCTTGCGCACGGCTTCAATGAGTTTTTCGGAGTCGAAAGGTTTGACCACGAAATCCCTGGCCCCCGCCCTAATGGCCTCGATTATCATGCTTTTTTGCCCCAAAGCGGTAACCATGATGATCTTGGCATCAGGATCCCTGCCTTTTATGATTTTCGCGGCCTCTATCCCCGTCATGACCGGCATGGTTATATCCATCAGCACTGCGTCGGGCTTTTCTTCAAAATAGCTTTTTACGGCTTCTGCCCCGTTGCAGGCTTCGCAGACAGCGTAACCCCCGCTTCTAAGAAGCCTTGCCACTTTGTTTCGCATAAACATTGCATCGTCCACGATCATGACCTTGTGCAAAACTCTCACTCCCAGACAAAATTCACGTGCGAGCCTCCTACAGTCTCATGGCTACATGATCCTATTGACATCCAAAATGATGGCCGGATCCCCTTTGGCGAGAATTGTGGCCCCTGCAATACCTTTTAGCCTGGACAAAGGAGCTTTCATCTCTTTGACAACGATTTCTTCTTCCCCGATAAGGTCATCTACCGCCAGTGCCAAAGGCCGGTGGTCGGATTTTGTCAATAGCGCGTAGCGGCGCCCCTCATAGGACCAAGGATCGCTTTCCTGCAGGACATTTGCCAAAGATACCAAAGGTACCACCTGCCCCCGGGACCGCACCGTAGGTTTACCGTGGACCTGCCTGACTCGGGTGCTTTTTAGCCTCAACACTTCCTCCACCGACGAAGTCGGGATCGCATACACGAAATCTTCGCATTTCACCAGCAGGGCACGGATTATTGCAAGCGTCAAAGGCAATTTCAGAGTTACTCGCGTCCAATGCCCTTGGGCAGTGTCCAGTTCGACTTGCCCGCCCACCCGCTCAAGATTTGCCCGAACTACGTCCATCCCCACGCCGCGCCCCGACACCGTGGTAGCCACTTGGGCCGTTGAAAACCCTGGCATGAAAACGAGTTCTACAGCATCCTTTGCCGTCAGCTTATCCGCCACCTCGGGGGTTACGAGACCTTTGCGCATGGCCGTTTCCTTGGTTTTTTCCGGGTCTATGCCGCGCCCGTCGTCCTCAATCCGGATTAACACCTGGTTATCTTCATGCCATGCCGACAAGGAAACAGTGCCGACCCTCGACTTCCCTTTCCTTTGCCTGTCCTCGGGCATCTCTATCCCGTGATCCACAGCGTTTCTTATGAGGTGGATCAAAGGATCGTCCACCGCCTCGATAACCGTGCGGTCCAGCTCCGTTCTTTCTCCCGCCATTTTGAGTTGGATTTCCTTGCCGCACTGGCGGGAAAGGTCCCTTACCATCCTGGGGAATTTTGAAAAAATGCTCTTAAGTGGCAACAGCCTTGCCTGCATGATGCCCATCTGTAGCTCGCGGCCCGTGGTCTGAAGGCGGGACGCCAGGGAATTCAACTCGCTCCCTGCCGCCTGCGTTTGAGGGTTTTGAAAAAGTCTGGAGGCTATTTCCCCTAGCCGAGCACGGTCGATTACCAGTTCCCCGATCATGTTCAGGAGAAAATCCAGAAGTTCGGTTTGAACTCGAACAGTTTTTCCCAGGGTCGTTTTTTCGATCCGCACCTGAGCGGAGCGGTCTTCCGGGTCTTGCTGCGGGACTGCGAGGGAAGGCGGCGGTGAGTTTGCCGGCCCGGAAACGACCTTCTTCACGCCTTGCACTGACCCAATCACATCTTGTGCCCTGGAACAAGCCTCGGAGCCTACCACATACACTTCCAAAATGTTCTCCACGCGGTCATTTTCAATGTCATCCAATGACGGGATCGAACCTAGGACGTGAGCCACCTCTTCAACCAAAGTAAGAATTTGAAAACATCTCACCGAAAGCAGCGGTGTGGCAGGTTCGAGCTCAACCCTCAGCAAGTGAGTCCCATCAACCCCGGGCAACGCACCCTCCACGGGAGGAGCCGGGCTTCCTTCTTCCATCGCAGTCTTCCACCTGCCAAGCCAATCGACGGCTGCTAACAACCCGTCCATCACGCCGGGGGAAAGCGCACTTTTGCCCGACCTCACCTCGTCAAGAACGCTCTCCATGCGGTGAGTTACATCCACCGCTTGTTGCAGGCCGAGAGTCGCCGCTCCACCTTTTATGGTGTGCATCGCCCTGAACACTTCTTGGATCAATCCGGCGTCCCCGGGTGCTTTCTCCAATTCAACCAAGTTTTGTTCAGTATAGGACAGAAGCTCCTGGGTTTCGGTCAGAAATATTTCCAGATCTTCTTGATATTCGGGGTCAAACTGTTTCGTCATGGCCCGTTAACCGTGGGACTTGGGTCAGGTTGGCGTTTTTGATGGCCTTTTTCTCGGCATCCGATATTATGCGGGACAGGTCCACAAGCACGATCAGGCCGTCATCCACCTTTGCAATGCCTTGTATGTAATCGATGTGGGGCCCTACCACGACTTCCGCAGGCGGCTCTATTTGGGAAGGGGAAATCCACAGCACTGAGGAGACAGAATCCACCGCCACTCCTATGCTTTCGCCGTCCACATCCACCAGCATTATGCGCCGGTAGCCGTTATCGCTTGCCCTTTGAAAACCAAAATGCTTGATGAGATCCAGGACAGGGATGACCCTGCCCCGAAGATTGATTACCCCCTCCACAAAATCGGGCGCCCTAGGCACAGGGACGATTTTCTGAACAGGTATGATCTCCCTCACTGCGCCTATGTCAACCCCGTACATTTCTGGCCCAAGGGAGAAAGCTACTATTTGGCGATTCTGTTCGTGTGTTGACAAACCAAGTCCCCCCTTGCAGATATCATCGATATCGCGAGGAGGGAGTTTAAGTCAGGAGGTCCGCCTTTACTTGAACTGCTCCAAAGGTGGCTCTACACTTTCTGGAACAGGACTAATGTATTTTTCATCTCCAAGTCTCTCATGAAATTCCGCCCTGATCTTTTCCAAAGCTTTTGCGTCGTGAAGCAGAACAACCGCCGTTCTTGCCATGGCCCTTGAGGCCACAACAGCACCCTTTACTCCCAGGGAATGCCCCGAACACGCAGTCACCTGCCAGGAATGCCCCGGGGTCCCAAGAGGCCAACACGCCGCGGAAACCTGGACCGTGGGAGTGAGCCAGCTTACGTCGCCCACATCGGTAGAGCCCGCCATGGTTTTGCCTTTATCCAGGGGCTCGATGACTGTAGTGTTCACAACTTGGGAAAAAAGCTCCTTGGGAGCGTTCATGGCCCTGAGGCCGGCCTTTCTTTGTTTTTGGTCGAAAGTCTCCGCCATTTTGGCGGCAAATTCCTCTTCTTCGGTCGAAAGCACGGGGCCTCCCACTTCCCTGAGCTGCTCCAAAGCTATTTGGGCAAAAGCATGATTTGGCAGCAGATTATAGCACCCTGCCAGGAATTCAACGTCGAAAGTCGTCCCGGTCATAAGAGCGGCTCCCCTGGCAACATCTGTAAGACGGTCGTAAATCTCCACCACCTGGCTTCTGTGAGGGGCCCTCACGTAATACCAAACCTGGGCTCTTGCCGGAACCACATTGGGCTGGCCACCCCCATCGGTTATGACGTAATGGAGCCTCACCGCCGAAATAACGTGTTCCCTCAGATAATTGGCCCCTACGTTCATCAGCTCAACAGCATCAAGAGCGGACCTTCCGTTATGGGGATCACCGGCTGCATGAGCTGTTTTTCCGTGAAAAGTGAACTTGGCCGAGTTGACCCCGTTGGAAGATCCCAGTTGCACCGTGTTGGTGTCCCCCGGGTGCCAAGTGATAGCGGCATCCAAATCATCGAAAGCACCTGCCCTTGCCATGAACACCTTGCCGCAAAGCGTCTCTTCGGCGGGGCATCCGTAATACCTTACGGTCCCGGACAGGTTGTTTTCTTGAAGATACTTTTTCACCGCTATGGCCGAACCGATGGCCGCCACACCCAAAAGATTGTGTCCGCAACCGTGGCCCGGCGCTCCCGAAACCAGAGGCTTTTTTTCGGGGAACACTTCCTGAGACAAGCCTGCAAGGGCGTCAAATTCGCCTAGAAAACCGAAAACCGGTTTCCCTTGCCCCCACTCTGCTACAAAAGCGGTCGGCATGCCCCCCACGTTAGCCTTTATGGAAAACCCGTGTTTTGCCAAGTATTGGGACTCGACCTGGGCCGACTTATGTTCCTGAAGCCCCACTTCCGCAAACTCCCACACTTGACCGCTCAACTCCGCCAATTCCGGGGCCAGCTCCTGGATGACTCTGTCGGTGAACAACCCGCCTTTGGCTGCTTCTGAAGTAGTCAATCCATCACCCTCCTTGTAAGCCAAGAGTTTCCTATTGCTTTCCAGGTCTCTTCATCCTCAAAACCCCGGCTCCAGGCGGCAACGCCCGCCAGATCGTAGACCTCGGCCAATTGAAGCCGTTTCTCAATTGATTCGGCATCTTCCAGCCAGATCCTGTAGGTGGTTTGACCCGATTGCTTTTCCCCGTACTTCATTCCGGTCTTTTGGTCCAGTATAGGAACGACCCCTTCTTTTTGAAGCCAGTCTCTGGCCGCCTGCATGCCCAGGGCTCTTTGAGTAATTTGGGTCGTGCCGTTAGAAACCGTTTCTTGCCAAAGACGTGCATAAAAAGGAATGCCCAATACAAGTCTCCCTTTGGGGATCTCTTCAAGACTCGTCTTTATAGCCCATTCGGTCCAAGGAATGGAAGCGTTGGGGCCTGCCACTTTCGAACCTGCACCGTACTGATCGTAGGCCATAAGCATCATGTAATCCACAGTCTCAGAAAGTCTGGTCCGCTCGTAACACAAGGACCATGTGGGGCTCAGAGATCTGACAGTCACGTCAATGGATACTGTCAACCCTTGCTGGTGCAAAAGAGGGGTAAACTCCCTGACAAACTGGGTCAGGTAGGGAGCATCGTCCCTGTAGACGTTTTCAAAGTCGAGATTAATCCCGTCCAAAGAGTAGATTTCAGCGTAAACCAGCATTTGTGCCATGACTTGGTCCCGCAAATCGGAATCTCTTAAAACAGTTCTGGTCCTTTCCAGTTCAAACGAGTTGGAAAACAGCGCCCAGACCTGATACCCGCGCGAATGCGCCCAATCCACGTAGCGGCTGTCGGCGTAATTGTCAACCTTGCCCGGGGTTTCGCCAAGCCTGAACCACGTGGGGGACACGACGTTGACGCCGTCTAAAAATCCTATAGATTTGGGATCGGGAGTGTACCTTTCAACTTGCTCCCATACAAGGGCGACTTTGTCACCTTTCAAAGGGGCCGGCACATAGGGTAAGGCTTCGGGGATCTCCGGCGGTGCCGTTTCTTGGGCACTTAAGTCCGCAGACTTGATATAACCGTACAAACCGCAGGATGTCCCAACAAGATGCCAACCCTTGCATGACTCATATATTTGAACGGTCGTTCCCGGCTCGATTGTGCCCACCCTTCTGGCCCTGACAGATGCTTTCTCTCTTGCCACCGCCACATTCAAGACTGTCCCAAGGGCGGCCTCCCGGTCTGTCCGTTCTACAGAAAACGTGCCGTGCTCGGGAGCGTAATAGGTAGTCACGGGGTACAAAATTTCCAATGTTGTTCCGGGGATGTAGGGTTCGTTGCCATCAAGGATCACCGGCAGGCTCAGTTGCACAGGGTGTTGATTAACATAAGCCGTCAGAGAATCGGTCTTGAGTTTCACCACCTTGTTTTCGGTAGTCACTACCACAACACCAGAATCGTCCCAAAATACGTCGGGATCCAGCACTTCCTTGACGAAGCTGAAGGACACGTAACTCTCGGAACCCTCGACCACCACCGGGTGCGTCTGATTTCGCCCCAGGTATACCAGGTGGGGTCTGGACGCATGTGGTTTCTCGACGTACAAAAAGGATTGGTAGAAAAGGGCCAGAAAAACCAGGGTAGCGATCACAGGAAGTATGAAATAAGGCCACAAAACCGGCCTGCTCTTTCTCCTTAGCGCTCTTGGCGAGTATGACATTAGGTTGGCCTCCGGTTTGGCGCTGTCTCTGTCCTTTAATACCTTCTTCAAGCAATACCGGGGAAAACCGCCTGTGCCAGGATTCTCAGACGTTTTCCCCGGCCCTTATTGACCGGCTTTGATAACGGGACTACCCCAGGATTTCTTTGTAAACCCTGAGCCAGTTCCCCCCAAGGACTTTCTTGAGGTCCTCTTCCGAATAGCCCCTTGCAAGAAGTTCTGCTGTAAAAGAGGGGATCTCGCTCACGTCTTTCATCACTCCGGGTTCCCCGGGGCGGACGCCGTAGCCGTCAAAATCCGATCCAAGACCGACATGGTCTATGCCTGCAATTTTCCTTATGTGATCCACATGATCGCAAAGTCTGGACAAAGACACGTTCTTCGGATCGTCGTCAACGAAAGGCGGGGCAAACACTACTCCTACCACCCCACCTTTTTTCGCCAGAGCTTCAATCTGCCTGTCTGTCAGATTCCTTTTTGCCGAAGCCAGGGACCTGGCATTGGAATGGGACGCTATGTAAGGTCTTTCAGCCACTTTGTCAACCGCCCAAAAGCTCGTATCGGAAAGGTGGGATACGTCCACAAGCATTCCTAACCGCTCCATCTCGCGAACCAAGGACACCCCAAAATCTGTCAAGCCGGAACCTGCAGATTTCTCGCCGACACCGTCGGCAATGTCGTTGCGCTGGTTCCAGGTGAGCCCCATAGCCCTGATGCCCAGACGGTAATAGCCGCGCAGAAGTGCCAGACTTCCTTCCACAGCCTCGCCGCCTTCGATGCTCAATAAGGCCGATACGCCTCCGGCTTTTTTAGCGTTTTCAATATGTTGTGCCTTTGTAGCCAACCGGAAGTCTTCTGTAGCCCCATCCAGCAAAGAGTAAAAACCATCAAGCAATTCCAGGGTCCTTCTGGCAGAACGCGTGGGTTTGTACTGAGGTTCGATGTACAGCGCCATAACCTGGCAGGTAAGCCCGCCCTCTTTGAGTCTGGGAAAATCGATGTGCCCGGAGTCGCTTCTGGAAAAAAAGTCCCTGGGGACGGATTCGGGGAAAGATCTGGCACCTGTGACGCCCAGCAAAGTATCGCAATGACCGTCGATCACGATGGCTTCCTTGTGGATGCCGGCGGCATCTTTCATGTAATAACCCCTCCTTCTGTCAAAAAGACGCCAAATGCCTGGCCCGAAACCGGAACCCGGCATTTGCGATACCTAGTCTGAAAAATCGCTTTTTCTACTGGCCCCGCCTTTATTCTTCGATCAATATGGCTTCGGTCGGGCAAGTCAAGGCAGCGTCTCTTGCACACTCGATTTCGGCCTGAGCAGCCTCCTGACTGGTAACAACGGCCTTGCCATCGTCTTCTAAAACGAAAACGTTCGGGCACTGATCAGAACACAGACCGCAACCGATACACAGATCCCTATCAACAGACACTTTTGGCACTTGCAAACACCCACCTTTTCTCTTGCTCAAGATAGGATTATATACGATTGGCCGCATCTTGGGAAAAGCAAAACGCGTTTTAATCTTGCCCCGTAAGTTTCCTATAAAGGTGGGCCAGCCTGGTAGCAACTGGGCCCGGACGGCCGTTTCCGATTACCATGTCATCCACTCGAACAACGGGTTCAACCTCCGTGGTAGTGCCGGAACGAAAGACTTCGTCTGCCTCCTCCACATCCTTCAGGCCGAACACCTCTTCCTTGTAAGGAATCCCCTCTTGGCCGCAAAGTCTGAGCACTTCCCCTCTGACAACGCCGGAAAGGATCAAGTCGTTTTCAGGGTGGGTCACTACCGCACCGTTTTTCACGATGAAGAAACTGGATGAGGCCCCTTCCGTAACGTGTTCGGGGCTCCTGTACAGCAGAGCCTCGACCCCCCCTGCCCTCCTGGCTTTGGTGGACGCCATGCAGTTGGCGACGAGATTCACCGTTTTGTAGCAGCATTTCATCCACCTGTCATCGGGCTGCAACGATACTTTGGTCCCATTCGCGCGGGAAGAATCCAGGGGTTTGGACGGTTTCACGTGGATCAACAGGGTCGGCGCAGTCATTTCATCTGTCCAGTAGTGAGTGCGCGGATCGTAATTTCCCCGGGTGAGCTCCCAATACACCATGGCGCGCTGCAATCCGCTTTCTCTGACAAGCCTTTCCACCAGCGCACTGAACTCTTCTTGTGTCATGTGGAAAGGCAATTCCAGACCCCGAACCCCGAAATAGAACCTGCTGACGTGTTCGGGTAGGCAAAAGAGCGCCCCATCATATACCGGTGTCACTTCATACAGGCCGTCGCCGAAAAGGAACCCCCTGTCCAATATTCCTACTTTTGCCTCTTCCTTCGGGATTATTGACCCGTTTAAGTACACAACGTCCGGCATCGGATCTACCTCCGTAACGTAATAACTTCTTAATCAATATTCGCTACGGAGGAGGCCCCCTCCTTCTGAAGTTGCCCCTACTTCAGTTTGGCGTTTTGCAGGGCGGCGTTGGCAGCCTCCACCCAACCGGTGGAACTCTGGGTGGCGCCCGTGATGGCATCCACAACGGTGCTTGACTTCTCCACCATCTCTTTCTCCATTTGGCCTTTGGCTTCAACCGCTTTTGTATAGGAATAGGTCACCCAGTCTTTCAGCGCCCCGTTTTGCACATCGTCCAGCCGGACAGACGTGATCTTATCCCCTGCAAGAGTAACCCAGGCCACCTGCCAATCTTCTTCGGTTCCTTGAGAACGTCCCGCAAAAGTGCCGTCAAAATGAACTGATTTCACAGTGGGGCTGATCCTGGCCTTTTCCAAAGCAAAACCTACCGCCTCTTTGTACTGCTCGCTGGAGGTTGTGGCACCGGTGAAAACATCCACATTTTGATCGGAACGCCCCACAAACTTTTCGGCCATTTCCGCGTTTGCCTCGCCGGCTTGTTTGTAAGGGTACGTCGCATAGTCTTTTTCCGTGCCTATCTCGGTGATCTCCGTCAATTTGACAGATTTGATTTTGTCCTTTTCCACCTCTACATCAGCAATCGCATACCCTTTGTCGCCCGCCGTGGAGATCCCTTTGTACGTGCCGTTGTTGAAAACCTTAGGGCCGCAGGCAGACAGGGCTGCCGCCAGGCATATAAGCCCTACCGCCCGCGCAAGAAAACTCGTGCCTTTCCTTTTCAAAACGATACCCTCCTGTGTGCAAACTCATCCGCAGGCCCTTGCACCCACGAAAACCACTGTACAGTCTCACCGGTGGCAGTGGCAACACCGCGCTGACACAAGACCCGCCAAAACTCAACTCCGGCTGCCGAAACCGAATCAATCGTAAGTCACCCTTCGCCCGCAATCGATGGATTTCGACTGCGGGGTAACAAAGGCCTTCCCCGTACTAACTGGAAGGATACCCTGAAGCGACGTTGTAAACCCATCACGGGCAGTAAGCCTTAAATGTCGCGACCCGTCGAACGATTCCAATGTGTCCACAAGGAAATCCACAGGATAGGGCCAGAAACTTGGGTTAGTCACAGACCAGAAACCATATTTCGTCTTCGGGGGGTCAATCAATGACAACAACTAACGTCATCAGGCAGGTCTCGAGATCGTTTGCTGAAGAAGGCCGGGAATTCGTGGTCATTTATGAGTTGGGAAAAACAGAGGGTCAAAACGAGTCCAAGTGCTTCATCAGAGTGTCAGCCGTGGAAAAGTGCCCTTCCGGCTCGGCCAGAACAGCCGGCTGCAACGTGGACCTCTTGCATTTGCACCATGATGTGGGGCTGCGCCTGTTCGAAACGATAACTTGCGCCAGAACTCCGGTAATGCCGGTTCACCTTCCGGAAATTGTGCGCGACGAACTGACCGCACTTCAACTTTACGACGTAAAACCTGCGTTTAGGTAGCCTCCACGGCAAGCACACTGCCGCGCGTACCGCCGCTTTAGGCACACGTTTCGTCATGGGGATTAAGGAAAGAACACTGGGGACCGTCAAATACAGCTGGTGCGCCCGGCGCGAATCGAACGCGCAGCCTTTGGCTCCGGAGGCCAACGCTCTGTCCAATTGAGCTACGGGCGCACTTGGCTCAACTCATTATATACCGCTAGACTCTGCCAAACAATATGAGGGCGCCTACCACCACAAAACCCGCCCCTGCCAGAAACCGGATGACCGCCGGGGAGACAACTCTGCAGATGGTATCGCCCACAAGCACACCTATGAGGCTGGACAGCACCAGTGCTACGGCCGACCCCAAAAAAACGCTCACCGGCGCCTTCTTGGACGAGGCCAGCATCATGGTAGACAATTGAGTTTTGTCCCCAAGCTCGGCCAGAAACACAACCACAAAAGTGGAAAAGATAATTCGCCAGTTCATTCTGCACGAGCCTTCGGGCTCGCCCCTCCTCTCGGTTGACAAAAACCCGCACACAAAACATGTTATCGTAACTACTTATTTCAATTCTATGCCATGCCCCTGCAATACCTGTCAGACAGCTGCCGTGCTTTCGTCGGTTCTGGGTGTTTTGACCCAGGCCTTGGGTTCTTTTCCCAAGGCTTTAAGCACCATGGCGCTGGTGTAGGGAATCGGGAATACGAAGGCCGCAAGAGGCAGCAGGAGAAGAGCAAAGTAAATCGAGGCGCGGCCCAACCGGCTGTCGGGGCGGTCTCTGGAATCCAGGTAGCCCTTGTACCGCCTGAAAGCATAGACGGTGAACCCCATGTAAACCAGGGAAAACACACTGAGCATCCACCGGCCGGTTGCAGGCACGACGGTGTGGTCAAGCAGGTTTCTTGAATGCAGCAACATGGCGGTCGGCGGGACAAAAGTGGCTATTTGGTAAGTTGTCCACTCCACTTGGCCTTTGAGCACAAGTCTTTTTCGGAGGCTGCGAACGGCAGAGGTTTTGACCCCTTTGTACGTACCGATTTTATCGACCACTTGCAGGTGCCCCGTGCCCCATCTCAGCCTTTGGCGAAAAAAAGCCGTAAAAGTAGGCGGGGTTTGCTCCGACGACGGATAAGGCAGATATTCGGGCCAGGCGCCTTTCATCAAGTAAGCCCTGGCGCCGAATTCAAGATCCTCGGTCAGGACATGGCAGTCCCAACCTCCAATTTCTTTCAAAAGACCCCGGGCAATATACACGTTGGTGCCTCCAACAAAAGGAAGTGTCCTGAACAACCACGGCAGGTACCAATCGTGGGCGATGGCCTGGTAAAGCGCGGCGATGCGGCAAAATGGCGTCATCTTGTAAAAGTTCCGGACCTGGAAGACAGGGCCTTGAAGCACCTGGGAAGATGTGGGATCAAGCATTCGCCTGTACCCCACATAAAGCAAAACATCTTGGTGGGGGCGACTTTCCGCATCGTAGAACCCCACTACCTCTGCTTCCGGTTCCAAGTATTCTATCCCCCAGTTGAGAGCCCTTCCTTTCGTGGATGAGACGGATTGCCCGGTCCGCTCTCCATTCAGAAACCCGTCGAAATCGTAGGGGACAATCACATGTTTCACTGCGGGGACTCCTTCCCGGGGCGTTTCAAGCTTGGTGCGCTCCACCACCTCTGAGGTCGTGGGATACAGGTCCAAGAGTGCCGAACGTATGCGCCCCTGCAACTCCCCGGACCGTGAGGCCCTACTGGCCGAGGCCGAAACCCTTTTGGCTATTACGCCGGTCATACGCTTTATGATGTCTTGAGTGAGGTCGTGGTTGGCCTGGACAGTGTGGCGAATCGTCTTGCTAAGCGTCCTGTTTTGCGTTTCGTCAAAAAGATCTGAATAGGCCGCTATGACCGGAACTGCCACCGCAAGACAGGCGGGATAGGCCCTGTCGACATCCAGTTCCGAAAGCCAAGGGCACCATCTTTTCATGATTGTTTTCAGCCTTTTTGCCGAAGGAGTCCTGGGCGAAGACACAAGGGCGATGGAGATGTCCCTCACTACGCCGTGCCTTTCATATGCCGGAATCGTCGATAGCTCCGGGGCCGCCGCAGGGTAGTCCTTTTGAAACCCTTTGGACAAATATTCCCGCAACGCATATTCTGACAGACAGGAAAGCAACACAGACTTGAGGCAACCCTCCAGGTGCTGGGGGATTCGAGGGGGGCTGCCTTCTCCCGAAAAAACCCCGTGAGCCAGTGCCGAAATCTCCGCGCGGTCCGATGCCGCCTCCTGCGTTTCCTTTTCGTCTGTCACGATTACCACTTCAAAACGGTCCGGAGGGTAGCTCAGCGACGTGAGGTGCTTGATGGTGTTTTCAATGACCAGCGATTCGTTTCTTGCCGGAACAAGAATGCTTATAAACGGGATAGGACGAGACAGAGTCTTGGCCGCGTCTTTTAGGTAAGAAGGCTTAAGAGCGGGCCTGCGATTCCAGTACTTGCCTTCGCTGTAGGTCTTCCACACAAAAAACCGCGAAAACAACAGAAAGAAAAGAAGGTACACGGAAAATACCGCAAGATACAGGGTTTGGGCAGTTGTCATGATGGCCGCGTTGCCTCCTTATGCCATTGGCGCATATGTTAGGCGCTTTCTTGCCCAACAAGTATTGTGGCGCTTTGGCATAGGGCGCTATTCGCGACCGGGTTGTGAGGCCAATAATCGTGCCCGTCAGACAAAACCTGTTCAGACCCATACTTTGCCTATCATTTCCAACGGCCGGTCACACTTTGGGCAGCGGTCCCCGACCAAACGAGAGGTCTCGATCTCCATTCCGCCCCTATAAATCAACACATCCTTACATTTTGGGCAAAGCGTGTCGGCGTATCCCCGTTTCCACGCATTGCCCACGTATACGAAATTGAGGAATTCTTGTGCCACTGTCCTAAGCCTTTCAAGCGTAGCCAAAGGCGTGGCAGGGTCTTGGCTGTGGTAAGCCGGAAAATACCGGGACAGGTGCAGCGGAATAGAGGTGTCAAGGGCGCTTACCCACCGGGACAGACCCCGAAGCGACCGGTCATCGTCGTTTTTCCCGGGTATGACCAGGTAGGTCACTTCGACCCACGTTCCGCTCTCAACGGAGGTTGAAATGGTATTCAGGACAGGTCCAAGGCGACCCCGGGTCAGTTGGCGGTAGAATCCGTCATTCCACGCCTTGACGTCGACGTTCATGGCATCGACCAGGGGCAAGATTTCCAGCAACGCTTCCTGGGAAACGTAGCCGTTAGTCACAAGCACGTTTCTTAATCCGGCCTTCTTGGCCAGAATTGCGCAATCCCGCACGAATTCAAACCAAACCACCGGTTCGTTGTAGGTGTAGGCTATCCCGGTTATCTTTTTGCCCGCTTCCTTTTCGTTGATTGCGGCCCGGACAATGTCCTGGGGTGAAAGACTCAGGGACCGAGGCTCCCCTTGCGAAATGGGCCAGTTTTGACAGAATTCGCACTTGAAACTGCAACCGTAAGAACCCACAGACAACAAAAAACTGCCGGGTTCTACATGGTACAGCGGCTTTTTTTCCACAGGATCCGCGGCCATGGACGTAATGCGGCCGTAGTTTACCGATACCAATCGTCCGCCAACGTTTTCCCTTACTCCGCAGATTCCCTTTTTGCCAGGGGGAATGAGGCAGTTGTGGGGGCAAAGACGACACCTTACCCTATTGTCTTTCTCCAAATCGTAAAACCGCGCCGCCTTTTTTTTCCCCACCGCAGTTGCCCTCACTTTCGTGCCCTGCATCGCCACCCCGGTCTTGTGCGTGCCCGGGGCTTCACTTGTACCTGGTGACCGTGAAGCGATAAAGCTTCACACCGCTCTCCCCCGGCAAAATCCCGGCTTTTTCCCTTGCAATTGATACCTGCTGCCGGGCAGTCTCGACACCTTCGAGATCCGGAAGCAAAAGCCCCCGCTTTCTGCCTTTTTCACATATGACCCCATATTTCTTCGGGTCAAGTTCTTTCAGACTCCGGACGGGTTGGGCGGAAGACAGAACATCCACAGAATAATCCAAATCGGCCAATTCATCAGGTGATACCGGTGGGAACCGGGGATCCCTTGACGAAGCGCTTACAGCGTTGCTGACGATTTCTTGAGCAAGATTTCCCGCAATGCCCTCAACAGTCCCGATACAACCCCGCAAAGCGCCACGCTTGTAAATGGTGACGAACGCACCGCCTTTTACCTGAAACTCGAGGGGGGTACCGGACGGAACCAGTATTTTTCTTTTTCTTACGTATTCCTCCACCGTTTGCCGCGCCAAAGAAACCGCAAAAGACTCCTTTTGTTCAGTGTCCGCGAGCTGCTCCTTCCGGGCTTCTGACTGCTCTTTTCCGGAAGAACCGGCACTGGAAGGACGGAACAGAACTACACCGTACCCAACACCGTAGGGCCCCTGGTAGGAGAGCACCTTGGGGGCAATCTTGAGTCCATGCAAGGCGCCCAACAGCAAGACCAGCGGACGCATGCCGCATTCTCCTGCATCTTCCACAAGATCCCCCGGCAAATTCATGACCCCGGGAACATCGAACTTATCGAGCAGGCTCATGAGGGTTTTATCGAAAACCTCACCGCGAGGGTTAAAGCCTGCCGGGGCCCCGGGTTTGAGCCTGTGGGAAAGATCTCCCGATGCAAGCACTGACACCCTTCTTCCCAGAGCGCTGCATACTTTTTCCAGCAACACGCCTGTTTCGTAAAGGGCTTGGTACGAAAGAAATCCGATGTTGATCACCGCAA
This sequence comes from uncultured Eubacteriales bacterium, assembly GCA_964646385.1. Taxonomy (GTDB): domain Bacteria; phylum Bacillota; class Sulfobacillia; order Fermentithermobacillales; family Fermentithermobacillaceae; genus JAXGZG01. The sequence continues at coordinate 22,977 of CAZYEC010000007.1, read as the reverse complement.
GTTTTCCGGAAAACCCGGCCTTGTCCAGAAAATAAAGGGGAACTTGTGTCCCGTGATCGAGTTCTGCGCTAACCCTGTAACGGCCAAAATCAGGATCATCCACGGCGACTATTTTTGGCCCCCCGGCCTTTTTGGCCTCTTTCACAAGCCTTTTGACCAAATCCAAATCGTTTTCCAGATCAAAGGAGACTCGGGGTGCCCCGAAACCCGCCAAACTACCCCGGTGCCTGGCCTGGGCTCTCACAGATACCGCATCGGAAAACACGAGTCCGTGAGGAGTGATAACCACGAGCGTTTCGGGGCGGCCTGACACTATCTCCCGGGATAAAACGGTGAGTCCCGCAATCGTGGAAGCCGCTTCCCTTTCCTCACCTTTCCCAACTTCCGGGATAATGATAGGAGGATGGGGTGACAGTCCGCAAATCCTTATCGCAGAGTCCACTTACTGTAGAACCTCCTTTCGAACAAAGGGAGAGGTGCTGGCCCTCAGCAGGGCGCTGTAGTTCGGACGAAAGTCAAGAACCTGCCCTACTTGGATACCGGTATCAACCTCTTCCACGTCAAGTATTAGATGGTCCGAAGAAGCGCCCTGCACCGAAATGCCGCTTATGAGGGGAATCAAACCTTCTGGGTCAATGTCCTGGCGGCCGATGGCGCAAATGGCCCTCCTGCGAATCCCCTTGTCCACAAATTCCGGAATCTCGCCGAAAGCGTCCTGCCCAGTAGGGCCCAAAGGCGCCGACGGTTTTCTCAAAACCTCAATGACCTCGGCCCTCAAAGTGAAGGCATCTTGCCGGCACCCGGGCACCGGTCGCCTTTCAGCCGCGTCCAGACCCAAGAGAACGCTTTCCCCTATCCGCAGTTCGGTCACGCCCCAAGGCATGGTGTCGTCCAATACCAGCTTCATGGCGGTGGAATTCCCCCCCGAGACGATGTCAAGGGGAAAGCCCAAGTTTCCTTCTGTTTCTTCCTTCAAGGCCACAAGGGCCCCAAGACTCTTGGGCGACGGCACGACCCCGCCAAAACAGCCCCAATTTGTCCCGACACCCACAAGGCGAATCCCCGGGACAGAAGCCATCTGCAAAGCAACACCCGGCGCGTCCGCCGGAAGAACCCCTTCCCTAAGGTCTCCCATGTCTACCATAAGGATTACTCTGTGCTCTTTGCCTGCCGCTATGGCGGCAGCACCCAACAGCCTTACGGTTTCAACTTCCGAGTTCAGACTGATGTCTGCCACTTCCGCAGCCATCTTGCACGAAGATGGCGAAGGTGCTCTCAACAAAACTGTTTCGCCCTCATAGCCTTGCGCCCTGAGATTCATGAGGTTTCCAATTCGAGAATCCCCTACGGCGGCGGCCCCCCCCGAAAGCATTGCCCTGACGACATCCGGGTGACATACGGTACCCTTGGCCACCCCAACAAACCGCATGCCGCGCCTTTCCAACAACCCGGATATGACCCGGGCGTTGTGCCGGATCGACTCAACATTGATGACCAAAGCCGGAAATCTCATGGCTCTCGATGCTCCCCCCGGGAATCTCTACCAAAACCCAGATCTTCTAGCAAGATGAGCCTCGCCTCATCAGGGTATTCCCGAGAAAGGACGCCGCACGCAGCCATTATGTAATCCGCATCAAGCACCGCACGGGCTTTTCGGGGGAATAACTCCCGCCCGGGCCCTTGCGTAGTCAGGCCCGCCAAAGCCTGAAGACCTCCGGGCAGCCTGGTCAAGGGGCCGCCCGTGCCGATGATAGTGCGGACCCCCGAAAGATCCTTGCCGGAAGCCACCCTTTGTCGCCCCCAAGGGCCGTAAAGATAGCGGATCCTCCCCGCGTGCCTTGAAAAGGCACTTTCGCAAGCAACCCTGGCGAAATAAGAAGCCAGACTTATCTGCCTTTGTCCCGTGGGGAGCACCTGAAGAACACCAATTTCTTGCACAGGGTCAAACCCTAACTCCAGAGCGGCCCTGTCTTTCACGGACTCATACACGTTCGGAGCATTGGCGTATATCCCCAAATCCCCTTCTACAGTGCGTTTTGCCAAAGGCTCCGGATTGTCCAAAATATCTTGGATTTCGGGGCTGCCTTTTGCCACAGAATGAACGTCCGTGGTGGCGCCTCCCACATCCACGGCACACAAGTCCCCAAGCAAAGGATACAGAAGTTTACAGGACTCCATGACGGCCCCGGGGGTGGGCATAATTGGCCCATCCACCATCTGCCTGATCGCGTCCATGCCGGGAGCGCGGGTTATGTGCTCCTGAAAAACTGCCTGAATCACTTTCCGGGCGGGCTCCACAACGAGTTCGTCCACTTTTGGAAACACATTTTCTACAAAATATACCCTGATGCCCAGGGTTTCGAAAACACCGGCAACATCGTTCCTGGCTGCGACATTCCCCGCGTAAACCACCGGGGGAGAAAAGCCCGAATCGTTGCGTGCCTGTGCCATTAAGTAGTTTGCTATGACACCGGCGTTTCTTATGGCCGTGGCTTTTTCGCCGTAATCGACTCCCCCGGCCAGAAGAATGATTTTGGGTTGAATTCTTTCCATTTCTTGAATATCCGGAGGGGTAATATCCCCTGCCGTAACAAGCCGGACTACCGCCCCCGCACCCAGGGCTGCTTCTCTTGCGGCCCTCACCGTCATATCAAACGCCAGCCCGTGGACGCTCATGGAAAGCCCGCCCGCCGCGCTTGACGCCGCCATCATTGTGGAGTATTCAAGGCTTTGGGTCCCAAGCCTCAAGACCAGATCCCCTATGGCTTGCCTGAGCCCCACGGTCACATCTTCGGCTACAGTGGGTGACACTCCCTGACCCACAAAACGAGGGTTGTCCCCAAGGCAAAAAGCGTTGGCCGAAGTCGTGGTGCTCCCAATTTCGGCAACCAAAACGTCGATTTTCATGACATCATCATGAGTCCTTGTCTCCCTACGGAGATTTTTTGGGCCCCAATATACGTTCATGCCCTATGCTTGTTTTCTACATTCTAAAGCGGGCTCGTAATTCCTGCCGCCTGCCTTTGCGGCAAGAGTGCCGGCAGACCGGTGCAAAAGGCAAACAGACGAGGAATGAAATGCCTACACCAATGCCTCGACAAAAGAGATGATGGCCCTGTGCAGGCAGTCGGCAAGCTTTTGCTGGTAAGCGGGAGTGCCCAACATATCCTCTTCTTCGGGGTTCGACAAAAACCCCAGTTCAACGGTTACTGCCGGCTTGTCTCCGTGATTCAGCATAAAATGCTCCAACCCGGCTGAGATTTCCCGTTCTGTAGGCGTGTTTTTGACCAGTTCATCCTGAATCAATCCGGCCAGTTCCTTGGAACGAGGGTTTCTGTGGGCATTGTAAAAAGTCTGTGCGCCCCGTTCCCGGGAATCGCCAAAATCATTGCAGTGGAGCGACAACACAATAGTTGCGCTGGAAGATTCGATAAGGTTAATGCGGGCCCGGACATCGCTTACATCTTCAGTTTCCAGGTCATAGTCGCCTGTTCTGGAGTAAACCACTTTGGCGCCACTTTTCTCAAGCCTGACTCCCAGATAAACAGCAACTTTGAGAACTATGTCCTTTTCTAACCACTTGCTTCCGCATGCGCCGGGGTCAATACCCCCGTGGCCCGGGTCTATGTAGACTATCTGGCCCGTCAGGGCGGCCGCAACCCCTTTTGACGGCTGGACGGCGCGCCTGCACGTCCAAACCGCCGTCAGCACCACCAGCAAGGCGCACAAACACACAGTCCGCCTGGTGGTCAAAACAAAAAGGGGCCGGCGTTTTCGCTTGCCCCTCCGTCGATTCATCGCTAAACCCCCGCGCCTCCCGGTTTTCCCGACCCACAGACCAAGGTATATACAGGAATACTCGATAGTATGACTGCCGAAACGACTAACGTTTGGAGAACTGAGGCGCCTTGCGAGCTTTTTTCAGTCCAAATTTTTTCCTTTCTACCATACGGGGGTCTCTCGTAAGATAACCGGCTTTTTTTAGAAGTCCCCGAAACGTATCGTCCGCCAACAACAAGGCTCTTGCCAAACCGTGCCTGCAAGCGCCGGCCTGTCCGCTTAGCCCCCCGCCCACAACGTTCACTGCCAGATCGAACTTGCCTTCGGTGCCGGTAACCCTAAAAGGGGCGGTGACCTCCTGCTCAAGGCTGGGATTTCGAAAATAGCCGGCCATATCTTTTCCGTTTATCGAAATCTTTCCCGTTCCCGGGGTTATCCTCACCCTTGCCACGGCCTTCTTACGCCTGCCTGTGGCAAACATCCATTCCGCCATTTTCATTTTCCTCCTTGCCACACAGAAGGCATTTGGGCCCTGTGAGGGTGAGTTCCGCTTCGATACACAAATAGCCGTTTAATAATCTTCCTTGAGAGCCTGTTGTGGGGGAGCATGCCCTTTACCGCGGTCTCGATGACGCGCTCCGGGTGCTTTTTCATCATAATCTTGTAGGGGATGTACCTGTCTCCTCCGGGGTAACCCGAATGGGTGAAGAACACTTTGTCTTCAAGCTTGTTGCCCGTAAGTTTCACTTTGGACGCGTTCAATATGATCACACTGTCCCCCATATCCACAGAGGGTGTGTAAGTAGGCTTATGCTTTCCTCTCAATATGGTTGAAGCCAGGGCCGCAAGCCTTCCCAGCGGTCTTCCCTCGGCGTCTATAACCCACCATTGCCTGACAGACTCCGTGGGTTTGGCCATATACGTGCCCAATTGTCAAGACCTCCTTTATGTCGCACGGCAAGCAACATACATTCTAACGATGCAGACTTTCCCGGTCAAGAGAAGCTCACTTCCTCTAAACACAGGCCTTTTCCGGGCAAACACGTTCCTACCGCAACCTTAACCTCGCTCTCAAGGGCTTCCCTCACCTTGCCGGGAGAAAACCTGCCTCTCCCAACATCCACAAGCGTTCCTGCCATAAGCCTCACCATCTTGTACAAAAACCCGTCGGCGGACACTACGAACTCCCACATCTCGCCCCCGGGAAATCCTTCTTTCCTCCACTGAGCCTTTGTCACGCGTCGTTCGGTGGTGCGCACCCCCGAGCCTTTGGCCCGGAAATTCCTGAAGTCATGCTTGCCCACAAAGTCCAGGCTTTCCTGCACCATGAGGCCAAAATCCAAGGGCCCCCCCAACGCAACGCAAAACCTGGTCAGCATTATGTTACCTTCAACACCGCGCCAGATCCTGTAGCAGTAAGTCTTTTCACAAGCGTCCGCCAAAGGATCAAATTCCATGGACGTCAGACAGAAAGGCCCCACCAGGATATCTCCGGGCAAAAACTTCCGCAGACCCAAGTGGATGCGGTCTGCCGGGAATGCCGAGCAAGTGACGAAAGACACCACTTGTCCCCTGGCGTGGACACCGGCGTCCGTGCGCCCCGCCGCTCTTAACGTTACAGGATGCCCAAGAAGCATTTCCAGCCCCGCCTCCAGGACCCCCTGCACAGTCCTTCCGCACCTTTGCCGTTGAAACCCCAAGAAATCTGTGCCGTCATATTGAATGCGGGCTGCAAGCCGCCGGAGCCGGGGCCGCACATGCAATGGAACATTTGCCAAAATTCCTCCACCCGCCCTACAAAGGCCTTTGTATCACAGGCCCGAACCGCATCCTTGCACCAATCACCAGCAAAGTAACGACGATGACAAGCCCGAAAGCCACAAAATCTCTTGTTTGCAGGCGAAATACTCTCATCCTGGTTCGCCCTTCCCCTCCCCTGTAACCCCTGGCCTCCATTGCCATGGCAAGGTCGTCAGCCCGGCGAAAGGCGCTCACAAACAGGGGCACCAGCAGAGGCACCAGGCTTTTCGCCCTTTTCACCATGTTGCCCGATTCAAAATCGGCCCCCCTGGCCATCTGAGCCCGCATTATTCTCTCTGCCTCTTCCAACAACGTGGGAATAAACCTTAAGGCGATGGTCATCATCATGGCCAGCTCGTGAGCGGGCACACCTATCCTTTTGAAAGGCTTCAGTATGTCTTCCAGGCCGTCTGTAAGCTCGATGGGAGACGTAGTGAGCGTCAGCAAAGACGTGAACATGATCAGGATTACCAGCCTCACACCGATAAAAAGCCCTTGCACCAGACCGGACCAGGTTCCCGCGATGGGCCCTACCCTGAATATCTCCGGCCCCGGCGTCAAAAACAGGTGCAAAGTCATAGTGAACAGCAATATGAACAATATGGGCCTGAGCCCTCTGACCAGTAACCTTAAGGGCACATGAGAAAGCAAGATGGCCAGTGCTGCAAAAGAGCCCATGACCAAAAATGCCCAGAAATTATTACCCACGAAAAGGACTACCATAAATATTACGGACAAAATAATTTTGGCCCTTGGGTCCATGGAGTGTACCTGAGACTTCACGGGGTAATACTGCCCCATCATTACGCCGCTTGACATCACGGCTTTTTCACCCCGATCCCGCCTAATTCCTCAACAATTGCCCCGTAAGCCTCCGCCACATCCACCACATCGGTGGGCACATCCCACCCCTTGCTTCTGAGTTTTTCCATAAGGGCAACCACATCGGGCGGCTTGAGGCCGATCTCTCTTATAAATTGCGTTCTTGAAAACACTTCCCGGGGGGACCCCTCAGTAACCAGAGTCCCTCTGTCAAGGACTATGAGTCTGTCGCAAAGGCGCGCCACGTCTTCCATGTTGTGCGACACGAGAATTATGGTCATGCCCCGCTTGTGCATTTCCTTCAAATGAGACAGAATATCATCCCGCCCCCTGGGATCTAAGCCCGCAGCGGGCTCATCCAGAGCCAAAATTTTGGGTTTCATCGATAACACGCCCGCTATTGCCACCCGCCTGAGCTGACCCCCTGAGAGTTCGAAAGGCGACCTTTGCAGCAGGTCTTCGGGAAGACCTACCATTTGTGTGGCTTCTTTCACCCTTTTTTCGATTTCGGCGGGTGGAAGGCCCAGGTTTTTCGGCCCAAAGGCAATATCTTTTGCCACGGTTTCTTCGAAAACCTGCTGTTCTGCGAATTGGAACACCAGACCGACTTTTTGTCGAAGCGCTTTGAGATCCGTATTTTTCTGCCAAATATCAGCGCCGTCAACCATTACATGCCCGGAAGTGGGTTTCAAAAGACCGTTTAGGTGCTGAATCAGGGTTGATTTGCCCGAACCCGTAGGACCAATAAGCCCCACAAATTCCCCGTCTTCGATGCGAAAGCTGATACCCGACAAGGCTTGGGATTCCGAGGTAGTTCCGGGGTTATAGACGTGCGTTAAGTCTGTGATTTCAATCGGCATAATTCATCCACCAGTTCATCTACTGTCAGCGCGTCGGGTCGAACGGCATAGCCGGCATCCCAAAGCATGCCGGTCAGTTTCCCCAAAGGAGGCACGTCCAGGCCAAGGGCCTGGAGCTTGTCCTTTGCAAAAAAAACCTGTTTAGGCGGTCCGTCCATGATCACTCTCCCGGCATCCATCACCAGAACCCTGTCGGCATAGAGTGCCTCGTCCATATAATGGGTTATGTGGATGACCGTCAGCCCGTGTTTCTTGTTGAGAACCCTTACGGTGGCCAGAACCTCCTCGCGCCCCCTGGGATCCAGCATTGCCGTGGGTTCGTCCAAAATAATGCACCGGGGTTTCATGGCCATCACTCCGGCTATGGCGACTCGTTGTTTCTGTCCTCCGGAAAGCAGGTGTGGGGCATGCCGCCGGTAGGGCGACATTCCCACGGATTCCAACCCTTCTTTGACGCGGCTCCGTATTTCTTCAGGTTCAACCCCCAGGTTTTCGGGACCGAATGCCACGTCCTCCTCAACCACAGTGGCAATTATCTGGTTGTCGGGATTTTGAAAGACCATCCCTGCCGTTTTGCGAATCTCCCAAGTGTACTCCCCATCTTTGGTGTTCATCCCAAACACCAAGACATCGCCTTGGCTCGGCAACAAAAGCACATTTAAGTGTTTGGCCAAGGTAGACTTGCCAGACCCGTTGGGCCCGATAATTACAAGGAATTCCCCGGGCGACACAGAGATATCTATGCCCGCCAGGGCCAAAATGCCCTGAGATTCACCCGTCTTGTAAAGGTGGGTAAGGGCCAAGGCTTCTACGGCACTGTCCATTTTGCGTCCGCTGCCTATTTCTGTGAGCCTACAAGTTCGAGAACAGCCATGGGCGAACCGTCTCCCCTTCGCCTCCGCGTCTCGATTATCCTGGTATAGCCCCCGTGACGGTGAGCGTACCGAGGCCCCAAGGTCTCAAACAATTTCGTAACAACATCTTCTTTGGTAAGGTAGGCTAGAGCCCTGCGCCTTGCGGCCAGGCTGTCCTCCTTAGCGAGGGTAATCATTTTCTCCGACAGAGTCCTGGTCGCCTTGGCCTTGGCAAGCGTGGTCTCTATGCGCTCGCTTTCCAAAAGTGATGTCACTAAACCGCGCAAAAGTGCCTTTCTTTGCGCGGATGAACGGTCAAATCGCGAGTAAGCCAACTAAACTTCCCCCTCACTCTTCCTCAAGGCGAAACGTCAATCCCATTGCCTCCAGCTTGCTTTTGACTTCTTGCACCGATTTCTTGCCCATATTTCGTATCTTGGAAATCTCCTCTTCAGTCCTGTTTACCAGGTCGCCAATAGTGTTGAAGCCTGCCCTTTTTAAGCAATTCCCGGACCGTGTGGACAGATCCAGGACCTCGATGCTCTTATCCAAAGCTTCTTCAACTTCGCTTTTCTCAACGATTTCTTCTTCATTGTCATCTTCCCGGATCTTAGTCGACAAGTCGGTAAACAGGTCGAAATGCTTGATCAAAATACGGGCCGCTTCTTCCAGGGCTTCATCTGCTCGAACACTGCCGTCCGTCCACAGCTCAAGGGTCAGCTTGTCGTAGTCTGTCCTCTGCTCCACTCTTGTCGCTTCTATGGTGTAATTCACTTTTGTCACCGGGGTAAACCGTGAATCAATTGCTATGACGCCTATAGGCTGGTTAGGGATCTTGTTGTTCTCCGCCGTGACATACCCAAAACCTTTTTCCACAGTGAGCTCGATAAAAAGCCTTCCGCCCACGTCCAGGCCGGCAATGGGGACCTCCGGGTTAAGAACTTCCAAGTCAGGATCGGATGTAACATCTCTGCCCGTAACTTCTCCGGGACCTTCTTTTTCAATCCTGGCCGTCCTTGACCCCTCGCTGTGAAGCTTGACCACCAGCTTTTTAATGTTGAGTATTATATCTGTCACATCTTCGCGGACAGCGTGAATAGTGGAAAACTCGTGCAGCACGCCTTCTATCTGCAACCTGGTAACAGCAGCCCCGGGGAGTGACGACAGAAGCACTCTCCTTAAAGAGTTGCCGATGGTGACCCCGTAACCGCCTTCCAAAGGCTCAATCGTAAAGCGACCGTATTTCCCGTCCCGCGAGAGTTCCTCGCACTCCACTCTGGGTTCGATCATGTTAAACACTCTCGTAGATCCCCCTTCAGTTTCAGGCCGGCCCGGGTGAGCCTACTTGGAATATAGCTCAACGATCAAACGTTCGTCCACAGGAGCATCGACTTCGTCACGTTCCGGCATGCGAAGCACAGTGCACTTCCAGTTTTGGGCATCCAGCGCCATCCAAGCGGGGGCGTTGTGGCCGGCAAGCCCTTCCGCCATGGCCTTGAACTTATCGAATTTCAAAGCCCTGGGACGCACTTTGATTTCATCGCCCTCTGACACCAAAAACGATGGGATGTCAACTTTCCGCCCGTTAACCTCAATGTGTCCGTGGCCCACAAACTGCCTGGCCTCTTTTCTTGAGTGGGCAAAACCGGCCCTGTAAACCACATTATCGAGTCTTCTCTCTAGAAAAATCATCAAGACCTCACCCGTCACGCCGCGGGTTTTGATGGCCCTGGCGAAGTAATTTCTGAATTGTCTTTCTCCCACTCCGTAAAACCTTTTGGCCTTCTGTTTTTCCCTGAGCTGTGTGCCGTATTCGCTGGGACGTCTGACCCTGGTGTGCATCCCCGGCGGAGAGGGCCTTTTCTCCAAGGTGCATTTGGTGAAGCATTTGTCACCTTTCAGATAGAGTTTTTGGCTCTCTCTCCTGCATAACCTGCAGGAAGGATCAGTATATCTTGACAATGATATGCCTCCTCTAAACCCGACGCCTTTTCGGCGGCCGGCATCCGTTGTGGGGGACAGGGGTCACGTCTTTAATCGTGGTGACTTCCAGGCCCGCTGCCTGAAGTGCCCGTATGGCCGCCTCTCTCCCGGAACCGGGCCCTTTGACCATGACTTCGACCTCTCTCATCCCTTGGTCGATGGCTGTCTTGGCCGCCGCTTCAGCCGCAAGCTGAGCGGCAAAGGGAGTACTTTTTCTGGACCCCTTGAAACCCTGTTTTCCGGCGGTAGACCACGAAATCGCCCCGCCATCCCTGTCCGTGATGGACACCATGGTGTTATTGAAAGTCGACCTTATATGGGCAATGCCCTTTTCAACAACGCGGCGTTCTCTTCTCCGCGTCCTTTCTCTTCTAGCCAAATAAATCGCACCTCCTTGCCGTTACTTCCGTCTTCTGACTCCAACCGTTCTTTTGGGACCTTTCCTCGTGCGGGCATTTGTCTGGGTCCTCTGGCCCCTCACGGGAAGACCTCTGCGGTGCCTCAGGCCCCGGTACGTTCCAAGATCAATAAGTCGTTTTATGTTGAGTTGGGTCTCCATGCGGAGATCGCCCTCAACTTTGAAGTTATGGTCTATGAATTCCCGGATCTTAGCAACTTCCTCCTCAGTGAGATCTCTCACACGAGTATCGGGATTGACGCCCGTGTTCTGAAGAATTTGTCTGGCCCTTTGCTGACCGACCCCAAAAATGTGGGGAAGCGCCGCTTCGACCCTTTTGTCTCTCGGCAAGTCCACGCCTGCTATACGTGCCATTGCCTCACCCCCTAACCTTGTCTTTGTTTGTGCTTCGGGTTAACGCAAAGAACCATAACTTTTCCATGCCGCCTTATGATACGGCACTTTTCGCATATCTTTTTAACCGAAGGTCTCACTTTCACTGCAGTACCTCCCTTAACAGAGGATGTTTCCCCTGTGCTCACCGAAACCGCCGTACTATTCTGCCGCGGGTCAGATCGTAGGGGCTAAGCTGCACAAGGACTCTGTCTCCCCGCAAAATCTTGATGAAGTGGATCCTCATTTTGCCGGAAATGTGGGCCAAAACCTTGTGCCCTCCCTCGATCTCCACCCGAAACATGGCATTGGGAAGCGGCTCCACAACCCTGCCTTCTACCTCAATGCTGTCTTGCTTCGGCATGTTATTCCCCCTCATACCCCTCACAAAAGTTTGTCCGCGGGGTGGCAAATTATACCAAAGTCAAACACACTGGCCCTGCCGCGGTTATGGCCACCGTGTGTTCGAAGTGGGCCGACAGAGACCCATCTTTGGTGACTACCCTCATGTTGGGATAGGTAATTACGTCAGGTTTTCCCATGTTCACCATGGGCTCTATAGCGATAACCATACCTTTTCTAAGAACAGGGCCGCTACCGGGGACGCCGTAATTGGGAACAATGGGATCCTCGTGCATGTTTCTGCCAACACCGTGCCCCGCATAATCGCGAACCACCGAATAACCAAAACCCTTGACGTGGCTTTCCACAGCAAAGCCGATATCACCCAAAAAACCGCCGACTTTAGCGGCACCAATGCCTTTCATCAAGGCTTCCTCGGTGGCCGACATAAGATCTTGGGCGTCCACGGACACTTGGCCCACTGCAAAGGTTCTGGCCGTATCCCCCACAAACCCGTCGAAAGTCGCCCCCACATCGATGGAGATGATATCCCCCTCCCTGAGCAACGTATCGTCGGGTATCCCGTGCACCACTGTGTCGTTCACCGAAGCGCAGATGGATCCGGGAAAACCGCTGTATCCTTTGAAAGTCGGTATGGCGTCATTTTCCCTGATGAATTCTTCCGCCACTGCATCCAGTTCTTTTGTGGCAACACCGGGCCTCACCAGAGTGCCCAAAAGCCGCAGACACATCCCAGCAATCCGCCCCGCCTGTCTCATTACGGCTATTTCTTTGTCGCTTTTGAGAACTATCATCTGTTGCATCTCCGGACTATGCCTTTTTGCTCCAAAAGACCTGCAAGATCTGCCGTGACCTCTGCCACGGGACGAGATCCGTCAATCTCCTCCAAAAGCCCTTTGTCGCGGTAGTATTGAACCAAGGGTTCAGTTGCTTTGCGGTACACCGCCAGCCGGTCTTTTACAGTGTCTTCTTTGTCGTCCTCGCGAGAAACCAGCTTGCCCCCGCAGCAATCGCATGTACCTGCCACTTCAGGCGGTTCCGACGAAAGATTGTATGGCCTGCCGCAACCGGAACAAACGCGTCTGCTTTTGGCGCGCTTCAAAACGTCTTCAACGCTCACGGCCAAATGGAAAACAACCGAAAGTCCTGTCCCATTTTTCCCCAGCATTCTGTCCAAGGCCTCGGCCTGAGCCACGTTCCTGGGAAAACCGTCCAACACAAAGCCCGCTTCCTGGGAATCCAGTTTGTTTTCTATAATCCGCACTGTAATGTCGTCGCTTACAAGTTCGCCCCTTGCCATGATGCCCTGAACAAGCCGGCCCAGGTCAGTCTTTGCCTTGACTTCCTGCCTAAACACATCACCGGGCGCCACATGCAACAGTCCATACATGCCGGCAAGCGCTTTTGCTTGCGTGCCTTTTCCAGATCCCGGCGCACCCAAGAGCAGAATACGCACAACAGCCGGTCCCCCTTACCTCAGAAAGCCCTGGTAATTTCTCATAACCAAATGGGCTTCGATCTGCTTCATGGTGTCCAAAGCCACCCCAACTACAATAAGCAGGGCAGTGCCGCCCAAAGCGTGAAACCCGGGCAAGCCTGTAATCTGAATCATGAAGTTGGGCAAAACAGCGATCATGGCCAGAAACAACCCGCCGACCACCGTAATTCGGGTAACGATTCTGGACAGCAAATCAGCCGTAGGCCTCCCAGGCCTTATGCCCGGCATAAAGCCTCCGTATTTCCGCAAATTATCCGCTATATCCAGCGGGTTGAAAATCATGGACGTGTAGAAAAACGTGAACCCGAATATCAGAAGGGCATACATGGCAGTATACCATGGCTGGGTGTAGGCGAAAACCTGTCCCAGCTTCTGGGCCCAAGGCTTATTCACAAAAGACGCTATCATGCCCGGAAATGACAAAAGGTTCGATGCGAAAATCACCGGAATCACGCCTGCCTGATTGATTCTGATGGGAATGTGAGTTGAATAGCCCCCCATCATCCGCCGTCCCACAACCCGCTTGGAGTATTGGACCGAAACCCGCCTTTCTCCCTCTGTGACCCAAATAACCAGAACAATGGTAGTAAAAGATACCGCCAGCAAAGCCAGAACATTGTACCACTTGGCTTGCCCGGCTCTGACCAAAGCGTAAACCCGGAACAGCTCCTTTGGCATCTCGGAGATTATTCCCCCGAATATAAAGAGAGAAATTCCGTTGCCAATGCCCCTTTCGGTGATAAGCTCCCCCAGCCACATAAGAAACGCAGTGCCTGCCACCAGGCTTAATATTGCTTCGGCGGCGACCCAAGGGGACAACGACACCAAGGCCCCCCTGGAACGAATGCTCATGGTCATTCCAAAAGCCTGCACGAGGCCCAAAATGACAGTCCCATACCTTGAGTAGCCCTGCAGTTTCTTGCGCCCGTCTTCGTCTTTGGACATTTCTTCCCATTTGGGAATGATCATCTGCAGAAGCTGCATTATGATGGAACTGGTTATATAAGGGTGTATGCTCAGGGCAAACACCGAATAACTTGATAAAGCTCCGCCCGAGAACAGATCCAGAAACGCGAAAAGAGACCCCTCCCCAAAGAGGTCTGCCAAGACTTCGGGCACCACGCCGGGCACCGGAACCGCAACGCCCGCCCTGAACACCATCAACATTCCTATAGTTATCAGGATCCGCTTGCGCAGGTCTCGGACCCGCCAAGCGTTACGAAGCGTGCCGACCATCTATATCACCTCGGCCCTTCCGCCTGCAGTCTCTATTTTTTCTCTGGCCGATCGTGAAAACGCGTGGGCTTTGACCACAAGGGCCTTATCAAGTTCACCTTCCCCCAGAATTTTAAGGTTTTTCGCGTTCCTTCTCATCAGACCCGCTTCTTTCAACTCATCGGGCCCCACTTGGGAACCGGGATCAAACCCCACGAGAGCCTGCACATTCACCAAATCGTAATCGAGTCTGAACTTGTTGTGAAATCCTCGTTTTGGCAGCCGCATAGTGAGCTTCATCTGGCCACCTTCAAACCCGGGCCCTTTTCCCCCGCCTGACCTGGATCTTTGGCCTTTATGACCTCTCCCGGCGGTCTTTCCAAAACCGGACCCGAGGCCTTGCCCTTTACGCCTGGGTTTCTTCGTTGAACCCGGCACAGGAGGCAGATCATGCAGTTGCATTGGATGAAACCTCCGATTCCTGGTTTTGCCGCGGGTTTGGACGTTTTCCCCGTAGCTCTGATATCTCCGCGGCAGTCCTGAGTTCTTTGAGGGCCTGCATGGCGGCATAGACTACGTTGTATGGGTTTTGGGAGCCCAAAGATTTGGCCAGAACATCCTGAATGCCAGCCAACTCCATTATGGGGCGGACGCCTCGTCCTGCAATGACCCCGGTACCGGCAGAAGCAGGTTTCAAAAGCACCATGCCGGCACCAAATTGCCCAAGCACTTCATGAGTGATTGTGGTCCCGTAAGTGGGCACCTCTATCACGTTCTTTTTGGCATCCTCTATCCCTTTCCTGATGGCATCAGTCAAGTCAAGAGCTTTTCCAAGCCCTGCCCCCACTTTACCCTTTCCGTTGCCAACAACCACAAGGGCCCTGAAACTGCGCCTTCTGCCACCCTTGACCGTCTTGGACACCGGCCCTACGGAGACGACTTGATCTTTAAACTCATCCTCGGCACGGTCCGTAGGGACATTCCGGCCGACGTTACCTCCACGACTCCTGGTTCTTCCCCGTGGATTATCCACCTTTGTGATCACCCCGCATTTAAAAATCCAGCCCGCCCGCTCGGGCGGCTTCCGCCAACGCCTTGATTCGGCCGTGGTACAAATAACCGCCCCTATCGAAAACCACCCGCGTTATGCCTCTTTCAGAAGCCCTGGCCGCAATGAGGCTGCCAACGCTTTTGGCGCCGGCCGCGTTGCCGCCGCTTTTACCGGCTTCTTTCACGGCGGGCTCAACCGTGGAGGCGGACACAAGCGTTTCGTGGGCCACATCGTCAATGATTTGGGCATAAATATGATTCAGGCTCCTGAACACGCAAAGCCTGGGCCGAGCCGGCGTGCCCGAAACCTTTTTACGCACCCTCAGGTGCCGTCTTACCCTCTTAAGATCTTTGCTTTTCGCGGACATCGAAGGTCCACCCTCTCTCATGTGTCGCGGCTACTTAGCCGTTTTGGCCGCTTTGCGCCTTATCTTTTCGCCGGCATATTTAATCCCTGTGCCGCCGTAGGGTTCAGGTGGCCTGAGCCTTCTGATATTGGCCGCAACTTGGCCAACCACTTCTTTATCGATGCCCCGGACAGTCACTTGCGTGGCCGATGGCACCTCAATGGAGATATCCTGAGGCGGAACAATCTCCACGGGCCTGATAAACCCTAAACTCAAAACCAGCTTGTCTTCGACTTTTGCAGCCCTGTAGCCCATCCCCGATATTTCCAGGCTTTTGGCGTAACCCTCAGTTACCCCCGTCACCATATTGGCAAGAAGAGTCCTGGTAAGACCGTGCATAGCCCTGTGGGTTTTGCTGTCGGTCGGCCTCGTGACGCTCACTTGCCCGTCACCCAACACCAGTTTCATGTCAGAGTGCAATTTTCTGCTCAAAGAACCTTTAGGTCCTGTAACCGTAACCTCTCCGTGGGCGAGGGTCACGGTGACCCCCTCGGGGATCGCTACGGGTTTTAGTCCAATTCGAGACACGTTAAAGACCTCCCGGGGATTCTTACCATACGTAACAGATAACCTCTCCGCCAAGACCCGAAGCTCTTGCCTCTTTGTCCGTCATGATACCTTTAGATGTAGATACCACGGCAATCCCCAATCCCCCCAAAACCCTGGGTAACTGGTCTTTGTTGGCGTAAACCCTCAAGCCGGGTTTGGAAATCTGGCGGATCCCCGTTATTGCCCTGGTTTTCCCGGCCCCGTACCGCAAATAAACCCTGCATTTGCCAACGGGCTTGGCGGGAATTACCTCGAAATTTCTGATGTAACCTTCCGCTTTAAGCACTATCAGTATTCGTTCCAACATCTTGGAGGTTGGAAACTCCAGATTCTCATGCTTGGCCAAACCTGCATTCCTCAATCTGGTCAGCATATCCCCCACAGGATCATGAGTCACGGTGATCTCCTCCTACCAGCTGGCTTTGGTCACGCCGGGAATTTCACCGCGGTGAGCCAAGCGCCTAAAGCAGTGCCTGCAAAGGCCGAACTTTCTCAACACGGAACGGGCGCGACCACAAATCTTGCACCGGTTCACCCGCTGGGTGCGAAACTTCGGCTCCCTCTTTGCCTTGTTAATCTTGGCCAAAGTTGCCAAGCAATCCCCCCCTTATCCTTTGAAGGGCATTCCAAGCGCCTTTAGAAGAAACAGCCCTTCTTCATCGGTCCTGGCGTTGGTTGTTATGGTGATGTTCATTCCTCTAATCTTCGACACCTTGTCGTAGTCAATCTCCGGGAAAATGAGCTGTTCCTTAAGACCCAAAGAGAAATTGCCCCTGCCGTCAAACGCATCAGGGGAGATTCCCCTGAAGTCCCGCACCCTGGGCAACACCACATTAAACAGCTTTTCAAGAAAATCGTACATCCTGTCCCCTCTGAGAGTGACCTTGCAGCCCACGTTCATACCGGCCCTGACTTTAAAGGCGGAAATGGAACGCTTCGCCTTGGTCACCACCGGCCTTTGCCCTGCTATCCTGGTAAGGTCCGCAACGGCCCCTTCGAGAGCATCAGGGTTTTGGGTGGCCTCTCCTACTCCCATATTGATGACGACCTTTTGAATCTTGGGTACCTGCATGGTATTCTCGTAAGAAAAAGCCTTCACCATCGCGGGGACAACTTCTTCACGATACACTTCTTTCAGAGCCAAGTCTCTCGACCTCACTTGTCAATGGCTTCGCCGCACTTCAGGCAAACGCGCACTTTGTTTCCCCCGCGAACCTTGAAACCCAACCGGGTAGGCATGGAACACCTGGGGCACACCAGCATGACAGCGGACCTGTGAATCGGCCCCTCTGTCTCCACAATGCCGCCTTGCTGCATTTCCTTGGTCGGCTTCATGTGCCTTTTTTGCATGTTTACACCCGAGACAACAACCCGCCCGCGCGCCGGTATAGCCCGCAGTACTTTACCTTTTTTGCCCCGGTATTTGCCGCTCAGTACCAAAACCGTATCGTCTTTTCGTATATTCACCTTAAGCGCACCACCTTTTCGACCCTACAAGACTTCCGGGGCGAGCGAGATGATTTTTGTATATTTCTTATCCCTCAGTTCCCTGGCCACAGGCCCAAAAATGCGCGTGCCCTGGGGTTCGTGCTGGTCTTTCAGAATGACCGCAGCGTTATCATCAAACTTGATGTAAGTGCCGTCAGGTCTCCGCACGTTCTTCTTAATCCTCACTATAACCGCCCTTACAAGCTGGCCCTTTTTGACAACGCTCCCTGGAGTGGCCTCTTTTACAGAAGCAACTATGGTATCACCAAGGCTGGCGTAGCGGCGTCTGGCCCCTCCAATCACTCTGATGCACTGAATCTTCCGGGCTCCTGAATTGTCAGCGACAGTGAGCCTGGTCTGAACCTGAATCACGCCGAGCCACCTCCAGCCGGGGGCCGGCCATCGTCCTGCGAGATAATTCTGGCAATGCGCCACCGCTTATCCCGAGACAAGGGTCTCGATTCAACCAGAACCACCCTATCGCCGGTCTTTGCGGCGTTTTCCCCGTCGTGGGCCTTAACCCTGTTGGTGGAGCGGACTCTTTTCCTATATATAGGGACCACTTTCCAGGAATCGATGGCGACCACCCGTGTTTTGTCCATTTTGTCGCTAACCACTACACCCGTGATTTCCTTGCGCTTCCCGCGTTCCATGTTTAGCCCTCCTGAGCAACCTTTCCGAGTTCACGCTGACGCTGAACCGTCTTGACTCTGGCGATGGACCGCTTCACTTCGCGAATGCGCATCACGTTGTCAAGCTGCCCCGTCGTCATCTGAAAACGCAGGTTGAAAAGCTCGTCTTTTAGATCAGAAAGTCTTTTTTCCAAATCCGCGTCCGCCAAATTCCTAATCTCCCGCGCCTTCATTTTCGTTCACCGCCTTCTTGCGTGACTCTCCCATTACATCCCGCCGCTTAACAAACTTCGTGTGAACCGGGAGTTTGGATCCGGCCAGTCTGAGAGCCTCTCGGGCATCGTCTTCATTGACGCCCGCTATTTCAAACATAATTCTCCCGGGTTTCACGACGGCCACCCAGTGCTCGGGGTTGCCTTTTCCGCCGCCCATGCGGGTTTCCGCGGGTTTTTTGGTGACGGGCTTGTGGGGAAATATCCTGATCCAAACCTTGCCGCCCCTCCTGATATGCCGAGTAAGGGCTACGCGGGCAGCTTCGATTTGCCTGTCAGTTATCCACCCCGCATCCAGACTCTGA
The DNA here is from genome assembly GCA_964646385.1 of uncultured Eubacteriales bacterium. Classification (GTDB taxonomy): domain Bacteria; phylum Bacillota; class Sulfobacillia; order Fermentithermobacillales; family Fermentithermobacillaceae; genus JAXGZG01. Next base: position 4,309 of record CAZYEC010000007.1, on the reverse strand, counting down.
AGTCCAAACTCCCCGTAGAAAACCTCATTGCCCCGGGCAGCGATCCCGTCCATTTGGCCCCGGTGGTGCTTACGATATTTGAACCTCCTGGGCATCAACATCGTTCATTTCCCTCCCTCAGTCGTTGCGACCTTGGCCTTAACAGGGAGGATATCCCCTTTGTAGATCCACACC
>CAZYEC010000007.1:0-4125 GCA_964646385.1 uncultured Eubacteriales bacterium | reverse complement strand
ATGCCGATCCGTCCATAGGTGGTGCGGGCTTCGGCAAACCCGTAGTCCACATCTGCCCTGAGGGTATGAAGGGGAACAGTGCCTTCGCCTGCCCTTTCCCGCCTGGCAATCTCGGCGCCTCCCAAACGCCCCGCAACCCTGAGCCTTATGCCCTTAGCCCCGCCCCTCATGGCTCTGAACATTGCCTGTCGCATTGCCCTCCTGTAAGAAACCCTTCTCTGAATGGACTCGGCAATGTTCTCAGCAACCAACTGAGCGTCTATCTCCGGACTCTTGACCTCAACCGCATGGAGGATGATCCGCTTACCGGTTTTGGCGGCAATTTCTTTGCGCAAAGCCTCTATGCCGGTGCCGCCCCGCCCGATTACGATACCGGGCTTTGCAGCGTGCACCGTGATGGCAGCTTCTTGGGGCTTCCTTTCAATCTCAATCCTGGAGATTCCGGCAAAAGGCAGCTTTTCTTTGATGTGGTCCCTTATCATCCGGTCTTCCAAGAGCAATTCTGAAAAATCCTTCCTGGCGAACCAGCGGGAATCCCAATCATATATGACCCCCAGGCGAAACCCTTTTGGGTGAACCTTTTGTCCCAAGGCTAACCCCCCTCTCTCTCTTTGACTACAACCGTAAGGTGGGACGACTTCTTCAGTATGGGAAACGCTTGCCCTCTCTGGCGGGGATGGAACCTTTTCATGACCGGCCCCTCATCCACGTAAATCCGATCTACCCACAGGGCGTCCCTATTCATGTCAAAATTGTTTTCCGCGTTGGCAGCGGCGGAGTATATGACCTTTTCTATCACTTTACTGGCTCTTTTGGGCGTGAACCGCAAAATAGCCAACGCTTCTGCCACCGGTTTTCCCCTCACCAAATCGGCCACTATCCGCACTTTGGTCGGAGAGATCCTGATATATTTCGCTATAGCCCTAGCCTCCAACAAGACTACCCCCTCACTTCAGGGCGGTGGAACGCGAAGTATGCGCCCCGTGACCCCTGAATGTCCGCGTGGGAGCGAATTCTCCGAGTTTGTGGCCCACGGCGTCTTCCGTGATATAAACGGGAACGTGCTTCCTTCCATCGTGGACCGCTATGGTGTGGCCAAGCATCTCGGGGACCACAGTGCAATTTCTGGCCCATGTCCTGATAACTCTCTTTTCGTTTTTCCTGTTCATAGCCCTGACCTTTTCCAAAAGCTTGATATCCACATAGGGCCCTTTCTTCCGTGACCGGCTCACGATCGCCCCCTCCTTCCTGCTCCTTTATTTCCTGCGTTTCACAATCAGCTTATCGGACGCTTTGTTCTTTTTCCTTGTCCTGAAACCCAAAGTCGGCTTGCCCCAAGGAGTCAGCGGTCCCGGATGCCCGATGGGCGATTTGCCCTCTCCGCCACCGTGGGGGTGATCAACCGCGTTCATGGCCACACCGCGAACCGATGGCCTGCGGCCTCTGTGACGATTGGCACCGGCCGTCCCCAAGGTGATATTCTCGTGCTCCACGTTGCCCACTTGCCCCACGGTTGCCCTACACATTACGGGCACCCTTCTCTGTTCACCCGAGGCCAGGCGAAGAAGGGCAAACCCTCCTTCTTTGGCCATGAGCCGCGCAGAAGAACCCGCCGACCGGGCCAGTTGGCCGCCTTTGCCGGGCACCAATTCCACGTTGTGAACTTGCGTGCCCGTGGGAATGCTGTCAAGAGGCAAAGCATTCCCGATTTTTATGTCCGAATCGGGACCCGACATGACAGCATCATTAACCTGCAAACCCGCAGGCGCAATGATATAGCGTTTTTCGCCATCGTTGTAGACCAGAAGCGCTATGCGGGCGGATCTACCCGGATCGTATTCCAGTGCCGCTACTCTGGCAGGAATGCCATCTTTCGTACGTTTGAAATCCACCATCCTGACAATCTTTTTGGCGCCGCCCCCCCGGTGTCTTACCGTGACTCTCCCGGCGGCGTTTCTCCCGGAGAAATTCCTTTTTGAAAAAGTCAAAGACTTCTCCGGCGGTTTCTTGGTCAGGTTCTCAAACGACGAGCGGACCTTACCGCGACTGCCTGGCGTCACTGGCTTAAACTCTTTTACCGGCAACTGTTTTCCCCCCTAACCTAAGCACCTTCAAAGAACGGGATCTTTTGGCCGGGAGCCAGAGTAACCATGGCTTTTTTCCAGTTGCGGGTACGCCCCAAGCGCATCCCCAACCGCCGAGGTTTACCTTTGACGTTCATGGTATTAACCTTTATGACCCGGACTTTGAAAATCTCTTCAACTGCATTGTGTATATCCGCTTTTGTGGCATGGGGGTGAACTCTGAAGGAATACGTCCCCCGTTCCATGGCAGCATTGGTCTTCTCCGTAACCAAAGGCAGGATAATGATATCCCTGGCCGCAAGATTCACGATAACCCCTCCTCCAGCTGTTTCAAAGCATCCCGGGTCATCACGATATGCCTTTTTGCCATGGCCTGGTAAGTGCTGATTTCTCTTGCTGTAGTGACCTCGACGCCCGGTATATTGCGAGACGACAGCACAACGTTAGGCTCGTTTCCCGCCGTGACTATCAGCACGCTTTTTGCCACCCCAAGATTCGCAAGGAGCCGGCAGATCTCTCGGGTTTTGGGCGCTTCCATGGAAAACCCTTCCAACACCAAAATTTGTCCTGCCTGGGCTTTTGCCGAAAGAGCCGACACAAGCGCAGATCTTCTCACCTTTTTGGGCAAAGCCCAGTCGTAATCCCTGGCCTGCGGTCCAAACGCCACGCCACCGTGCCTCCATATAGGAGACCTTATGGTGCCGGCCCGGGCACGGCCGAGACCCTTCTGACGCCAAGGCTTGCGTCCGCCCCCAGCCACCTGCGCCCTGGTTTTGACGCCCACGGTTCCCTGCCTTCTGGCGGCGAGGTGGGCCAAAACGGCGGATCTTATGACCGCGCGGTTGGGTTTCTTGCCGAACACGGAACCGGAGAGACCCGTCTCACCGATTTTTTCCCCTTTTGAACTATATACCTGTGCTTGCGGCACGAGGATCCCTCCCTTTACCAAGCCCTGCTGCTTTACCGAGAAACTCCCCTTACTATCACTAAAGACCCTTTCGCGCCGGGCACGGCGCCCCGGACCAAAAGCAAGTTTTTCTCGGAATCTACATTCACTACCTTAAGACCTCTGGTAGTCACGCGTTCGTCACCCATGTGCCCGGGCAGCTTCCTTCCCGGGAAAACCCGGGAAGCGTCCCTTGCCTGCAAAGAACCGACGCCCCTGTGGTACTTGGATCCGTGGGACATAAATGAGCGATGAAAGTTCCAGCGTTTTATTACGCCTGCAAAGCCCTTGCCCCTGGACCTTCCGGTGATATCCACAACATCTCCGGGTTTGAACACATCGACCTTCAGCGTGTCACCCACCTGTACCTCTTCACCGGGGCCCACCCTTACTTCTTTCAAATGCCTAAGAGGCGGAATGCCTTTCTTTTTGAATTGGCCCGCCACGGGTTTGGTTACCTTTTGTTCTTTCGCAAAACCATACCCAAGCTGGATCCCCAGGTACCCATTCTTTTCCAAAGTTCTCTTTTCAACGACAGTGCACGGGCCGGCTTCAATGACCGTAACGGGTATGAGTTCCCCTTTTTCGTCAAACACCTGGCTCATCCCTATCTTTTTCCCCAGGATAGCCTTCACGCCAGGACACCTCCTCCATAAACCGGATCACACGCTTTTAATTTCAATGTCCACGCCGGCAGGCAGATCAAGCCTGGTTAGGGCATCCATCGTTTTCGTCGTAGGCTCCATGATATCGATGAGGCGTTTGTGGACTCTCATCTCAAACTGCTCTCTGATATCTTTCTCACCGTTAGGCGCCACCAAAATCGTATAAACGCTCCGTTCGGTGGGAAGCGGAACCGGCCCTGATATGAGGGCACCGGTCCTTTTGGCGGTTTCCGCGATCCTACCGGCAGACTGATCCAGAACCTTATGGTCGAAAGCGCGGAGTCTTACTCTTATCTTTTGCCTCCGCAACCTAATCACCCCTCGATCTTGGTTATTACTCCGGAGGCCACTGTCCGCCCGCCCTCACGAATGGCAAACCTAAGCCCTTCCTCCATAGCTATGGGCTGAATCAGTTCCCCCACAATCTTCA
>CAZYEC010000006.1:36109-65444 GCA_964646385.1 uncultured Eubacteriales bacterium | reverse complement strand
CGGCCCGGTATAAATCTCTGTGACGAAAACGCAGTCCGCACCCAACAACGCCCTGCCCAACTCGTTTCTCAACAACCTGGTCCTGGAATATCTGTGGGGCTGAAACACAACAATTATCTTGCCCCTGCCGCAAGCCTTCCTTACCGCTTCAAAAGACGCCGACATCTCTTTGGGGTGGTGGGCAAAATCATCCAAAAGCGTAACGCCCCCGTATTCGCCCACCTTCTCCAACCTCCTGCCTACCCCCGGGTACGTACCGAGGGCCCTCATTGCGACTTCCGCTGAAAGCCCGCATTGCACGGCGACAACGGCGGCACCCAACGCGTTTTGAAGGTTATGTTTACCCAAGGCGCCAATTTTTAGAATTCCCAGGGGCACCCCGTCTCTTTTCATTACCGCCGACATCCCCCCGGGGAGATGGTTCACATCCACGGCCTGCCACCGGGCCATTTTTGAAAACCCGTAAGTCTCGATTCGCTGTTTGCCCGCTGACCATCGCAAGAGCGCGGGATCGTCGGCGCAAACCACCCTCACCCCTTCGGGTTTTGAAGATTCCAGGTATTTAAAAAACGCTGTTTCCAAGTTTTGAAGGGAACCCCAATGGTCAAGATGGTCGTCGTCTATATTGGTCACCAGGGCTACATCGGCCCTGACTTTTAAAAACGAGCCGTCGCTTTCGTCAGTTTCAAACACGGCGTAATCTCCGGATCCCAGACGGGAAGTGCCTTGACCGGGCAGCCGGCCTCCTATTAGGAAGGTAGGATCCAGTCCTCCCTGGGTCAAAGCCCATGCCACCATAGAAGTGACGGTGGTCTTACCATGAGAGCCGGCAACCGCAACAATCTTGTGGCCCTCCACGGCTTGCAACAGCATGTCCATCCTGTGGATTACAGGAATCCCCTTTTCCCGGGCCAACCGCAGTTCTGGATTGTCAGGCCCTATTGCTGAAGACACTACCACCAAGTCTGGGTGCCCCAGGTTGGCCTCCCTGTGGCCAATGTGTATAACAGCTCCCTGGGAAGCCAGATACCCGGTGAGGTCGCTTTCTTTCAAATCTGAACCCGAAACCCGGAAGCCCCTCTGCAACAATATCGAGGCTATGCCCGACATTCCTTGGCCACCGATGGCTATAAAATGGATTTTTTCCATAACGGACGCACCTTCTCACACTTGAACAAACTCGGGCTGTCAAAAACGACTCCCCACCAGAGTAACCAGCTCTTTGCAGATGTTCAGGGCGGCGTCAGGCTTGCCCATCTTTTGGGCAGATTCACCTATGCCTCGCCTTTTCTCCTCGCACAGCGCCAAAGATAACGCGGCCTCGGCCACCCTGAAGGGGGTCTCTCGGCCTTCTCTTACGATGACTGCGGCACCGGCTTCTTCCAGGGCCCTGGCGTTGTATTCTTGTTCATTGTTGGCTACGTTGGGAGAGGGGATCACCACCGACGGGATTCCCAGGGCCGTGATTTCGGACAAGGTCATTCCCCCTGCCCTGCCCACCACCACATCGGCCGCAGCATATGCCATGGACATTTCGTGAATGTAGGGACGTATGATAATATTTCCAAATGAAGCCCCCTCTATGCCACCCCGGAGCGAGACGCCCAGTTTTTCTGCAGCCCAGGAATAGTATTTGGCTCCCGTGACCAAAATTATGGCCACGCCCTTCGAACCTTCTGCCGCCAATTGCATTCCCGCTTCAACCAAAGTTTTTGCCCCTAAAGATCCCCCGAGGATCAAGATCACGGGAGATTCCGTCACAATTCCGAAAAAGCCCCTGCCTTCTTCTTTGGACGGTTCAAACAAGGCTTTTCTCACGGGATTCCCTGTAACCAACACTTTCGAATCATCGGGAAAAAATCGGCGGGTGTATTCAAAAGCGCAAAATATCCGGTGTGCCAACCGGGACAGAACTTGGTTTGTCTTGCCGGGCACTGCGTTTTGCTCCTGAATGGCCCTGGGAATCCGCAACATCCACGAAGCCAACAGAACGGGGCCGGAAACATAACCGCCCGTTCCAAAAACCGCATCAGGTCTAAATTTTCTAAGCACTCCAAAAGCGTCTGAAACCCCCAGAGATGCGTTGGCAACGCCTCTTGCCGCGACCAAAGGACTTTTGCCCATGATCCCTGAGGATCTTACGGCACAAAAATCCAGACCTTCTTTTTTCGCCAAACCGCGCTCCATTCCCCGTTCCGTCCCGATGTAGCAGAGCACGCTCTTGGGCTCCAGCGCCGCCATTTCCTTGGCCACTGCCAAGGCCGGATAGATGTGACCGCCTGTCCCACCCCCTGTCACTACCAAACGCAAGAAAACAGCCCCCCCTTCACCGATTGGCGTATCTGGAAATGTTGAGGAGCACCCCACACGCCGCCAGACTGGTGAGCAAGGACGAACCGCCGTAACTCACGAACGGCAGAGGTATCCCCGTTATGGGCAGAGATCCAGAGACCACGCCGATATTCACTATTGCCTGAAGAACAATTACGGAAGTAAGGCCCGCCGCCAAAAGGCACGAGTACCGGTCAGGCGCAGCCATTGCGGCTCTAAATCCCCTCCACGCAAAAACAAAAAACAGAAGCAGAACCATGAAGGTGCCGAAAAACCCCATCTCTTCGCCCAACACGGCGAAGATGAAATCTGTGTGAGGTTGGGGGAGGTATGACCATTTTTGACGAGAAAGACCAATACCTGTTCCGAACAGGCCACCCGTTCCCAATGCGTAAAGGGCTTGGATTATCTGCCATCCCGATCCACCGGGATCGCCCCAAGGATCCAGAAACGCCAGGAATCTCTGCCGCCTGTACTCCTCCCCCATGACAGCCCAGTACAAAGCCGGGCTTGCCAGCACCCCAAGAAGTGCAAGATGGAAGACTTTCGCTCCGGCCACAAACAGTACCACCGCCGCAGCGCCGGCAATAGCAACGGCAGTTCCCAAGTCGGGTTCCAACAAAACCAGGGCAAAAGTGATGCCCAAAAGGCCCAGGTACGGACCCAAGCCTTTGACGAGATCTGTAATCTTGCTTTCTCTTTTTGCCAGGTTGTGCGCCAAAAACAGAACAGTCGTAAATTTGGCAAACTCGGCAGGCTGTACGGTTAAAAGGCCGTAACCCAACCATCTTCTGGCATCCTGGCGAACTTGGCCGATTCCCGGTATTAAGACCAAAATGAGGCCCAAAAACGATAACCCGTAAATGAACCACACCCATTTGCGGTAGCGCCAACAGTCGAAATTCATGAGAAAAAACATTGCGATGAGGCCGACAATCGTCCACAGCAGCTGCATCATTAAATAGTAATAGGGGTGTCCGTAAACCTTCACTGAAGATACCATGCTGGCAGAAAACACCATGGTAACGCCCAGGGCCAACAGCGTGAGGACGGCAAAAAACAGAATGTAATCAGGCTCTTTCCTCCTGATTACCTCCTGACTCCCACGCCTTCTCACTTGTCTATCTCCCCTGACTAAACATATGCCATTGAGACGATTCCGAGGCACGCAAATAAGAGTGCAGCCAGCCAGAAAACCCAGACAACGGTCGTTTCCTTCCACCCCGACAGCTCAAAATGATGATGCAAAGGACTCATCTTAAAGATCCTTTTCCCGGTGAGCTGAAACGCCGCCACCTGGAGCACCACAGACACTTCTTCAACCAGAGGTACGGTGGCAAAAAACAGGATGAGAAGCTCTGCTTTTGTGCAAACAGCAAGCCCTGACAAAAGGCCGCCCAAAGCCAAAGACCCGATGTCCCCCATGAAAATTCTGGCGGGGTGTCTATTGTGGACTAAAAACCCCAACACCGCTCCTGCTCCGGAAAGCGCAACCGGGGCTACCGAGTACCCCAGCACTCCGGCGCTTTGCATGGAGACAACGGCATAGGCCAGCAACCCCACCGCCGAAACCCCAGAAGCCAAACCGTCCAAGCCGTCGGTAAGGTTTACGGCATTTCCCATACCCACAATCAAAAGCACGGCCAGAGGTGGATAGGCCATCTTTAGGTCAAGCACGTGGCCTGTAAAAGGAATGACCACCCAGGATTGGTCGGCAAATCGCCACAAAAACAGCACCGCAAACAGGCCTTGCAACGCCAGTTTCTGCCTTGCGATGAGCCCCAGATTCCGGGCTCGCCTTACCTTGAGGATATCGTCAAGAAAGCCCGTGAAGCCGTACGCAAGCATAAGGCCCAATAACAGGATTTCCTCCTTGGAAGGCGGCGTTCCCGAAAAGGCATGATACAAGGCTGCCGCTCCCACAGTTCCCACTATAAAAATGAAGCCGCCCATTGTTGGGGTGCCTGCCTTTTTCCGGTGGGATTTGGGGCCTTCCGACCTTATGTGCTGACCTACGCCCAAACGCCGAAACCAGGGGATCAGCAAGTATCCCAAAAGGGCGGAAAGCAAAAACCCCGACCCGACCGGCAGCAAAGCATCAAGCAAGCCCATTGCGATTCAACTCCGGTTTTTGAAGTTCCAGGGTTTTCATGATTTCCACCAGCGCTTCGAATCCAAGCCCCCGCGAAGCCTTGATCAGCCACACATCGCCTTGCTTCACTTCCCCGGCAAGAAAGCGCCCGGCGCTTTCCTTGTCGGGAAACCACCGGCAGCTTTTCCGGCTCTTTTGACCGAAAGAATCCGATTCCCAACCTTTTTGGATTTCTTTGGCAAGATCGCCCACAGTCACCAGAAAATCGGCCTTTTTCCGGGCGTGCCTCCCAACGTCTATATGGGCACAGGGACCATGCTCCCCCATTTCCAACATGCCGCCCAAAAGAGCCACTTTTCTGCACCCCTTAACTTCTCCAAGCAAATCCAGAGCCGCTTTCATTGATTTGGGACTGGCATTGTAAGCATCATCCAAAACCGTGAAGCCGGCCAGTTGCAGCACCTGCAATCTCATGGGACTCAAAACCGCCCTAAGCAAGCCCTCTGCAATCAAGGCCGGTTCCAAGCCAAGTTCAAACCCCAAAGCCGCCGCCGCCAACGCGTTTTGAACCTGGTGCTTTCCGGGAATGCTGAGAACGAAAGGAAACCGTGCCCCTTGATGCAAAACATCGAAGGAGGTTCCCCTTTCCCCCCAAGATCGAACGTTTACGCCCCTGTAATGGCAGTTCTCCCCAAACCCGTAAAATACGGCTTTGCACCGTGCCCGGGAACTTACTTTTCTGACCCAGGCGTTGTCCCCGTCGAGGAACGCCAAACCCTCCGGAGGAAGCCTTTCAAGGAGTTCCGCTTTGGCCAAAGCAATTTCTTCGATGTTCCCAAGCACTCCGATGTGTGAGGCGGAGATGTCCGTCAGAATCCCTATCCTGGGACGGGCGGTGCGGCACAGCCCAGTGATCTCCCCTCGTTTTCGCATTGCCATCTCTAACAAAGCGTATTCCCGGGGGCCGTCCATGGCCAGAAGTGCCAAAGGAAGCCCTATGTGAGAATTCAGGTTTCCGGGGTTTTTGTACGTTGAAAAGTGGGTCGACAAAACCGCAGCCGCAAGATCTTTTGTGCTGGTTTTGCCCACGCTGCCCGTTATCCCTATGACGGTGGTGGAAAGCTCATTCCGGTACGAAGCGGCCAAGGCATCCAACGCTTCTATAGTGGAATCAACTGCGATCAGTCCGTGCCTGCTCTGGCCGGGCAAGAGCGCAACAGGGCGCTCAATTACCGCCGCCACAGCTCCCTTTTCCAAGGCTTGGACGACAAAATCGTGCCCGTCTGCGCGTTCCCCTGGGATGCAAAAGAATAAATCGCCTTGCCTTACTTGCCGAGAATCGATTTCCGCCCGCACACACAGGGTAGAGGGCTCGCCCTGGGTCAGGCGCCCGCCTACAAGCGTCGCAACCTCACCAAGAGAATGGGGTCTCAAAGCGTGTCCCTCCGGATCCCGAGGCGGGCTGCGGCTTTCCGGGCCTCTTCCACGTCGTCAAAATGTACGATCTTATCCTTAAAAATCTGGTAAGTCTCATGTCCTTTTCCCGCCAAAATCACTATATCCCCGGATCTTGCAGATTTTAGGGCTTCTTCTATAGCCTTCTTCCTATCGGGAATTATAAAGTAATCGGAACCCCGGGTCTCTTTCAGTCCGCTTTCAATATCTTCCAGGATGCGGCTTTCCGATTCAGTCCTGGGATTGTCGTCTGTTAAGATGACCAGGTCCGCGAGCTCCCCTGCCACCTTGCCCATAATCGGTCTTTTGCCCCGGTCCCTGTCCCCCCCGCAGCCGAACACCACGATCAAGCGCCCTTTGGTCATATCTCGCCCCGTCTGCAAAATGTTCTTCAGGCTTTCGGGAGTATGAGCGTAGTCGACCCACACCGAAAAGCCGGCGATGCCGGGGACAACCTCCAACCTGCCCCTAACACCTTTGACTCCCTCGAGGCCTGAAACGACCTCAGTCAAATCTATCCCCAGGCCATAAGCGACAGCTGCGGCAGACAAAGCGTTCATCACGTTGAAACGGCCCGGAAGGGAGAACTTGACTTTTTGTTTCCGGGACCCGGCGTCAAGAATGAAACGAGTCTCCTTTTGTCCGAATTGAGGGTCAAGGGCCCTGACAAGGGCTGTCTTCGAAAACCCGTAGGTAATTGCGACGGTCTTGAATTTGTTCAAAAAGCAGTCCGCAAAAGGATCGTCTGCATTCACGACCGCTACGGGAGATAATCCTGTTGATTTCTTCATGCCCTGCCGGGACTGCATTTGAAAAAGCCGGACTTTGGCGTCCACATACGCGCCCATGTTCCGGTGAAAATCAAGGTGATCTCTTCCTACGTTGGTCATAACCGCAACATCAAAGCCTATGTCTTCTACGCGCCCCAACACTAAGGCGTGGGATGAAACTTCCATGGCGACTGCGGTACACCCCGCATTCAACATGTCTTTTTGCAGCCTTTGCAGGTCGGAAGATTCCGGGGTCGTCCGTTCCACGGGCCGGACCTCTTCTCCCACGATATTGTGGATGGTTCCTATCAGTCCCGTTTTGTGGCCCGATGCGTCCAACACGGCCTTCACAAGGTGACACGCAGTAGTTTTTCCTTTTGTACCGGTTATGCCCACCACTAACAGCTTGTCGCTGGGATCCTCGTACAACGCTTTTGCGGCGCTTGAAAGGGCTTTGCGGCTATCTGGAACCGAGGCAACCCCTACGGACCCCGCTTCAACAACCTCACGGGGAACTGCAGACAGGTTTTGAACGATCAATGCCGAGGCGCCCCTTTCCAGGGCCTGGCCCAAAAAATCATGCCCGTCCCACATAGCGCCTTTTATGGCCACAAAGACTTCCCCCGGTTTCACCGTCCTTGAATCGTAGGATACCCCTGAAACCTCCGTATCGCGGACTATGACTTTGCCAGAGACATTTTTCAGAAGCTCGCAAACCCTCATAAGACACCCCCCACACCCGGTTACTGCCCGACATCCATCCTGAATACGGCCCTTACCATTGCCCCCGGGAGCACGGGTTCTCCGGCCGGGGGGTCCTGGGAAACGCAAAAGCCGCTGCCTTGGGCGCTTAAAGACAGACCCTCCTCCGAAAGCCGGTTTCTGGCTTGGGTTAAACCCAGGCCCAACAAGCTCGGTACTTTTACGTGACCTTCCGGAACAGCATCGTCATCCTCGGTATAAAGGATGATCCCGGTATCAGGACGGACTTTGACCCCGGGCACGGGGAACTGCCTCTCAACCCTTGTTCCGGGTCCCTCTTTCTTTCCCGACAACCCTATTTCCCTCAATTGGGCTTGAGCCGCAACCACATCTTTTCCTGCCAGGTCCGGCACAACCAGCATTTCCTCTTCCTCTTCCAAAGGCTCAGTTTGAGGCGGTATTTCCAAATATCGCAGGACGTCCCTCATGACGCCCGAGAACACAGGAGCCGCTATTACTCCCCCATAATAGGTCCCTTTGGGCTCATCCACCATGACCAGAAGCGCCAATTTGGGATCATTTGCCGGGGCGAATCCTATAAACCAGGCCAGGTACTGGCCCTGAACCACCCTTCCGTCAATGACTTTGTTTGCGGTCCCGGTTTTCCCCGCAAGCCTGTAACCGGGCACGTAGGCTTGCTTCCCGGTCCCTTCAGCCACAACTTTTTCCAAAGCCTTTTTGAGCTCTTGAGAAGTCTTTTCCGAAATGACCCGATGTATCTTAGAAGACGGCATAACCTCAACAACGTTCCCGTCGATGTCAGTGATTTCCCTTACAACGTGGGGCAACACAGTGTAACCCCCGTTGGCAATCGCGGACATCGCAGATATGAGCTGCACCGGCGTCAATTGAAGAGTCTGGCCAAAGGACATACAAGCCAGGTCGATGGGCTTCACGGCTTCTTTGGGTACTATGATCCCGCCGGCCTCGCCGGGAAGGTCTATTCCCGTGGGGGAAGTCACTCCAAACAAATCCAGGTACTTGTAAAAGGAATCCGCACCTGTGGCCAAACCGATTTCAATAAAACCCACGTTGCACGAGTTGGCGATGACGTCGTAAAAGGTCTGACTGCCGTGACCTACAATGCAGCTCAGAACATCGGGGCCCACCCTCCGGGTACTGGAGCAATAGAATTGGCTCTCGGTGGTTACTGCCCCCGATTCAAGCCCTGCCGCGGCCGTTATGGGTTTGAAGGCAGAACCCGGGGGAAACGAGTCTGTCACCGTAATGAGCCGCCTGTTGGCTTGGGGATACAGATCATACTGGTTAGGATCATATGTGGGCCTGCAAACCATGGCCAAGATCTCGCCGTTTTGGGGATTCATGGCCACGACCAGTCCGCCTTTTGCCTGACTTTGCGTGATTGCCCGGTCGAGCTCCCTTTCAGCCACGAACTGGACTACCTCATCGACTGTCAGGACCAGGTTTTTGCCCTGCACCGGCGGAACATATCCCCGCTGGAACTGAGGCAGCGCGTCCCCCACGGCGTCAACTTCCACCGTGAATTTGCCTTGAACCCCTCTCAGGACCCTGTCGTATTGAAACTCAAGCCCTTCCAGCCCGTCGTTATCGATCCCGACAATGCCCAAAACCTGACTGAGCAGACTGCCTTTGGGCCAGACCCGCAAAGATTCTTGGGTAAAACCTATCCCGCTGAGCCTTTGCTCTCTGATGCGTGTTGCCACATCATCGGGAATCTTTCTTTTGATCCATTCGAAGCACGAATTTCTGGAGACAATGTTGAGGATTTTCTCATACTGCAAATCCAAAATCCCCGCCAAAACCCTTGCCGTTTCTTCGGGGTTTCTCACCTGGGCGGGAATCGCGTAAAGAGACTCAACGTCTATGCTGAAAGCGAGCTCGTGCCCGTTCCTGTCGTAAATGACCCCGCGTCTGGCTTGAATGGGAATGTCTTGCATACGCATGTCCAAAGCCTGTTTGCCCAAGTCGTTGGCCAGCACAAACTGGACATGTATGAGACGCCCCAATAATGCCAAACATATGCAGGCCGTAAACAAGAGAACCAGGCCGACCCGTTTCCGTGCCAAGACTCCACCCATCGTTTATCTCCCCAGGCGCCCCGGCCAACTATCGTCCGCCTTTGGCAATGACTTCTCTGGTGCCAAAAATTCCGGCAATCCGGGCTATCAACGATCTTATGCCGCCGACCTCCTCAATATCTTCGCCGGCAATACCATCAACGTCGGAGCAGGCCACATATGTCTCCGCCGGGATGCTGAAGGTCCTAACCTCACAGGGATCGACCATGCCTAATTTGTATCTCGCTTCGCTTTCCACAAATGTCAAAGACTCCATGAAAGCTACCGTTTTTTTGAGATTCTCGTTGCGCAGGCGTAGCTCGTGCAGCTCCGCCTCAAGCTTACCCAGCCTTGCATTGGCTTGCGTTACTCTGGCAGGTTGGGCTACGAGAATCACTCCGACGGCCATCATAACAATAAGGTAAGCTATACCCAATATCTCAAGCGGAACACCGCCGGCTTTGGCCCGTTTTCCGCGCTCTGGGACGCCTCGAATCGAGCCCCTTCTAACCCCTGGTATTTCCGCGTTTTTGATCATAGAAAACCCCTCCGAACATTCAGGCTTTCTCCAGAGCCCTGAGTTTTGCGCTCCTTGCCCGAGGATTAGCCCGCACTTCCGTTTCGCCGGGACCTTTCGGTTTTTTAGTGAGTCTTTTGGCGTACCCTTTATTCTCCAACTCCCTGAACGTCGATTTCACGATCCTGTCCTCCAGGGAATGGTAGGACAACACGACGACCGTCCCACCGGGTCTTAGGTGGTAAAACACCTGTTTGAGCGAAACGCCCAGTCTTGAAATCTCGTCATTTGTCGCTATCCTCAAAGCCTGAAAAGTGCGCCTTGCCGGATGCGACCCATTTTGCCTGTACCTTGCGGGTATAGCTTTTCTTACCGCACCTACCAGATCTTGCGCCGTCTCCAAGGCGCCTGTGCTCCGGCGCCGGATTATTTCTCGCGCAATCCGCGAGGCAAATCTTTCCTCGCCGTACTCCCACAGAATGCGCTTAAGTCCTTCCTGGTCGCACGTCATGAGAATGTCTTTTGCAGTCAAGGGCGCATCGAGATCCATCCTCATATCCAGGGGACCGTCCCCCCAGTACGTGAAACCCCTTTCCTCCAGGTCCAATTGCCTGGAGGATACCCCGAGATCCAAGAGTGCCCCGTCCACTTTTGGCACGCCCAGAACTGCCAACACTCTCGATATCTCTCTGTAATCTCCTTTGAGAGCCAAAAACCTGCCCGGAAAGACGGCTGCCAGTCTCTCCTTTGCAACCGACACTGCTTCGCTATCCACATCCAGTGCGATTAGGAAGGTTCCCTTTGCGGCCCCTAAGATTGCCTCGGAATGACCGCCATCCCCTGCTGTACAATCGACGATGACTTCTCTTTTGCGCGCCAAAAGGTAAGGCATTACCTCAGAAACCATAACCGGTTCGTGGAAGATTTCCGTCATACCCCGGCAACGCTCTCCGCTATTGTTGAGAAGCTTTGGCCGATCTCGGCTTTCATTCCATCCCACTCGCCCTTGTCCCACACCTCAGCCCTGCTGCCAACTCCCAACACGTATACATCCTTTGCTAGACAGGCGTAGTCGCGCAAGTTGGCAGGAAGAACAATTCGTCCTTGCTTGTCGGGTTCCACCTCTGTGGCTCCTGAGAGAAAGTACCTGGCGTACGCCCGGGAGTCCCTCTGATTCAAAGGCATCTCCTTGATTTTTTCCACGACAAGCGCCCACTCTTCGCTAGGGTAAACAAACAGACACTTGTCCAAACCTCGGGCGATAAAAAAACGCGGCCCCAAGACTTCCCTGAACTTTGCAGGGAGGGCCATTCTTCCCTTGTTATCCACGCTATGCAGGTACTCGCCAACGAACCCGACGGTCACTCTTGCGTGCCACCTTTCACCACTTCGCCCCACTTACCACCCCTATTCTACACAATCGTTCCAATTCCTTCAACATCCCAAGGATATTTCTTTGCAACTGGGGAAAAAGGCCCGGCGGACATCATTTGCCGGACGCAGGTAGCCGAGCATGAAGTCTTTAACCGTTTCTTACCGGTGAATGCTTGTCATGGGGGGGAACTGCTTGTCATCAGCCCGTCAAAATAACCACCCAAAGACAGGGCTCGGCAGCAGCCCAAGCCCGAGAAGGTGCAGGCAAGATCGTCTAGGTCTTTTCCAAAGAAAAAACGGGGGCAACGGAAAACGAGGCGAAATCCCTCTCGACTGACAAAACTGCTCCCCCGCACCCGGGGCATGTCAAAGAGAGACTGCCTCGCGAACTTGCGCCCTCATCTCTGCTTTTCACTTGTATAAGACCTTGCGACCCGCACAAAAGACAAATGTACTCCACGTTTCTGGGCGGCCTCTTCAACACGCAAAGCCCCCTCACACCGTATTTTCGAAAACCACCCGTCCTCTCACTCTAGGATATTCGCACCGCGCCGCGAGTTTCCTGCCCCGTTTGTCAGGAAGAAACCTCCAGCCGGCATCTTTGGGTTGCAAACCGCCCGGATGTCCCGACTCAATCAGGCCCCCGGTTATCTTTTGCATCTCCCAGGCAGATAATCACTTGGCCGGAATTGTTCGATAAGGTGCGGATGGCCACCTGCCCGCTTGCAATAGAAGAACCCCGGAGTACCCGGGGCCCCTCGCGCAGCTCGGGAACGAGAACGTTCCGGAGCCGTACAGACCCACCGGCCTTTTTGGAAAGCGGCCGGTCCGACGACTATTTTTGTACCAGCTCTATGAGGACGCCGAAAGTGCTCTTGGGGTGCACGAATCCGACTCTTGTGCCGTGGGCCCCGGGCCTGGGCTCTTTGTCAATTAAGCGGAGGCCTCCTTCTTCCGCTTTCTTGAGCGCCCCGGCCACATCTTCCGTGTTCAGCGCTATGTGATGCAACCCCTCTCCTCTTGAAGCCAAAAACTTGGCCACCGCGCTGTCTTCGTGGGTGGGCTCCAAAAGTTCTATGTTGGATTCCCCCACGGGGACAAAGGCAACAGTGACCTTTTGGGAGGGCACTTCTTCCCTGCCTGTCGATTTAAGCCCGAAGCCATCTTCCAGCGTTTTTAGCGCGGCATCCAAGTCTTTAACGGCAATGCCGAGATGGTCTATCTTTCTCACCATACCCACCGCTCCCTTTTTTTGCGTATTCCCCGGACTTACACCCAGGATCCGGGCCGGTAAGCCCCAAATACCTCTCTTAACACTCCGCAGATTTCCCCGATGGTCCCATAAGCTTTCACGGCGTCTACTATGGGGGGCATCAAATTATCTGTGCCCCTGGCGGCAGACTCAATTGCTTTGAGCGCCCCCACCAGCGCTCTGTTGTCGCGGCGGTTGCGGAGCTCCCTCAACCTTTTGGTCTGGCCTTCCGCTATTTCCGGGTTGACCCGCAAAAGGCCCTTGGGAGGCGTTTCTTCCACTTCAAAGGAATTAACTCCCACCACAAGCCTGTCTTTGGACTCCACCGATTTTTGATAGCGATAAGCGCTGTCCTGGATCTCCCTTTGCATGAATCCCTGCTCGATGGCTGCCACGGCTCCGCCCATATCGTCGATCTTCTTGATGTAATCTTCCGCCCTGGCCTCCATCTCATCGGTGAGCTTTTCAATGAGATAACTGCCCGCCAGAGGATCCACTGCATCGGCAATACCGGACTCGTGGGCGATGACCTGTTGGGTTCTTAAAGCGACGCGCACTGATTCCTCGCTGGGGAGCGCCAGGGCCTCGTCTCTGGAGTTGGTGTGCAGCGATTGAGTGCCGCCCAAAACAGCGGCCAAAGCCTCGAGGGTAGTCCTGATGATGTTGTTGTCGGGCTGCTGTGCCGTGAGAGACGAACCGGCGGTCTGGGTGTGAAACCGGAGCATCCAGGATTTAGGCGCCTTTGCGTGGAACCTTTCCTTCATTATTCTTGCCCACAGCCTCCTGGCTGCCCTGAACTTGGCGATTTCCTCCAAAAAGTTCATCTGGCTGTTGAAGAAGAATGACAATCTGCCTGCAAATGCGTCCACGTCAAGCCCCTTATCCACCGCCGCTTGCACGTAAGCGATGCCGTCGGCCAAAGTGAAAGCCACTTCCTGCACGGCAGTGGCACCGGCTTCTCTTATGTGGTAGCCGCTTATTGAAATCGTGTTCCAAAGTGGCACGGTCTTTGAACAATAGTCGAAAATGTCTGTAACCAGCCTCATGGAAGGTGTGGGGGCGAAAATGTAGGTTCCTCTGGCCACATACTCTTTTAGAATATCGTTTTGTATGGTCCCTTGCAGCTTTGCGGCAGGGATACCCTGCTTCTCACCCACGGCCTGGTACATGGCCAAAAGGATCGACGCAGGGGAGTTTATCGTCATGGAAGTGGACACCTTGTCCAGAGGAATGTTCCTAAACACAGTCTCCATGTCTTCTAGAGAATCGACGGCCACGCCTACGCGACCGACCTCTCCCTCAGACATGGGATGGTCCGAATCATAGCCAACTTGAGTGGGCAGGTCGAAGGCGACCGAAAGCCCGGTCTGACCCTGGGACAGCAGAAACCGGAACCTCTCGTTGGTTTCCTCGGCGGTGCCGAAACCAGCGTACTGGCGCATCGTCCACAACCGGCCCCTGTACATGGTCGGTTGCACCCCCCGGGTATAGGGGTACTCGCCGGGAAAACCCAGTTTTGTCATGTAGCCCCAATCTCCCAAATCGTGAGGAGTATCGATCCGATCGATGGGAATCCCCGAGTCCGTCTGAAACTCCTTTCGCCGTTCCGGAAACCTGCTTACAACTTTCGCAACGGGACCCTGTTCCCATTTTTCTTTGGCCAACTTTACCTGTTCGTTAGACACTTGGTATCTCTACCCCCTCTTTCCAAAGGAGCCCGCCTCGTTTAACCCGAGACAGGCCCCCCAGAAAACCCTTGACTAAACTTCAGTCTGGGAAATGCTTGCTGCGGCGTCGATGCCTGCCTGGAAAGCCCGTTTGTTAAGCCCTTCAGTCCCTTTGGGAACCCGGGACAAGATTGACGATACGGCTGCCTCAACCGGAACGATCCCCGTCATCCCCACCAGCAGGCCCAGAGCCACAATGTTGGCCACAATCTCCCTGCCCAACTCCTTGGCCTTTTCGCTTATGGGGAACCGGTGGACCACGGCATCCACCTCCGGCACTGACTTAACGTAGGTCGTATCGATTATCACGGTGCCGCCTTTGGCAACCGAGGGAACGTACTTGTCGCACGCTTCCTGGGCCATTATCACCATGAAATGAGGGGTTTTCACCTCTGGGTAATCGATTTCCTGGTCCGATATGATGACGTCAGCCTTTGACGCGCCGCCTCTTGACTCGGGGCCGTATGATTGAGATTGCACTGCGTTGAGCGGCGTGTGTTCGGCTGCCGCCGCGGCCAGAATAATACCTGCGGTGATAAGACCCTGGCCACCTTCCCCGGCCAGCCTGAATTCTTTGCGCATTACTCCTCGCCCCTTTCACGAACCTTTTCTACGAGCCTGGAGTAGACCTCACAGAATTCGGGAGCCTCGGATTTCTTAATGACCCCGATGGGAAATTTGCCTTCTCTGCCCTCGGCGCTCAGCTTCTGGTAAGCAGCGTAGGTAACGGCGTGGTCTCTGTACCAGTTCATCATGTCCAAAGGAAGTCGCAAATTGTTGCGGCGCCCGTAATAGGTCGGGCACTGCGATAAGGCGTCTATGAAAGCAAAACCTCGGTGTTGCAAGCCCTGTTTTATGAGATTCGTCAGCGGACGAATGTGATAGGTCGTTCCCCTGGCAACGAAGGTTCCCCCGGCGCCCACAACCAGATCACAAAGGTCAAAATTCGGTTCCAGCATTCCGTAGGGAGCGGTAGAAGCGTACGCCCCTTCGGGGGTCAACGGCGAATACTGGCCCGAAGTCATCCCGTAAATGTTGTTGTTAAAACAGATCACCGTTAGGTCGATGTTGCGCCTGGCGGCGTGAATGAGGTGATTTCCTCCGATGGCGGCGGCGTCTCCATCGCCTGTAATGACCACTACCCGGAGTTCCGGATTTGCCATTTTGATACCGGTGGCGAAAGGCAACGCCCGCCCGTGAGTGGTGTGAAGCGTATCAAAGTGCAAGTAACCCGGGGCCCTTGAGGAGCACCCGATGCCGGACACCACAACCATCTTTTCTGTATCCAGACTCAATTCGTGAATAGCCCGCACAATCGCCTGGGTGACGATGCCGTGCCCACAGCCTGCGCACCATATGTGAGGCATTTTGGGGACTCGAAGGTATTTTTCCAAAGGAAGGGCCACGTTAGATCGCCTCCTTAATGGATTCCAGAATATTGTCGGGCTCGACGAATTTTCCGGCGATCCTGTTCACTTGGCTGACAGGGCAAACATCGCCCAGGACCCGCTTCACAGGCAAAACATACTGACCCAAATTCATCTCGCACACGATCACTTTTTTGGGTGATTTGGCCTTAATCTTGGCAATTGCCTTTTCGGGAAACGGCCACAAGCTGATGACCCTCACAAGACCCGCTTTGATGCCCAAAGCCCTTGCCTCTTTCACAGCAGCCTTGGCGGATCTTGCCGTTCCCCCGTAGGCCACAACGAACACTTCGGCGTCGTCAGCCAAAAACTCTTCTACGATTGAAAGCTCGTCTCTTCTGTCGCTTATTTTCCTGCAAATGCGGCTCACTTGTTTTTCGCCCACAACCGGGTTGTTGGTGGGGAAACCATCCTCGCCGTGGGTAAGTCCTGTCACGTGGAAACGGTACCCTTGCCCCAACGCCGCCAAAGGAGGCACATCGTCCAAAGCCCCTTGGCCGCGGCCGTAGGGCTTGTACGCACCTTTGTCCGCCGGGGGCTTTTCCCTGTCCACCACGTTCACAGTCTCGGGCAACTGGACCTTTTCCCTAAGGTGGCCGACCATCTCGTCCATCAGCATGACCACGGGAGTGCGAAGTCGCTCCGCTATGTTGAAAGCTTCCACCGTCAGAGTGTAGCATTCCAGAACAGACGAAGGCGACAAGGCAACCATTTCATGGTCACCGTGTATTCCCCATCTGGCCTGCATGACATCGCCCTGGGCCGCTGAAGTTGGCATACCCGTAGATGGGCCCACCCGCTGCACGTTAACCACAACAACCGGAATCTCTGCCTGGGCGGCAAAGCCCAGGTTTTCTTGTTTCAAAGAAAATCCCGGGCCGCTTGTGGCCGTCATGGATTTCCTGCCCGCCAAGGATCCTCCGCAAGCAGCGGCCATACTGGCAATCTCGTCTTCCATCTGCATGAACTTCCCCCCAACCTGGGGAAGCCTCAACGAGCATAGCTCCGCTATTTCGGTGGACGGAGTGATGGGATATCCGGCGAAAAACCTAAGCCCGGCCGCCAGGGCTCCCTCCACGCACGCTTCATTACCCTGCAGGAGTCTCGGTCCGTTCTTGGTCATTTTTTCTCTCTCCTCCTGACAGCGATCGCGAAGTCCGGGCAATGCATCTCGCACATGAGACACCCCGTGCAAGCGCCCTCATTCACAACTTTGGGTTCTCCTGCCGTCTCCCGGATAACGTCCCTGGGACAAAATGCCGCGCACAACCCACATTTCTTGCACCATTTAGGATTGATGGCTACCTCCCACTGCGCTTCTAATACCACGCTCGACCCCCTCCTGCCTGTTCTTTTTCCTGTGCTCCAAAACGGAGGATCGCAGCAAATTTACGGACCCCGCATCAGGCTTGTAGATGAATTCGATCACCTGGGTGCCTCGTTTCACCACAGAAGCCACCTCCCTGAGCCTGCCAGGGGACACTATGACGGCGCGTTTGCCTGCGATTCTCCGCTGGACCTCCTGCGGATCCCTGCTAGTGGTAACTTCCAAAGAGAGTTCAGTAATTCCGGCGATGTCCATTGACTTTTGAATTCTTTCTGCGAACCTGTCCGATATGCAGACCAGGAGCACCTTAGTTCCCGGGGCGAGACGGGCTATGCGGACAATAGACTCGATATCGGGATCAAGGGCAATTCCGATGATGTCACCGGATCGCCCGGGAATGAGATCCCTCACTTCGTCCAGGTGAAAAAAGGTGGTAACCACCAAATCCGCCCCGGCTATGGTCTGCTCGGCCAAAGGCACCCCGCCTGTGAGGTCGTCGGTAAGCACCGGCAAGACTTTGATGCCCGTGCCAAGTTCCAGCTCTTTGCTAAAATAATCCAGCTGCTCTTTGTTACACTCCACAAAGGCCATTTTGACTTCCAGGAGCATCCTGCGCCGCTCGTCCACCCGCTTTTGCGCCATGGAGAGAAACTCCTCGAGACTGACTCCAAGGGATAGCGCGTCTTCCAAAGCAACATCGACTACCCGTCCAAGCCGCTCCCGCCTGTTTTCCAGCCTCAACAAATCATCGGCCTCGGCGGCAAAGGTGCCTCTGCCCTGTCTCGAGACAATGAGACCCTCGGCTTCCAATTGTCTATAGGCCAAGCTCACGGTATTGCGGCTCACTCCAAGTTTGGAAGCCAGGGCGCGTTCGGTGGGTAACCTTTGTCCTTTTTCCCAGTGGCCCGACGCGATCAAAGACTCAACTCTTCTCTTCACTTGGAGGTAGATGGGAAGTCCGCCTTTTCTCTGCAGTTCGAAGTTTTCGCTTTTGTCCAAACAACACACCCCTTGCGTCACAGGACCAATCGGTGTCAATGGGTCGGCTGGAACCCCCATTGGATCTTGTTCTCCCAACCAATCCTATTCGACGAACGACATCACGAGTCCTTCCATACTTGGGGTTAAACACGAATAATCCGAACGAAAAACGTTCGGATTGGACCCATCCACTGATCCATGTTGTCAGAACCGCTCATTTATGTCCTGGGCACAAAGGACCTCAGTCAGAAATCACTCTCATGACCCCAGTTTTGAACACGTCCACTTCCACTTTTTCGGCAACCCGAATCTTCGTGGTGGAGTCCTCCACTTTTGTGATTACTCCCACCAGGCCGCCCGCGGTCACGACCTTGTCTCCGGGCTTAAGATTTCTCATCATCTCGGCACGAGCCCTCTGTTCCTTTTGCTGGGGTCTTATCATCACGAAGTACATGAATCCCACAAGCAACAAAAGCCATATTATGTTCCCGTAAGCTGCGATATCGGGCATTTCAAGACCTCCTCGTCTGTTTTCTTTCGGGATGATGCTTTCGACAAAAACCTTCCAAACACCTTTTGCTACTGGCTCGACTTCCCCCCATTCACAGGATAAACTTTCCTAACCTCGTCCCGCAAATTCAGTTCGCGGCCCGAGACCAAGGCGCTTCTCAAGGAATCCATGAAACGCTGGAAAAATCTTATGTTGTGCAAGGATACCAGAGTCCAGGCCAGGCTTTCTCTGGCCAAGAACAGGTGCCTTATGTATGATCTTGTAAAAATGCGGCACGTTTCGCAGTCGCAGCCTTCTTCCAGAGGCCTATTATCTCGGGCAAAGCGCGCGTTTTTGATGTTGAGCGCGCCATCCATGGTAAAAGCCCTCCCGTGCCTGGCGTTTCTGGTGGGAAGGACGCAGTCAAACATGTCAACCCCGGCCAGCACCCCTTCGACCAAATCCAAAGGATGCCCCACCCCCATAAGATATCTGGGTTTGTCTTGGGGCAAAAATTCCGTGGTATAATTCATAATGTCGTAAAACAGATTTTTGGGCTCCCCCACCGCCAATCCCCCCAGGGCGTAGCCGGAAAAATCCATCTCTCGGAGTTCTTCCGCGCACCGGCGGCGCAAATCTTCGTAATGGGATCCCTGGACGATTCCGAAAAGGGCTTGGGTTCCATGTACCCCAACAGCCTTTGCTCTTTTGGCCCAAATCACGGTGCGGTCCGCCGCACGGGCCGCATCATCGTAGGACACAGGGTATGGGGGACACTGATCCAGGCACATGACGATGTCGGAACCGGCGGCAGCCTGAATCGCCAGAGAATCTTCAGGCCTGAACGTTATCGCACTACCGTCTATGTGGGACCGGAAAGTGACCGCCTCGTCTGTGATGGAGGTCATATGGCCGAGACTCAAGATTTGAAATCCCCCGCTATCAGTAAGGATGGCGCCGTCCCAACCCATGAATTTGTGGAGCCCCCCTGCATTTCGCAAGGCTTCCGGGCCGGGTCGCAAGTACAAGTGATATGCGTTGCACAGCAGTATCCTGGTACCGGTATCCCAAATATCCCTGGGCAAAACCGATTTTACAGTGGCCTGGGTCCCCACAGGCATGAAAACAGGGGTTTTGATTGTGCCGTGGGCAGTGTGCAGGCTGCCGAGTCTGGCTCGCCCTCTTTGGAACTCCACTTGGTGGGAAAAGACCGCCAAAGGGTTGAACACCTCCTGTAATCCTGATGAACTTAAAGTATCAGCATGGCATCGCCGAAAGAAAAGAACCTGTAACGCCGGCGCACTGCTTCGCGGTACGCTTCCATAACAAAGTCCCTTCCGGCAAAAGCGCTCACCAACATGAGAAGAGTCGATTTGGGGAGGTGAAAATTGGTCAACAAATGGTCTACCGCCCCAAACCTGAAACCCGGCCGAATGAAAAGGTCCGTCTCCCCTCTCGTGGGACGAAGGGTTCCGGACCCCGCCGCAGCACTTTCCAAAGCCCTCACCACCGTTGTGCCCACAGCCCACAAGTCTCCGCTTCTTTCCCGCAGGAAAGAAACGGCATCCACCACCGATTGCCCCACGGTGAAAGCCTCGCGGTGCATCTCGTGTTCCTCGACGTTGTCTGCCCTAACAGGGCGAAAGGTCCCCAAACCCACATCCAGCGTGACAGATTCAAGATGGACGCCTTTTGTTCTAAGAGACGCCACAAGTTCCTGAGTGAAATGCAATCCCGCCGTTGGGGCTGCGGAGGACCCGGGAACCCTTGCGTACACAGTCTGGTAACGAGAAGGTTCTTCGAGCGGGACTTTAATGTAAGGAGGCAGCGGCATTTGCCCTACTCTTTGAATCAATTCATCCCAAGGCCCTCGATAACCCCACCGTATAACTCTTCCCCCGTAACCGGTACGGGCAAGGACCGTGCCCCGGAGCCCGTAGGTGGGAGTTCCCATGCAAAGGGTATCACCGTCTTTTACCTTGTGCCCCGGTTTCACAAGGCACTCCCATTTGTCATCGCCCAGGTTTGTCAGCAGGAGAACCTCAACTTTGCCACCTGTCGCCCTCCGTCCCAGAAGTCTGGCAGGAATAACTTTGGTGTCGTTAACCACGACCAGGTCCCCTTCTGGGATGTAGTTCACAATATCGGAAAACTGTCCGTGAGATATCGTTTTCCGTCGCCTGTCAAGCACCAAAAGCCTGGACCCATCCCGGTCCGCCAAAGGTTCTTGGGCTATCAGCTCATCAGGCAAATCGTAATCGAATTCGGCAACTCTCAAAGATCCAGTCACCTTCCCAGCGTTTTGAGAAAACCGCTCCTCCCTACCACCAGGTTTCCAAAGAAATGCCCGGGTAGTACGCTGCAAGTATATCTCCAAATATACTGCCCGCAAGGCCCATGGCTCTGGCGCCCCACTGGGAAAGGCCCACCCCATGCCCCCATCCTTTGCCCGAAAAGGCTAATCCCGGCGGACCGGGATATTTTGCTCCCGAAACTGCGAAAAGTCCTTGGTGCAGCTGCGGCGCAACAACTCCGCCCGCCCCCATGACTTGAGCCTGACCCAGTTTCACGGCCACTGTCTTGGAACCGTCCGTAGCAAACGCCGGGATTGAAGGGTTCAAACAAGCGGATGCGGACAAACCCTCTCCTTGCCAGTAGGATGAAAACAGAAGGCTTCTAAGAACCTGAGTCCCAAGTGTATTTCTGAAATCGGTACCTTTAAGCCTCACGGTCCCGAAAGATGTTTCAACAAGAATCCCGCACCACCGGCCCGACGGCCCCGGTTCACAACCGGAAACGGAAAGAACCTCCCCCTGTACCCCAAGCCCTAAAAGTCTTTCCCGCAAAGTCTCCCCATCGAATTCCGCAAGCCAGGCCGAGTAAGGTGATATATACGGCATCTCTTCCACAGGCTTAAGATAGGGAAAACTTCCCCCCCAAACGAACCGGGGGTCCTCCGTCATGCCCTCTGCCGACGAGTGAAAGTACGCTGCAATGGGAGCGCCGCCATAAGTGGCAATCTGCCCCACGGTAAGGTCTGCCGCTTTGACGCAGTTGGGTTTGTTGGCCAAAACACCTCGATAGATTTGGTCTGTAGCCCAAAGGGCCACGCTATCCGGGGTAAGCCGGCCAAGATCGCCGTAGTCGGGCAGCCCGAAACCGGGAATCCTTCGGATCCCCGTCTTGTAAGCCGCATAAGTCCTGGCCACCACGGCTTGGGCTTTCAGGCTCTCAACAGGCCACCCGTCGGACATTTCCCATGACACCACGGATTTTACATAACTCTCGATATCCACAACGTTGGCGGCAATGAGACCGTCTTCGTCGAGCATAATGATGAGCCTGCCCAAGTACCCGTTTCCTTCTATGTTTGAATCAGCGCCCCGGCGCTCTTTCACGATCAAAAACGCGCCGCTTTGAGGATCTTCCACAGATACGGAAACCGGTCCCCGGGAGGCGGAAAACCCGCCGAAATTTCCCGAATCTCCGGCTTGCACGTTCAGGCCCTGAGGCTCGGCGGCAAAGGATACCACATCGTTTGCGGGCACGGGGATCTTGCCCCCGGGCCCCGTAACGCTGAAAGCCCCGTGACTGCTTACGACGATGGACTGGGCCCTGGCAAGGCCCACCATTATGAGAGGCGGCAGTCCCTGAGGGGGCGAAACCGCGTTGCCTGCAAAGACTGTGTGGATGCAGCCCGTAAGCAAAAAGAGGAGGATTGCCGCAACGATTTTGGAAAGGGCTCTCCCGGTCATTTTCTTCTGAAAACCCACAACAGCAAAGTCCCTAAGAGGCTTAGGGCCAAACAGGTGGCCAAAGGAAAGTAGAACGTGAAATTCCCTTTCCTGATGGCTATGTCTCCGGGAAGGCGGCCCAAGGGCAGAAATCTGCCACCGGCCCACAACGCTCCGCCGATCGCCAGAAGTGCCATACCCACCTTCATGAGGAGGCGCCCCACCTCATGCAATCCCACCGGCATCATCTCCAAGGCTAAACTCGCATCCGCAATACCTCTGCATGTACATATGGCGTCCCCGAGCCATCTCCTTGCCCCTTCTGTACCCGGGACGATAATCCCTGTAAACCAAGGCTACCCCGAACTCCCGGGCGACATTTTCCGCCACATCCTTGAGCCCATCGTGGTGCTGGTAAGGACTCACAAAAAGAGTAGTAGAAAACCCGTCGCACCCACAAGCTTTTGCCATTTTTGCCACTGCCCTTAGTCTCATTTTGTAACAAGCGAGGCACCTTTCGGGTTTAGCAAGATTCCCTCCCAAAGAGTCCAACCATTCTGTGTGAGGAGCATCGATTCTGGATACCGGCAAAGAGACTCCTTTGGCCCAGTCGCGAAAAACTTCCCACCGCTTTTCGTGCTCATCCCGGGGATACAAGTTGGGGTTAAAGAAAACGCCGTGCACGGTGTGGCCCTGGCTCTTCAGAATTGACCAAGGAAACGTGGCGCAAGGGCCGCAACAGGCGTGCAAGAGTATTTTCAAGGCTCGCTCAAAAGCCTCCCCTGGGCCGGTCCCAAAGATCTTCCTGCATACTCCATACCTCTTGTCGTAGCGCTTCTGCCCCTTGGGGTCCTCTCGATGAACCCCACCTGCAACAGGTACGGTTCGTACACGTCCTCGATTGTCCCCGGGTCCTCGCTTAGACAGGCCGCCAACGTGGACAAGCCTACGGGGCCCCCGCCGTATTTACCCACGATGGCCCACAGGATCTCTCTGTCCAACCTGTCAAGCCCCATCTCGTCTATGTCCAACAAAGCCAAGGCCTCGACGGCCACCTCTTGTGTTATTTCCCCGTCTTTTCTGACTTGGGCGTAGTCTCTTACCCTGCGGAGCAGTCTGTTGGCTATTCTGGGCGTGCCCCGGGCCCGCCTGGCTATTTCCCTGCCTCCGCCTTCGTGAACTTCAATTTCCATAATGCGTGCGGAACGCCTGACCACCTGGTAAAGTTCGTCTTCATTGTAGTACTCTAACCTGAAAGCAATCCCAAACCTGTCCCTAAGGGGAGAGGTCAGAAGCCCGCTCCTGGTGGTTGCCGCAATCAGCGTGAAACGGGGCAATTTTATCCTGTATGTCCTGGCCTGAGGGCCTTTTCCTGCAATCCAGTCAAAACTGAAATCTTCCATAGCAGGATACATGGCCTCTTCTGCGGCGTGGTTCAGGCGATGAATCTCGTCTATAAAAAGGACGTCTCCGTCTTGCAAGCTGGTCAAAATGGCGACCAGGTCTCCCGCCCGTTCTATGGCGGGCCCCGAGGTGATCCTGATGCCCACTCCCAGTTCGTTGGCTATAACATGGGCCAGAGTCGTTTTCCCCAAACCGGGGGGGCCTGACAACAGCACATGATCCACGACTTCCCCTCTTTGTTTGGCGGCCTGGACCGACACTGTCAGGTTCTCTTTGATCCTGTCCTGGCCGATATACTCGGACAAGAATCTGGGCCGCAGAGATTCTTCGACTATTTCGTCTTCCGGCCGCCTGTCTTTGGATATGAGATCCCTAGACTCGCGCAAGTCGTTTCAGAGCCTCCCGCAACAACGTCTCAAGATCACAAGACGGGTTTTCCCTCAAAGCCTTCTCTAAGGCGTCCCTGGCCTCCTGCCAGGAATAACCCAAGGCCCCCAAGGCTTCTGATGCCTCTCCCATAACATCGGGGCGAGGAACCGGAAACCCTTCCGGTTTGTGGACACCCAAACCGATCCTGTCTCGCAGTTCCACCACGATTCTGGCCGCGGTCTTTTTGCCTACACCGGGCAAACCCGTAAGCAGCCGCTCATCGTAGGCCACCACGGCGTTGTAGAACTCTTCGGGCCTGAGTCTTGACAAAATACCCAAAGCCAGCTTGGGCCCGATTCCTTTCACTGTCATCAAAAGATCGAAACAAGTCCTGTCTGCAGCATTCTCGAACCCGTACAGGGTCCAGGAGTCCTCTCTCACCACAAGCCTGGTAAACAGGTGCGCGTGAGAACCGGTTGGAATGCTCTCCAGCAACCTGGGAGCAACGCAAATCTCCAGCCCCATTCCGTTTATGTAAACGGTCAAGGCATCTTTGCTTTTCCGAGTCACTGTGCCTTTCAGTTCGGCTATCATTTCTGGGATCTCCTCCCAAGAACTCCGCCGGGTTTTGTCAACCTGACACCAAAAGCACGTTTGATACCCGCGGTGATGGCTATTCCCAAAGCGTCGGCTATATCATCGGGCCTGGGGGTTTTGGCCAAACCCAACATGCTTGTCACCATGAACCCCACTTGCTCTTTGGTCGCATTACCGTAACCCACTATCGTGGATTTTACCTGAAGAGGCGTAACTTCTTCCACCCCAAGACCGTGGGAAGCCGCAACCAGAAGGCACACACCCCGGGAATGCCCGACGTCTATTGCAGATTTCGCGTTTTTGGCAAAAAAGATTTCTTCGATGGCCATAATTCCAGGTTCTCTA
The DNA here is from genome assembly GCA_964646385.1 of uncultured Eubacteriales bacterium. GTDB lineage: Bacteria > Bacillota > Sulfobacillia > Fermentithermobacillales > Fermentithermobacillaceae > JAXGZG01. The sequence continues at coordinate 40,451 of CAZYEC010000006.1, read as the reverse complement.
AGCCTGATGATATCGTTAAGGGCCTTGTGAATGGTCAGAAGCCGGGCAGGGAGCTTTTCTTTTTTTGAAGTGACGACGCAGCCGTAGTCCACAGGCAGAAAATCCCGTCCCCTGGTCTCCACCACACCCCAACCGGTTCTTTCAGTTCCCGGGTCGATTCCCAATATTCTCATGAAAAAACCCCCATCATCTGAGGGTTCGCCGCTGGCTGCGTCTAAACCTTTGCAGCCGTTATTCCACGAGGCCTTCCAGATACTTGGCCACTTTGCCGTCCACGGCGTCGGGCTCATCTTCAAGCACCAAACCGGTCCTCAGTTCGTCTTTTTCGGCCCGCCTTAAGGAGGACTCGGTTAGGTGGGAGTACTCTCGGACCAAAAACCCGGGGTTGGCAGGCCCTTTGCCCCTGTACACCGCCACTTGCCCTCCGGTCAGGGTTATGAACCGAAACCGGGAATGTTCCGGGCAGAAGTCATCCACGGACCGGAAAAACTCCCGTCCCGAATCATCTTGAGACGAAACGTTCCACTTAGGGGACACCGCAGCCAAATAGGGTTCCAGATCGTTTTCTTCCACGGTCTCCGTCACCACTGTAACATCCCCGCATTTGATGTACAGAGTTCTATATGTCACAAGATGTTCGCCGTGGCTCGCCGAAGACATTTCGGGAAACCTTTGCCCGGTTCCCTTCAACAAAACCTTATCCAATACCACGCCTCCGGCAAAGGCGCACAAAACCAAAAGTGCCACCAAAAGGCGGTTGAACGCGGATGAGCGGTTGTTTTTCAAGTCGCCTCACTCCAGGGGACATATTATCCCCCAAAATGAGAAAATCATTCAGATAGGGCTTCCATGATCTCGTCAGGTATGTCGAAATTCGCGTAAACCTTTGAGACATCTTCGTGCTCCTCCAAGGCATCTACCAGGCGTAGCATTCTTACTGCATCTTCGCCCTCAAGGACAACTGAAGTCGTAGGCACCCTCGAGACTTCCGCATTCAGAATTTTGGCGCCGGCTTCCTGCAGTCTTTCCTGGACCCCTTGAAGATCCGAGACTGAAGTGTAGATTTCGTAAGACTCGTCGCCAGTCTTCATGTCCTCTGCCCCTGCTTCTATTGCCAAGTCCAGGGCCTCATCTTCGGAAAGGTTCTTTCGTTCCATTTCGATGTACCCTTTTTGCTCAAATATCCAGGCCACGGCACCCAAGTCGGCTAGTTTGCCGCCGTTTTTGGACAAAATGTACCGCATCTCCGAGGCCGTCCTGTTCCTGTTGTCTGTTGCGGCCTCAACCATCAACGCGGAACCTCCGGGGCCGTAGCACTCGTAAACGAGCTCTTCTAAAGGTTTGGAACCCCCTTCCCCCGTCCCACGCTTTATGGCCCTCTGTATGCTATCCAAGGACACGTTGGCAGCCTTGGCCCTGTCAACCGCCATTTTGAGCCGAAAATTCCCGTCCATGCTTCCCCCCCCCTGACGGGCGGCCAGCATGACTTCCCGCAACGCTTTGGAAATGATATTTGACCGGGCGGCATCCATTTTGGCTTTGTGCCTCTTAACGGTGGCCCATTTTGAGTGTCCTGACACGTTAATACCCCCTAAATAAAGTCTGGAATCGCAGGCACCCTCCTTTTGTGCTCGGATTTTGCGTGTTTGCTCTGGATCTTTTTCAGGACTTCTTCCGAGACCACGCCTCCAGACAAATATGTGTCCAGATCCTTGTAGGTGAGGCCCATCTCTTCCTCATCTGTTTGTCCCTGCCACAGGCCGCCCGAGGGCGTTTTGCTCGCTATGCCGTCGGGGACGCCCAGGTAGCGAGCCATGTCCCACACTTCCGTTTTTGTGAGATGTGCAAGGGGTTGCATATCCACTCCGCTGTCACCGTGTTTGGTAAAATAACCCACATGCAGTTCGGCCTTGTTGCTGGCCCCCACGACCAAATAGTTCAGAAGTGCCGCCTGATAATACAAAGTCATGGAGCGCAGCCTGGGTTTGAGATTGGCTTTTGCAAGATTCGTCCCGGCCCCCAGGACCGACAGATTCTTGAGGACTTCGTCATACACGGAAGTGAGGTCACAGACACGGTGAGGGCAAGAAAAAAGGTTCAACAGTTGCAACGCATCCCTGGCATCTTCATCCGCAGAATGGCACGGCATCACCAGTCCCATGCAATTGTTCCCCCAGGCCCTTTTGGCCAAAGCCAGCACAAGGGCCGAATCCACACCTCCGGACACGCCAAAAACGCCGCCCAAGGCGCCCGCTTCACCGGTTATGGTTTTCATCCAACGGGTCAAACCCCGGACTTTTGTTTCCAGCAACTCCACGGACACTGCCACAACACCTCCCGACCCCCGGAACCATTATATCAATCTCAGCCTTTTGGAGGGGAAGGCAAAGTAAGATAAGTGTCCGGCACTTTCCCGGGAATGAGAATGGTGGTAAGGGGGATCTCGGTGGCCACTTCCACGCTTGATGAGATGAAAGGTATCACGACATTTACAACGCAGTCGACACTAAGAAAAATGTTGTAGCGGGCCTGGTTGATCCCGGTCACATCGAAGGTGTCTTTGACCTGCGTTCTGACGGCTCCAAAAGGGAAAAGGGTCACCTTGACTTTTGGACCCAAAGAGGCAAAAACCTTCGAGCCCAAAATCTGCCCCAAGGGAACGTACACGGTAAAACCCTTGAGATCGTTTACGGCATTCTGGAGGACATGCAACGCGTCGGCCTGAATCCTGTTGAGATCTGCGGCGTTGGTCTTGATGTACAGGAGACTGCCGTCCTGACCCATCTCAAAAAAAAGAAGGGTCTTCCCCTCCAAGAATGCCGTTATATGTTTGTTTGTGGCGTCGACCAAAGCTTCGTTGGTCACCCGAGCCACTTCCGTTTCCGAAATGGCTATGAGGGTGGGCACAATAGAGCGTTCCAAGGCCATAACTGACCACGCTATGACCAAGAGGACTCCCAGAGTATAAAGCAGCGCTAAAAACTTCTTGCTGCTTTTGGAGATCTTTCTTGCCCTGGTCTTTCGAAAAATGAGAAGCCCTCCCAACAGGGTAGCCCCTCATTTTTATGCGCTTTCCGTTCACTTAGTTACAGCCGACTCGAATTTTGCAAGCTCTTCGCTTACCCACCTGTATGAGCATCCCATCCCGAACCGTGCATGAAACGGAATCGGGGGAGATTTTAATCCCGTCTATTCTGACGGCTCCGCTTTTCAAAAATCTCCTGGCTTCAGAGGCTGAGGCGGCTAATCCCGACCTGGCCAACAGAGATGCGATGCCCACGGTTTCTCCCGCAGACAAAGAATCCATCTCCACTTGGCAGATGTCTGTGGGAACGCCTCTTTCCCTGAAAACTCGAATGAACTCAGCTTCCGCTTCCTGAGCCTTTGAAGAATCGTGGAATTCGGAGACAATGCGCCTTGCAAGCCCCATTTTGGCCTCCATGGGGTGAATTCTCCCGGTTTTCAATCCATCCGCCAAAACTGCTACCGAACTCTCGTTATCGGTCATCACGAGTCTGTGATAGGCCAACATCAGGGCATCGGGTATGGACATGACTTTCCCGTACATGTCCTTGGGGGGATCTTTCACGCCGATATAGTTGCCGGTACTTTTGGACATTTTTTCCTTCCCGTCCAACCCCGCCAAAATGGGCATGGTCAGGGCTACCTGGGGCTCTTGCCCGTATTCTTTTTGAATGTTCCGCCCAACCAAAAGGTTGAAGGTCTGGTCAGTGCCGCCCAACTCCACGTCGGCACAGATGGCCACCGAATCGTAAGCCTGGGCCAGTGGATACATGAACTCGTGGACACCGATGGGAGATCCCCTATCGAACCTGTTCCTGAAGTCATCCCTTTCCAGCATCCTGGCCACGGTGAACCGCGACCCCAGCATAACGACATCCCTAAAGGACATGGGTGACAACCACTGGGAGTTAAAAACCATGCGGGTTTTGGCAAGGTCCAAAATCGTAGCTGCCTGTTCGCAATAGGTTCGGGCATTGACCGCAATTTCTTCTTTCGTCAGTTGGGGCCTGGTCTGGGATTTCCCGCTGGGATCCCCGATCATGCCCGTAAAATCCCCTATGACGAGATAGATCTCGTGGCCGAGCCTTTGAAAATCTCTGAGCTTTTTCATGACCACCACATGGCCCAAATGCAGGTCCGGGGCGGTGGGGTCCACTCCCAATTTCACCTTAAGGGGCTTTTGAGCAACAAGGGAGCGCGCCACTTTATCTTTCAGTTCTTCCAACGTTACCAAGGACTCGGAGCGGTCCCGGATTACGGCAACTTGCCTTAAAACCTCTTCTTTGAGCCCGGCATCTCTGGCCCATACTGCGTCCAC
>CAZYEC010000006.1:11704-36037 GCA_964646385.1 uncultured Eubacteriales bacterium | reverse complement strand
AGCGGGCTTGCCTAGATGTTATAATAATGGGACCGGTAAATGGGCCGGTAACGTCAGATAATGTGAGCGTTAGGCAAACACAGGGCACCAGGTGCATTTGAGAGTCTTTCGGAGGTATGCCCCTATGGCCGCGAAGAAATCTGGAAAACACAGATTAGTCTTGAAAACCATTTTATATTTGGTGCTGGCCGCCGGACTGGTATCAGGAGGCCTGCTGGCCGCTTTCGTAGTATCAGCCGTGAGAGACCTGCCGGCTTTGGCTAGTCTGGAGCCAAAAACAGATCAGGTGTCTTACGTTTACGACAGAGACGGCAAAATTTGGACCGAGCTGCATGCCGCAGAATACCGCGTTCCCATGCGGCTACAGGACCTTCCGGATCATTTCAAACGCGCCGTTTTGGCGGCGGAAGACCACAGATTTTACACTCACTTCGGAGTGGACTTGAGGGCCATCGCCAGGGCTCTGTTTTCCAACCTTTCGGGAGACAGCGTCCAAGGCGGAAGCACTCTCACGCAGCAGCTGGCCAAAAAAGCGTTTCTAACTGATTCCCGCACTTGGACCAGAAAAATTCAGGACGCTGTGCTGGCAATCATGTTGGAGCGAGAGTACACAAAAGACGAAATTCTTGAGATGTACCTGAATCAGGTGCCTTTTGGAAGAGGGGCTTACGGTTCCGAGGCTGCTGCCAAAGTTTTTTTTGGCAAGTCGATAAAAGATGTGACGCTTCCCGAAGCGGCGATGCTGGCGGGGCTGCTCAAGGGCCCTTCGGTCTTTGACCCCGTGGATTACCCGAAAAGCGCCCTTGCCAGAAGAAATACTGTGTTGGAGCAAATGGCGGCTTACGGGTACATTACTTCGGACGAAGCCGAGGCAGCCAAGTCGGCGCCTCTAGAGGCCATTTCATCCCGGCCCACCGTGGTTTCCACCGGCGGTTATTTTTTGGACTATATTCTGAAGCAGCTTTTGTCCCGCTACCCGGCGGAGTTGGTCTACAGCGGGGGGTTGAAAATCTATACCACTTACAGCCCCTCTGCCCAGGAGGCAGCGGAAAACGCCGTAGCCAAAGTGCTTGACAAGGACTTTCCTTACGAGGATCAGCATAGCATGCAGGCCGCATCAATCGTGATGGACTCAAAGACAGGCCATTTGCTTGCTATTGTAGGCGGGCGCAAGCATGAGGGCATGCTTGGCTGGAACCGGGCTGTCGACGCCGTGAGGCAACCGGGCTCGTCGTTCAAACCTATCGCCGTATACGTTCCCGCCATAGAAGCCGGGATGGGACCCGGCACGGTGATAGACGATTCCCCGGTGACTTGGGTTGACCCCGTGACCAACGAAAGATTCTCGCCCACAAACTACTCGGGAGGGTTTCAAGGGCCCATGACAATGAGGCAGGCGGTGCGTGAGTCAGTAAACGTGGTGGCGGCAAAAGTTCAGGACATGGTGGGGATCGACCAAAGCCTGGCCATGGCAGGCAAGATGGGCATTACAAGTTTGGTCACATCGCCCACGTCGGACGGCCGTTGGGACCGTACTCGATCCCTGGCTTTGGGCGGGCTCACCTACGGAGTCTCCCCTCTCGACATGGCTGTGGCTTTTGGTTCTTTGTCCAATCGGGGAATCAAAGTTGAGCCCATCAGCATCCTCAAGGTGGAAGACAAGAACGGCAGCGTCCTTGAGGAGCACCAAAGCAGAAGAACTCTGGTTATGTCTGAAGAGACCGCCTACCTTATGACAAACCTTTTGGAAGGGGTAATGACGGAGCCCGGGGGCACAGGCAGGGCTGCTTACATCGGGCGCCCCGCCGCCGGCAAAACCGGGACTACGAGCAACTGGAAAGATGCGTGGTTTTGCGGGTACACGCCCGGCACGGTTGGGGTCGTTTGGATAGGGTTCGACCAGGAAAAGACGATGGAACAGTGGAAGATTACCGGAGGCAGTTACCCCGCCCTCATCTGGAAAGAAATGATGCAGATCATCACCGAAAAACAGGCGCCGGAACCTTTTCATAAGCCGAGCACCATAGAAACGATCCGAATATGCAAAAAATCAGGACTGCCCCCGTGCATATTTTGCCCGGAAGAAGACATAGTGGAGGAATTGTTCGTGAAGGAACGGGTGCCAAACTCCACGTGCACCTATCACATTCCCGAGATCTTGGAGGGATTCCAACTGCCCCGTTGGCCGCGCCGCGAGAATTCTCAGGATCCGTGAGTCTCTCCGGTTCAGGAAGGGCTCAACTGGGCCACCGTAGCACCTGACCCTCCTTCCGATGCTTCACCCAAACGGCACCGGGTGACCAGGTGGTGGGAAGCCAAAAACTCGGTTACGGCTTTTCTGAGAGCCCCCGTCCCTTTGCCGTGTATGATCCTCACTTGGGTTAGGCCCGCAAGTCCCGCGTCATCCAAATACTTGTCCAGCCTAAAGAGGGCCTCATCTACTGTCAGACCACGAAGATCCACTTGGGAAGGGACGCTCAACGCTTTTTCCCAGGAAAGCCCGGCAGGAGTTTGGGCTAGCCGTTGTCTTTCCGAGTCCCTATTGGGGACCGCTCTAATATCGCCCAAAGAAGTCCGAAAAGTAAACGCGCCGATGCGGACCGAAAGATTGCCGTCGGGATCAGGGGCCTCAAGCACCGTAGCCGCATCCTGAAACCCGGCCACACACACCGTCGCACCGGGCACAATGTCGCCGGAAGCGACGCGCGCTCCCTTGGGCGAGGGTAGAACCTCACAGAAAGCACCCGCCGCTGAAGAAAATTTCTCTCGAAAGGCTCTGACCCTCGCCTCCAGATCCTTTCCCGATGCCTTCCTCCCCTCTTCTCTAAACACCCGGACAGCGTTTTCGAAATCAACCCTTGCCCTGCCCACTATGGCTGAGGCTTCCCGCCTGGCCGAATTCAAGGTCTCTTTGCGGCTTTTTTCCACGGCCTCAAGTTTGGTTTCGTACTGCAGCCTCAGAACCTCAGCCAGTTCCTTTTCCCTGGCTGCCAAAAGTAGATCTTCCCTGGCCTTTTGGGAAGAAGTCTCAAGGTCGGCTATAAGCTCTTCCAGCCGCAAAACCTTTTCGTCCATGTTCTCTTTTGCTTCCTCAAGGATCTCCCGGTCCAGTCCCAAATGCCCTGCCACAAGAAAGGCATTGGATCGGCCGGGCCTGCCAGTAATCAACCTGTAAGTGGGCTTGAGATTCACAGGATCCCATTCCACCGACGCGTTTTGCATACCGGGAGTTTTCTGGGCCTCAAGTTTCAGTTCGGTAAAGTGGCTTGTGACCACAGAAAGTGCTCCCGTGGAATTGAGTCGCCTCAAAACCGCCAGCGCAAGAGCAGCCCCTTCTTTGGGATCTGTACTTGCCCCGAGCTCATCAATCAAAACCAATTTGCCAGGGCCTGCTTCTTTGAGAATTATTTTGACGTTGGCTATATGGGCAGAAAAAGTGCTCAGGCTCTCTTCAATGGATTGCTGATCCCCGATGTCGGGCAAAATATCCCGGATATCCCCGACTATCGTTCCGTCTCCGCAGGGGCACGGCATTCCGGACAGGGCCATTGCGGAAATCAACCCGCAAGTTTTAAGGGCTACTGTCTTACCCCCCATGTTGGGGCCGGTAATCACAACGGTTCTTGTCCCATCCTGCAGCAACTCAACGCTCATAGGCACCGGAGCACCTTTCAGCAATGGATGCCACGCCCGTTTCAGACGCAATGCATGTTCATGAACAATGGCAGGAAAACTACCTTTCCACCTTATGGCCAGCCGCGCTTTGGCCAGACTCAAATCGAATTCCGCCAAGGCGGCTATGCCTTCCACCAGAACTGGTTCGAACTCCCCCACAGACCCCGATACTTCTGCCAGAATGCTGTCAATTTCGTCCCGCTCCTGAAGTTGCAGGCGCTTTAGGTTGTTTCCCATCTCCAGAAGCTCGAAGGGTTCCAAGAAGACAGTCTGCCCCGAGGAAGACTGATCGTGGACCAAACCCTGGATTTTCCCGGCGAATTCCTGTTTCACCGGGATAACCAAGCGACCGTTGCGCACTGTTACCACGGCATCTTGCAGATACTGCGATATGCTCTTGCGCCTGGTCATCTCTTCGGCACGTCTTCGCAACCGTTCCCTGTAGTCTTCAAGGGAACGCCTTATGGACGAGAGTCTTGGGCTTGCCGAATCCCGGACATAACCATCTTCGTCGACGGTGGCATCGAGCCGCGAACGTAAACACGAGAGCACAGGGATCCTGGATTTCAAGAAATTCAAGGCCGGATACTGCCCTTCCAAGTCTTTGAGCCATCGAAAAAGCGAGTCCAAGGCCAGCAGGGCTCCCAGGATTTCCTTAAGATCCACACTTGTGAGAGCCACTCCGCGCCCGGCACTGCGGACTTTTGGGCGAATGTCCCGGACCCCATACAGACTTGGCGCAGTAGTCCGGGAGAGAGCCCTCAGAACCTCACGGCCCAAAGACTGTGCCTTCCGAGCAGAACCGGGAAGTCCGGGTTCAACAGCAAGAGCCAGTTCCCTGCCCAAAGGAGTGCTTGCCTCCCCGGCCAGCATTTCTTGAACTTTGCGGAATTCAAGAATCTCCAGCGCCTTAGAATTCATAGCGCTCCTGCAAGATTTTGGCGATTTCGGCCACCGTCTCTTGCCGAAAACCTGCTTTGTACATGCGTCTTAATTCGGCCCTCGCTTTGTAGATGCGACGCTGCTGTTCTTTGGCAAAAAGGCCTGATACCGATTCCATGGCTTTTTTCATAAATTCGTGAGCCCCGGGCGGGCGCTCCACAAACCGCCCAATTTCCGTTCCCTCATAGTCAAAGAACACAAAAACCGGAATTGTCCGGCGACCGCGGGTAAGGTACTGGTCCATAATATCGAGGTTTTGATCCCTGGGGAAAATGTGTACTTTCAAAAACCGGTGGCGGGCCGCGATTTTGCACAAGACAGGAAGGTTCTCCACACAATCGCCACACCACGATTCCGAGAGGGCCAACGCGACGACTTCGCCGGGTGAAAGCCTTTCGTCAAGGAACTCGAAATAGGCATCGTCTTGGGGATTCAAAACGGTACCGGCAAAGTTTTCTCTCATTGTGGGCACGTTCATATCGGTACCGGCCAGATAAGCATCAAAATCCAAGGCTCTGGGGAGCCATTGGGGCCTCAAATGCGATTCCCCCCAACGTTTCTTGTCAGAGCAAAGTTCGTTTCCGGTGACCCAAAATCCTGCAGGGCAGGCGGCACACCACGTCCCGGTAATTCTTCTGTCGCCTGCTTCGCATTTCGGCCCTAATTCTATCGAGCCTTGTGAGAGTCATGAGGTCCATGTCCTGAGGGGTTACAGGCTGTGCCTGGGCTTTTTTCACGATAGACACTTTTCCGGTGGGTTCCAGAACCGCAAGGGCGAGATCTTCGACTTTGTCGGCGCCGGCCTCCCTTAAGAGGATGTGCATGTCTGCTTCCGACACTCTCTCGCGCTTCAGATTCCCCTGCATCACTTTGCCGTCCACTACTATGGGCGTTGACAAGCCCTGGGTCACTTTTTCGGCGGCACGCCAGTGCATGTTGACCAGTGCCAGCAGATACTGAAGACCCGTCAGGACGACGATGGGGACAATGCCGTGGAGCATATCGATCTGCTCTTCTTCCAAGGGCAGCGCAGCCACGGATCCGATGATGATTATCACTACCAGGTCGAAAGGCGCCAGCTGCCCGATGGATCTCTTGCCCGTGATCCTCACCGCAACCAAAGAAACGAAGAACATGACCACCGACCGAAAGACGATGCCTGCCACATCAAGCAACAGCTCTTTGGGCAATCGGAACCCCCCCCGTGAAAACGCCTTTACCCGGCTAGGGCTTAGTATGGCTTTTCCACAGGTTCAGAATGCCCCTCTCCATATCGGTTCCAGAAATGTCGCCCTTCATGAAACCTTGCACCAAATCAGGAACACCGACAGAAACCCGCTCTCGCAACAAGGCTTCAGAAGTTATTGGAACAGAGACAAAAGCCTGGGTTCCCAGAGCCCTCAAAGCGGCTTTGTCGCACCTCGCAGGCCCTCCGTCGAGGTCGTATACGGGCACATCTTTGACGGCGGCAGGCAGGGCCCCGATATTTCGTGCAGCCCACCTGCCCCGGGTAGCTGCCAATTCTTGGGCCAGAAGCAACGCGCACGACTTTGCAGACTCTTCCTCCGCCAGCACAAGGTATCCGGGCACGGTGCAGTAAAACTGAGGGGCGCCGAAAGGCCCGGGTATGGGACACAAATGGCTTTCGGGGCCGTAGGTGGTTTGCAGCCATTTGTAAAGGTGCGGCGTGACCGGAAACAAAGCCGAGACAGAACCGTCCCTCCACTGATCCAGAGGGTCGCCTCCTGCCGGGAGGCATGAAGATTTCAGCCAACGCAAGTATTCACCGGCTTTTTCGGGTGCAAACCCGGCTTCGGGCAGGTCCAGCGCCGAGAGGAGGAACCATTGGGAATCGGGCCAGTAGGCAGAACCTGCAGGCAACCCTTCCTGAGGCTCCACAGGTGATTTCGCGGCCATTCCCACCCAGTAAAAATAAGATGGAATTCCAAAGAGGCCCTTTTCTGTGGTCCAGTAATGGATCGCTCCATCCAAATACCCATCTTCGTCAAGCATTCCTGTCAAGTTCTGAGCACCGTCCGGAGCAACCGGCCATTCTGTGGAAAAGACGATTGACGGCGATGATTCCTGGGATTCTTGCCCCAATAGCAATGACAAAATCTGCCTTCTTTCACAAAACTTCATGTCGATTTGGATTTTGTGCCGGGAGCAAAAGTTTTCAACCACCGAAAGGGCAAGTTTGTCATAGGAGTCAGCCCCTTGGAAGGACGGTTCAGGTGAATCCCATAGGGTCAAGACCAATCCTTGAAAGGACAATTTCTTGGGCGGTTGGAATCCAATGCCGCACCCCAACAAGCTTAGCATAAGAGAAATGGCCGCCAGGGTCTTGATAGTGATCTGAATGAGCCGTTTGTCCATGCTATCGTCCCCTTAGTCCGAAAAGCGTAAACAGATCTGCCGTGGCAACATCCCTTGTTCCCAACCCAAACAGCCAATTGGCTTCCCTCACCTTGGCTTTTGTCCTGTCGCCAAACCTTCCGTCACACCCGCCCGCATCAAATCCTGCCGCTTTGAGACATTCTTGAAGCATCACAACTTCGGGCCCGACGGATCCGTTGCCTATGGGCGACTGAAACCTCAAGTACGGCCTTGGTCCCCGCACCGTCACCTTCGTTCCTACGTCAACCAGTTCGTAAACCTCTTCCACGTCTTCGTTGAACATCCTGATGCAGCCGACGCTGGCATAGGTGCCAATTGACCAAGGGCGGTTGGTACCGTGAATCCCGTACCCTCCCCACGGCACATTCAGGCCCATCCACCTGCTTCCAAAAGCGCCTCCCTGCTCATAGCCTTTTTCAACTATCCTCCACTCTCCAACCGGCGTAAGAGAGCTCCATTTGCCTCCCGCCACCGGGTATGTTTTCCACGGCTTTGAGTCCACGAAGATGGTGAGCTCCAGTGCGTCCGTGTCAACCTCAATATGCACGTCACCTTCCGGGGGCGGGCCTTGGACGATGCTCATAACCCTTGGAACCCCGTGTCCTAAAGCTCGCCAGGTGGCTTTGTCCACCACTCCGGTAGGCTCTAACCAAAAAGATTTTTGGAACTCTTTTACTGCTGAAACGGACCCTGCATCATATTTTTCGTCCAGGGGCCCGCTATAGAATCCCAGGGCCAGCAAACGTTCCTTTAACTCGTAAACATCGGGGCGTTTGACCGGGGGGACTGCCGGTACCAAAGGTTCGTCGGTCTCGTGAATGCTCAGATATTCGGGCACTCTGTCAGAGACACCCAAAGATACCACAGCCATCACAAGCAAAGCAACTAACCAAAAAAGACGTTTGGGGAACAACCCGGCCACACCTCACCCGGTTCGAATCACGTAGGTAGACTATGACCGGTATTGCGGGTTTATGACGGCTTGCCTGAGAGCCAGGGCGGCGCAGACAGGGTGTTGACGACCGCCTCAGGAGCAAGTCCCGCCCGTCTTGCCAAAGCCACAACTCCGTACCTCATCCCCTCCATTGTGGCGGGACTGTGGGCATCGGTTGAAACGGCAAAAGCTGCGCCACAGTCGCGGGCTTCCCGGATCAGTTTTTCCGGAAGATCGAGCCTTTCGGGGGAGCAGTTAATCTCCAGTACAGTGCCTGTTTTGGTTGCCGTTTCGAACAACTTCTGGAAACCTTCTTGGACCCCCCGTCGCCTGCCCAACTTTCTGCAGGTTGGGTGCCCTATGATGTCCACGTTGGGGTTTTTGCAAGCCCTTCGGAAGCGGCAAACCAGGTCATCTTGCGGATCTGTATCTTGGTGTATTGATGCCACTACCACATCGAAACGGGCAAGATCCCCGTCGCTCAGGAACAAACTGCCGTCCCTGTGGATGTCGACTTCCACGCCGGAATAGATTCGAAGGTTTGGGTACCTGGCCTGGACCCTATCAATTTCCTGCAAGTATGCGGGGATTTTTTGGGGTGTGATACCGTTTATCATTCTCATGTATGTGGCGTGGTCGGTGATGGCAATGTATGAGTAGCCCAAAGCCGCCGCTTTTTCCGCCATTTCCTCAACGGTTCCGGTTCCGTCGGACCACACGGTGTGCAAGTGAAGATCTCCCGCAATATCCGAAGGATCGATGAAGGTCACCTTCCGGCCGCTCTTTGCGGCCTTCACCAAATCTTCTCTGTGCCTCACCTGAGGCGGCAGCCATTCCACCCCCAACAAACGGTGCAAGGACTGCTCATCCGCCACCGGTAAAACATTTCCGTTGGAAAACAGCCCATGGGGACCGAACCGCAGCCCTTTTTCTTCCGCCTGTTCAGATAGACTCTCCACATACTTCAGGGGGCCAGTCAACCAGGTGACCCTGGCCCAGAAGAAGGGATCCTTTTCAAAATACAAAACCGCGGGTATGCCAAGCCCCGTGTTAAGAACATACGCCTGCCGCGTTTCATCCCAAGCGTCCTCGAGGGCTTTTTCATCAGCGGCGTGGATGATCCCCGATCCCATCATGAGAGATTGCAGAGTATCTTCCTTGCCCAGTTTGATGAGCATCTCAAGCTCTTTGACCGTTTCCTCGCAACGTCTCAGATTTCCCACTGCCACGCCGAAAACGCCATTGGATGCCAAAGTCTCCAAAAACCTGTCGGCTACCGGCGACGCGACCCCGATGCTGACCCTACCTATGTATTCTTTAACTAAGATCAGGCCGGCGGCTATGGCATCTTCCCGCTTTTCCCCGACGCCCGGAAGCGCCTGAATCCTGTGGGATGCCAAAGCGGCTTCCAGGTCTTCAAGGCCGGTTATTCCCAACGCGGTGTACAAAGTCCTGGCCGTCCTCGGCCCCACCCCGGGCACTCGAAGGAGGTCCAACAGCCCCAAGGGAGTCTTTTCCGTCAAGCGTTCCAAAAACGAAGACTTGCCTGTGAGGAGCAGTTCGCGTATTTTGGGCTCCAGGTTCCTGCCCACATTAGGTATCTCCAACAGCCGGCCTTCTTTGGCTAAGCGAGACAAGGGGTAATCACCTCGCTCTATTGTTTGAGCAGCTTTTTCGTAAGCCCTCACCTTGAAAGCCTGTTCCCCTTGAATCTCAACCAGATCTCCCATCATTCTGAGCAGGTGAGCGACTTCCCGTTTGTCCACTTCAAAGCCTCTGTTCCGCACTAAATTTGTCGGACAGGACGCGCAAAACTCGCTTTCGGTCTTCCTGCAATTCTGCTTCCGTAAGCGTGCGGTCCGCAGCCTGATACACCAAACGCATTGCCACGCTTTTCTTGCCCGGGGGAACCGGCAGCTTCTTCCACAAATCGAAGATGTCTAAGGAGACCAGGTCCCGCGCCGATTCTCTCACGCATCTGGCGATATCGCCCACCGGGACGCTTTCCAATACGACCACGGCCAAGTCCCTTTGGACAGGCATAAATCTGGAAACCTCGTCGTATGAGTGCTCTTGGGCCAAAGCCAACAGGGCGTCAAGGGAAAACCACGCCATCAACAAAGAAGCGGCGCTTTCCAGTCCGTTTTGGGAGACCGGATGCAATTCACCCATTTCCCCCACGGTGGAACCCCGGACCACGATCCTGGCGGATTTTCCCGGGTGAAAAGGCATCCCGGCCCGCGGGATATACGAAACATTACAGACGCCCAATAGCGACAACAGAGATTCCACAACCCCTTTCAACCCGTAAAAGGACGCGTTTTCCTGTTCCTGGACCCAGGTCTTGGGCTTTATGATGCCGTAGGACATAAGTCCCAGCTGCGCTGTCTCGTAAGGCAGTTCCTCGGGGGACGGCAAAAACACGGTACCCATTTCCCAGAACAAGCCGCCATCTGCTTTTTTGCGCTGGTTCAAAACCGCCACCTTGGCCAGTCCGGGCAGCAGACTCGGCCTGAGAACCGACTCGTTGGAAGACAAAGGGTTCAAAAGCTCCACAGGTTTCCCCCTGGGATCATCTCCATCCCACCCCATGACCGATATATCGCCGGGCGCTAACAAAGAGTTGGTAACGCATTCCAAGCCGCCTAAGCTGACCAAAATGTCTTTTATGCGGCTTCGGCGCACGTAGTCCGTACCCGGCGGGCCGCCGGGCACGGCTTTATCCAAATCGAGAGGTTGAAAACGATTGACCCCGTAGTGCCGCGCTATTTCTTCCACAAGATCGATTTCTTCTTCAATATCCACCCTTCTGGGGGGGACGGTGATATCCAAACCGGCCTCAGGGCCCTCCCCGCGGAAAACGCCAAAGTTCAGGGATTGGAGAATGCCCCGACATTCTTCCTGAGATATTGCCAAGCCCAGGGTCCTCCTGGCTTCTCCCACCCGAAACTGCAGTCGTAAAGGTTTTGGGTCCAACTCAGTGGCCTCGGCGTAACCTTCTTCAGGGATCCCACCCGTCAATTCTGCCACAAGCGCTGCCGTCCGCTCGGCCACCGCCCCTTGGGCTGTGGGGTCTACGCCTTTTTCGAACCTTAAAGCGGCTTCGGTGCGCAACTTCATGCCGCGGTACGTGCGCCTGACGGGTAGCGGCGCAAAATAAGCCGATTCTATGAGCAAATTCGCGGTGGATTCCGTCACTTCAGTATCCCTGTTGCCCATGACTCCCGCCACGGCAACGGGCCCGCCGCCGTCGGCTATCACCAGAGTTCCCGGGGCCAGTTCTCGGGATTCCCCGTCCAAAGTAACGATGACCTCCCCTGGCTTTGAACGCCTGGGGCGCAGGACGCCGCCTTCCAGCCGGTCAAGATCGAAAGCATGCAAGGGTTGTCCAGTTTCAAGCATTATATAGTTGGTCGCATCTACGATGGAGTTTATGGGCCTCATCCCGGCAAGTTGCAGCCGCCTCTCCATCCAAACCGGGGAGTATCCAACTTTGACATTTCTCACACCTTTTGCCACGTACCTGGGGCAAAGATCTGGGTCCGGAAGTTCCACAGCAAACTGACCTGAGTAATTCTTGGCCCCCGAGGGCCTGCGGCTACCGAAATGGCTCGCCCAATCCCAGTCTTTCAAAATCTTGGGCAGCTTAAGAGAGGTTTTTGCGAGGGCGGCAGCTTCCATGGCCACGCCGAGGATGGAAAGACAGTGAGAAAAATTGACCGTCAGTTCCAATTCCAAAACATAGTCATCCAGCCCCAACAGATCTTGAGCAACCTTTCCTAAAGGTGTGCCCCGGGGCAGCATCACGATATCCTCACCGGGCCTGTGGGGTTCTCCCAAAAGAATCTCGTTTGAGCAGACTACCATCCCTTGGGACAGCACTCCCTCAAATTCCACAGGGCTTACGGTTATTCCCCCGGGCAACGAGGAGCCCGGTTTGGCAAGCAAGGTCACGTTGCCTTTTGAAAGCCCGGGAGCGCCGCTCACCACAAAGAAATTTTGGTTGCCGTCACACAATGTGCCAACTTTCAAATCGGGCCTTTTGGGATGGGGAACCACATCCAAGACTTGGGCAGCGACGACTCCCGAAAGCAAAGCGCGCTCGCAGGAAAGAGATTCTACCTTCAGTCCGGCCATGGTAAGCATTTCGGCAGCCTCTTCAGGCTCCCAAGGAATGTCTGCGTACTCTTGAAGCCATTTCCACACTATTTTCATAAACGCCCACCTGAAGCCGGCGAAGTCCGGCTCAGGCCTTCCCCCCTAGCACGAAATAGACACGGGACTTCCGCCAGATCTCAGATACCACGCCATTGCGCAAGAAACCGTTTGTCGTTGCCCAAGAACACTCTGAGGTCATCCACACCATACTTCAGCATAGCGGCCCTGTCCAACCCGAACCCAAAAGCAAAACCCGTCACCTTATGTGGATCGTAACCGCCGTTTTTTATGACTTTGGGGTGGACCATGCCTGCCCCGGACAATTCCAACCATCCCGATTGCCCGCACACGGAACAACCGCTGCCGTGGCAAAAAACGCAAGACACATCGATCTCAACGGACGGTTCGGTAAACGGGAAGAAACTGGGCCTCATGCGTATTTCGGTATCTTGTCCAAAAAACTTGCGGGCAAAGGAGCCGAAGACTCCCCGAAGATGTCGAAACGACACGCCTGTGTCCACTGCCAACCCTTCCACCTGGTGGAACACCGGTGAGTGGGACGCGTCAGCAGGATCCCTGCGGTACGTCCTTCCGGGAACAAGGAGCCTTACGGGAAGCTCCCCTTTTTTGTCCCGCATAGCCCTTATCTGGCCAGGAGATGTGTGAGTCCTGAGGAGAGTTGATTCGGTGAGGTACATGGTATCCTGCATGTCCCTTGCAGGATGATCGGGGGCCAAGTTCAACATCACGAAGTTCATCTCGTCGGTTTCCGCCTCGCGGCTCTCGTAAACGGTGAATCCCATCCCGTAGAATATGCTTTCTACTTCTCGCAGCGCTTTGGTCAGGGGATGGAGGGCCCCCACTTCAGGCGCCGCTCCGGGCAAAGTGACATCGATGGACTCTTTTTGAACCTTTTCCAAGATGGCCTTCATCTCAATATCTCGTCGTTTTTTGTCGATTTCTCCTTCCAAACCTATCCGAAGCGCGTTCACCCTCGCCCCGAAAGCAGGGCGCTCCTCCCTGGGCAGAGAGCCGACAGCTTTCAAAAGGTCGGTAACCTGTCCTTTCTTGCCCAGCAGGCGGATCCTTAAAGCCTCAAGATCCGCCGAAGTAGATGCGTTCTCGATCTCCTTTTTCGCCTCTTCAAAAAGGGCTGTTGTGTCCTGATTCACAGTGTTTTGCAGGAAACCAAGATGGTTCCCTGCCGCACCCCCTTCCCGCTTCTTGCCTGGCTGTCAAACAAAACGGCTTCCATCCCAATTTCCAAGGACGAAAGCCCGCGCTTCCGCGATACCACCACGGCTTGGCCGAATGCCCGGCCCACTCAAACCTTCTTAACGCGAAGGACACGCCGGGCCTACAGTATCAGCCCGGGGGCTCAAGAGCGAATTCCGGCGGGTTTCTCGCTAGGAAGTCTCAGCGCGGCCTTCCCTTCTCTGTCCGCATCCCCCAGCCCACGTTCTCTTTCATCGCCTGCAATATGCGTTTTAATCCACGATGCCCGGCCCCTAACGAACCTCCGTCTGCCGGCTTTCGGTTAAAGAGGTCTCGAGATAGTGGCGGTAAAGCAAGTAAGCCATGACTGAGCCCGTCTTCTCGAAGACAGACCAGAACGCTTTGGCTAGCTTCAATACTACCCCCCGCTTTCTCAGTTCCCTTTTCCGGTATTATAGCATGTCGGCAGTTCTACTCAAAAAGGCAGGGAACCACCCGGCACGATTCTCTGCCTCATAGCCTCATACAAAATCATGGATGAGGCCATAGCCACATTCAAAGACTGGATTCCACCGGGCATGGGGATGGAGATGCCGTCGGGTATCAGGCAATCGATTTCCTTTCTCAACCCCCGGGCTTCGTTCCCCATGACCAGAATCGTGCTTTCCCTGAGATCAACTTCCCAGGGAGGGTTGCCCCCGGAAGGAAGGGTTTTGTACACGGTCGAACCCGAATCCAGCCACGTCCGGACCTGAGCGACGGGATTCCCGGCCTGTTTCACGACAATCCCGAAAACGGCGCCGGCCGAAGAACGAATGCATTTCGGCGAATAAGGGTCGGCCGATTCCCCCAAAAAAGTAACTCCCCAAGCACCTGCGCCGGCAGCATTTCTTACCAGCGTTCCAACGTTCCCGGGATCCTGGATGTCCGCACCGGCCACCCACAACAACTTTGGCCAAGGGCTTGAGGGCAGGCTGCCCCCGTAACAAAACGGAAAAGGCAGCACTAAGAGGATGCCTTGGGGGTTACTGGTTCCGGAGATTTTGTGGAAAAGACCGCTGCTCACCACGAAAGTTGTTCCCGGGTTCGGGTGGGCTTTCAGCGCCCGGGCAATTTCCGCGCCTTTTTCTGATTCCAGATACCCCGAAACCGTCACCAGGAAATCATAGGCTGCGGCAGAACGCAAAGCGGAAAGAACTGAAGGCGCCCCTTCAGCAACTGTCAGGCGCGATTTCTCCCGCTCTTTCTTCTTTTGCAGGCTCTTTACGAGCCTCCACGGAACCTCCACTGCAAAACACCTTAGCCTGACCTTTGTCTAAACTGAGGACGAATGATTCTTGGCCACTGATACCAGATCGGTAAAAGATTTGGCGTCCGCCACGGCCAAATCGGCCAGCATTTGCCTGTTTATGTCAACACCGGCTTTTTTCAGACCGCTTATGAATGTGCTGTAAGTCATGCCGTTAATCCTGGCGGCCGCGTTAATGCGCGTTATCCACAGGCTTCGAAACTCTCTTTTCTTTTCTCTCCTGTGCCGTCTTGCGTAGTGAAGGGCTTTCATGACCGCTTCATTTGCAATGCGGAACGATTTCGACCTTTTGCCCCAATACCCCTTTGCAAGCTTCAGCACCTTTTTGTGCCTGCGTTTTTTGGTCATTCCGGTTCTTATGCGAGCCATCTGGGTAACCCTCTTTCAGACTACTTTTCTGCCGCCCTATTTGTACGGAATCAAAGCCCTGATTCGTTTTTCCGATACAGGGTTGATTCCGGAATCCTTTTTGAGCCTGCGCCTTCGGGCCGCGCTTTTTCCGGCCAACCTGTGACTGTGCCCGGAGTGGTAATGCCTGATTTTCCCCGTGCCGGTCACGAAAAAGCGCTTCTTGGCTCCGCTGTGGGACTTCATCTTGTTCTTAGCCACGTCAAAACATCTCCTCAAAACCTGACTCTTTCCTCACTGACCCTGTGTGCCGGTTGACTTTTGCGAGCCGGACTGACCTTGAGGCTGGGGTTTTGGGGAAAGAACCATGATCATGTTGCGCCCTTCGATCCTGGGTGCCCTTTCCACGATGCACATGCCCTTTACCCGTTCCAATAACCTTTCCAAGACCTTCTGGCCTATGTCAAGGTGGGACATTTCCCTGCCGCGAAACATGATCGTGGCCTTGACCTTGTCTCCTTCTCCCAAGAATTTTTCCGAGGCCCTGGCTTTGACTTCAAAATCGTGCAGGCCTATGGTAGGGCGCATCTTGACTTCTTTTACCTCTTGGACCTTTTGCTTTTTTCGGGCTTCCTTCATCCGTTTCGATTGCTCGTACTTCCACCTTGAATAGTCCATGAGCCGACAAACAGGAGGCTTGGCCTGAGGCGCGACCTCCACAAGATCCAAACCCAAATCTCTTGCAATCCGAAGGGCTTCGTGAGTCGGCTTAATCCCCAGCTGTTCCCCGTTTTGGGAAACCAGTCTTACTTCTCTCACACGAATTGACTCGTTCACTCTTTGGTCCCGGCTGATTGCACGCCACCCTCTTTCGAAAATTAGAATCGTGGGCAGGTAGTCCACCCGCCCACGACATACGTACGCATCCCCGAAAAGAAACGCTTTCTACCTGTCATGTACCTTAACAGCCCCAAGAACCGTAAGGTGAGAAGCGGATGGCTTCTACTTCAGACGCAGTATAGCACAGACACCACGGGCTGTCACTCTAGTCGGGCGCTTGGATTTTCTTCACTTTGGCGGTCAGAGATTTTGATTCTTTTTCTTGTTCCGCCTGCACCACGAACGCGTCCAAGGGCATTGCCCCTAAATCGCCTTTGCTCCTGTGCCTCACGGATACAGTGCCCGCACCTTGTTCCAAAGCGCCGACTACCAGCATGTAAGGTATCTTTTGCACCTGGCCCTGCCTGATCTTGTACCCTATTTTGGCCGGCCCTGAATCACAGAAAACCCTGAAACCGGCCGCACCGAGCCTGTTTTCTACTTCTTTGGCATAGGAAGCTTGTTTCTCCGAAACCGGTATGATTTGGACTTGCACCGGTGCGAGCCACAAAGGAAACGCTC
The DNA here is from genome assembly GCA_964646385.1 of uncultured Eubacteriales bacterium. GTDB lineage: Bacteria > Bacillota > Sulfobacillia > Fermentithermobacillales > Fermentithermobacillaceae > JAXGZG01. The sequence goes on along the minus strand of CAZYEC010000006.1, from coordinate 19,658 downwards.
CGGCATAATGCTCCACGAGTCCCGCGATGAACCTTTCCATGCTACCCAAAACGGTGCGGTGGATCATGACCGGGCGGTGACGGGCACCATCCTGGCCGATGTAATTCAGGTCGAAACGTTCAGGAAGATTGAAATCCACTTGGATAGTGGGACCCTGCCACATCCTGCCCAATGCATCCTTGATTTGCACGTCGATGGCGGGGCCGTAGAATTTGGCTTCCCCCAGATCCACCCTATACGGTACCTTTTTGCTGTTTAGGGCCGTTTCGATGGCTATTTGGGCAGACTCCCAGACTTCGTCATCGCCCACGTACTTCGATTTGTCCTCAGGATCCCTCACCGACAGCATGTACTCGTACTCCTTGTACCCGAAAGTCTCCATCATGAACTGGGTGAGTTCCAAGACTCCGATCAGTTCTTCCACAAGCTGGTCGGGCCTGACAAACAAGTGGGCATCATCTTGGGTAAAACCCCGCACGCGCAGTGCGCCGTGAAGCACGCCCGACCTTTCGTAACGGTAGACCGTACCCAGCTCTGCAGTTCTGATGGGCAGGTCCCGGTAACTTCTGATGTCGTTTTTGTACATCAGGATGTGAAAGGGACAATTCATGGGTTTGAGCAAGTATTGCACATCTTCGATGGCCATAGGTGCGTACATGCTGTCCCGGTACCAATCCCAATGTCCGGAAGCCCTCCAAAGATCGAGTTTTGCTATGTGGGGCGAATACACGATGTCGTAACCGCGTTTTCTATGCTCTTTGCGCCAAAAATCCTCGACTTCTTCTCTGATAATGCTGCCCTTAGGATGCCAGTAGACCAGGCCGGGGCCACCTTCTTCCTGCAGGCTGAAAAGGTCCAGGTCTTTAGCCAGTTTTCTGTGATCACGCTTTTTTATCTCTTCCAACCGTTCCAGGTGTCCCTCAAGACCATCTTGCGTCGCAAAAGCCGTTCCGTATATTCTTTGCAGCATTGCCTGTTTTTCGTCCCCGTGCCAGTAAGCCCCCGCCACGCTCAGCAGCCTAAAAGCCTTGACGCAACCGGTGGACGGCACGTGGGGCCCGGCACAAAGATCCACAAACTCGCCTTGTCTGTACAAGGAGATGGGGTCTTTCGGGGGCAAATTCTCCACCAGTTCCAGTTTGTAAGGTTGGTCGGAAAGGATTGAAAGGGCTTTGTCCCTGTCCACTTCTTCTCGGGTGACGGGAAGATTCTCCTTCACTATTCTTTTCATCTCTTTTTCAATCTTGACCAAAGCATCGGGACCAAAAGCAACGGGGGAATCAAAATCGTAATAGAATCCGTCTTCAATTGCAGGCCCAATCCCCAATTTGACACCCGGGTACAAACGCATGACCGCTTGGGCCAGAATGTGAGCCGCGGTATGCCTCAAAGCCCATTTGGCCCCGGCATCGTCAAAGGTCAGGGGTTCCACAGAACAATCTTCCGCCACTTTGGTTCTGAGCTCTCGGACTTGGTCGCGGACCTTGACCAACAAAACATCATTCTTCCAGCGAAACGCCTTTTTGACGTCCAAGTAAGTGCTGCCGGCCGGTACCGTGCGGACGTCACCCGACCACGAAACCGTAATTTCCGAATCCTGCTGCATTCGAACCCCTCCTCGCAAGTACGAACGAAAATGAAAAACCCGCCCATAAGGGGCGGGGTCCCGCGATTCCACCCTTACCGACCGAGGCGGCGACTCGCCGGCGTAACGCTCAGACGCTGCCCTTGCTCGATCCTCCGGGAAGCTGTATCGCGCTTCAAACGCCGGCGTTACTTTCTCCGCCGGGGGCTCCGAGGGGGTGTTCCCTTGGGGCCTCGGAGAAGCTTGCACCAAGCCACTTCCCTCTCTGCAACAAGGCCTTTCGGTACTGTCCTCTTCAACGCCGCACCATGACTTTTACGGATTATACCTTGGCGGGGGGTTGTAAATCAACTGCAAAAGGGCGATGATTCCCAAAAGCAAACTGGCGTCTTTGCTGAGACAGAACCAATTAGCCCGTATCTGGCTATTGGCAGTGCCTGAAGGCGGAAAACCTAACCAAGGGCGATGCACTTTATCTACAGGTCAGTTTTGTGATTTATGCAGCTTAGCGTATGAGGAGGCAGACGTATTGAATCCTGGACATCACAAGGAGCTTAATAATTGGATCTGTGAAGTGGCGGACCTGTGCCAACCGGAAACGGTGTACTGGTGCGACGGGAGCCGGGATGAGTATGACCGGCTAATGTCACAAGCAGTGGAAAGCGGTGCAGCCATCCCGCTCAAAATGCGGCCTAACTGCCATTTGTTCCGTTCAGACCCCGGCGACGTAGCAAGGGTGGAAGACAGAACGTTCATTAGCACAACAGAACGGGATGAAGCGGGCCCCACCAACAACTGGATAGAGGTCGGGGAATTGAAGCGTATAATGACGGATTTGTATCGGGGCTGTATGCGTGGGCGAACGATGTATGTAATTCCCTTTTCGATGGGCCCCTTGGGATCCCCCATTTCCAGGCTCGGCGTGGAGATTACCGACAGCATTTATGTGGTGTGCAGCATGCACATCATGACCCGCGTTGGAACAACGGTTTTGGAAGCCTTGGGCACCGGTGGTGAATTCGTAAAGTGTCTCCACTCGGTCGGGGCCCCTCTGCACCCGGGGCAAAAGGACGTGCCGTGGCCTTGCGCCCCTATGGAACACAAATACATCAGCCAGTTCCCGGAAGAAAATATGATTTGGGCTTACGGTTCAGGGTACGGTGGAAATGCTCTGCTAGGCAAAAAGTGCTTTGCCTTAAGAATTGCATCGGCCATTGCCCGCAGAGAAGGCTGGATGGCCGAACACATGCTGATTCTGCGGCTTACGAGCCCTGAGGGAAGACAATACCACATCACCGGGGCTTTTCCCTCGGCGTGCGGAAAGACCAACCTTGCCATGATCCACCCGACAATTCCCGGGTGGAAAGCTGAATGCATAGGCGACGACATCGCCTGGATGAGGATTGGCCCCGATGGCCGGCTTTACGCCATTAACCCGGAATCTGGGTTTTTCGGGGTTGCCCCAGGCACCTCGTACAAAACCAACCCGTCGGCAATGGACACTTTGACGAGAAACACCATTTTCACCAACTGCGCCTTGACCGACCACGGGGACGTCTGGTGGGAGGAAATGGGGCCTTCCCCGGACCACGCCGTCGACTGGAGAGGAAAAGACTGGACTTCCAGAAGCAACGAACCGGCGGCTCACCCTAATGCCAGGTTCACGGCCCCCGCCGCCCAATGCCCCGTGATCAGCTCCGACTGGGAAAAGCCCGAAGGTCTGCCCATTGACATCTTCATTTTTGGCGGTAGGCGCGCCCATAACATTCCCCTTGTGGCCCAGGCTTTTGACTGGGACCACGGCGTGTTCATGGGTGCCACCGCATCTTCGGAAACAACCGCCGCCGACATGGGTTTTGTGGGCAAAGTCAGACGGGATCCCTTCGCAATGCTGCCCTTCTGCGGGTACAACATGGCCGACTATTTCGCCCACTGGCTTGAGATGGGCGACAAACTGGGCAAAAACGCACCACATATCTTTTATGTCAACTGGTTTGGAAAAGACTCTCACGGCGACTTCTTGTGGCCGGGCTTCGGCGAAAACAGCCGTGTGCTCAAATGGATGTGCGAGCGGGTTGATGGGAAAGCGGAGGCAAAGGCTACTGCTGCCGGTTATCTGCCTACCCGCGACTCTTTAGACCTGTCAGGTCTTAACGTGCCTGACAAGAACATGTCTGCGCTTCTGCACGTGGATAAAAAAGCCTGGAGGGAAGTGGAAGTGCCGGACATAAGGGCCCATTTCGAGCGCTTCGGCAAGAGACTGCCTCGAAAATTGTGGCAGCAGTTTGACCGCTTGAAAGACCGGCTGAAATAAGAACAACCATCCTTTTGGGCGCTTCTGCACGGAAAATCCGGGAGCACAACCTTTTGGAGGTTTCGCTCCGGCAGCGGACGGTGGATCAGAGCACCAGAAGCGCCCGGCGGACGTTTTCCTTGTGCACCTCACGGTAAAATGCCCTTTCACCCCGGTCCATCTTCTCGACCACTGCAGCCATACCGGGGTCCAGGGATTCCAAAGAGACTCCCGGCCGAAGCCACGGGTAAGGCGTGTTGCGTCTTGCCACCCCGATAAGGCTGCGCAGGTAGCGGGCATTTGTCACAAGGATTCCGGGCCCCGATACCGGCCCGTGGCCCGGGATCACTCTGGTTACGAGTCTCCCCCATTGCTCCAACCTGTCCGCCCAGCTGCCGATATCTGTGGCGGAAGACACAGACGGAAAAGGATTTTCGACCACATCACCGGCCACAAGCAATCCAAGTTCAGGAATGTGGCAACAACAAGCATCGTTTGTGTGACCCGGTACGTGAACCAGCTCAATCATTAACCCATTTTCGTGCCCTTTTTTACCCTCGAGGAAGTCGTTTGGACCCCGGGAAAAACGAAACCGCAAAGTGTCGGCAAAAGTGATGCCGGGCAACACGATGGAGGCGCCTTTTACCAGTTCCGAATCGGAGTCCAGCAGCCTGTCCAATACGGTTTGGCCTTCTTCCTCAAGGCGTTTGCGGGTAAGTTCGTGGGCAATTATCCGGACAGGTTTCAGGGCCTCGGTTCCCAGACAATGATCCCAATCAGCATGGGTGTACACGACAGTCACCGGCCGGTTGCCGATTAAAGGTAAAAAGATCTTCGTATCCTCAGGGGAGCACAGCGTGTCAACGACCAAAGCCTCATGCTGCCCCACAAGGAGCGTGCCGGTGACTGAACCGCCGAAACCGGCCAGGGGCCGTGTATAAGTGTACAGACCATCTCCTAACGTCCTAAGCACACCTTCCACAAATAAACCACCTTTTACACGGTCGGACTGTTTTGGAAGCCGCTTGTATTGTAGAATGTGCATGCTAAAAGGGAAAGCGAGTCAAAAAACATTCGCTGTCTAAAAAGTTCGGAGGTGCCTACATATGGACATCAAAGGATCCAGGACGGAGAAAAATCTGATGGAAGCGTTCGCAGGAGAATCCCAGGCCACAAACAAGTACACCTATTACGCAAGCCAGGCAAGAAAAGACGGCTATCAGCAAATCGCGGCTATTTTTCTTGAAACGGCGGCAAACGAAAAAGAACACGCCAAGCTGTGGGCCCGCGCTTTGGGCTGGATCGGAAGCACCGAAGAGAATCTAAAAGATGCGGCAGACGGGGAAAACTACGAGTGGACCACCATGTACAAAGATTTTGCAAAAGTGGCAAAAGAAGAAGGGTTTGACGAGATAGCGACACTTTTTGAAGAAGTGGGCGAAGTTGAGGAAGAACATGAAAAACGGTACAGACGGCTTCTGGCCAGGGTTTCGAACAAGACTGCCTTCACGCGACCGGAACCGATAAGGTGGCACTGCCGGAATTGCGGGTACATCCACGAAGGTAAAGAGGCCCCGGAGGTCTGCCCGGCCTGTGCTCATCCCCAGGCCTTTTACGAGCCCCATTGTGAAAACTACTAGACTTGTAGGATAGGCCGGCGGGCGCGCCCACAGAGGCGACACCGTGCCCCGCAGAGCCGGCATCGTAACGCTCTGCGGGGTCATAACCAAAGGACCCAAACCTGCAAAATCAAGATTTTGGTCTATCCGCAACGAGGTTTAGAAGCTCGATTTTGTTCTGCACATTTACCTTTGAATAAATGTTCTTGACGTGATATTTGACCGTATTCTCGCTCACAGTCAGACTGCCCGCGATGGCCTTGTACGTCTGCCCTTGAAGAAGCAGGTGAGCAACTTCTTTTTCCCTGCCGGTCAGCCTGCTAGTTTCGGCAATTTTGTCCAGGACTTCGTCCCGTTTCTCTTGCGAGGCCCCCGGAAAAGCCTGATCAAACATAGCCAAAAAAGCGTGACCTCTCAGGACGAGAGATAACATATTTTGCAGCCAGGGGAGAGTGGCAACGGAAATAAACAGAATCGCAAGGGCAAGAACCGAAGTGTTTGTGGTCAAAGCAACCCCTTGCAGCACTTTGTTTCCCACCACTCCTCCGATCAGCACGCCTAAAACATTGGCGGACAACCCTACCCCCAAAACGGCGCCTGGGTTTGCGCCTAATCCCAACATTTCTGCAAGAACGCTCCACCAGAACAGGTCGTAAACCCCGCATGCCCCAAGCAACAGCGTGTCCACAACCAAATAGCTGCCAACAGATCTGTCCAGAACCATGAAGGCAAGAAACGCCAGGCCCATCATGGCCGCCGCGGCGTACAGAACATGTCCTTTGTTGGAATCTCGCATGCTTTTTTTCATAATGTACAAAGCCGCAATGTAGGGGACGACCCAATACCAGCTGGATAGCCCCACGTGGTGGGAGTATGCCGGGCCTATCACTTGGTACATGAGACCAGAATTCACCGTAATCACAATAATGAACAAGCACAGCAGCAAAAGGGGCTTGGCAACAGCGTTTGGCGCCAACACATGTCCCGTCGAAGGCAATGGGGACTCCGCCGGGGCAATTTTCCCAAGGGGTCTACCAAACAGGACAAACGCCCCCACAAGACAAGACACGGCCAGGGCCAAGCCGGAGTAAGGCGATATGTTAACTGTAACCACATCGATCAACAGCATAAGCACGTTTGAATAAATCAGACCTTGGGCAACCGTCTCGAGCCTATCATGGGGAGCCGTGAAACCCACAAGATAGTGCCCCCAACAAGCAATACAAAGCCCCATTAGAAACGAGCCCGTAAGCAAGAACGCGACCCAAAGAGTTGAAGGCCGGGTCAAAAACACGGTGCTGCCCAGTGCGCAGGAGGCGACTGACCACAAAATGACCTTGCGGGCCGACCGCAAAGAACGCACGAGCAGACCACAGGCAAGCATCCCCACAACCAAAGAGCCCATTGCCCCGAATATTGGCACGTGAGGTTCCACTCCGTGTTTGGATGCCAGAGAATAGAAGACTTGCCCCTCAAACGCCACGGTAAGATGCCACGCCGAAAACAACGAAAACGCCGCCACTACAACGAGGCAGTTCGTTGGTCTCCGCGAAAACACCGACTGAGCAGGACGAATCAAGGATCCCACCCTTTTGGGTAGTATGTGGTTGGCCCGGCGGGCCAGCCCAATCATACTACGGGAACGTCTCCAAGTACACGGTTTGGGAATTCCTTGTGGGCGAACTGCCTATCGATCGTTCTTGGGGTTTTCGGCCTTTTCGAGGCCACACCCCTTGCACATCACAAGACGTTCTTCAAACAAATCCTTAATAAGATCATAACAAGGCGAGGCGGCCGAGTCTCCATGCCAGATAACGGTCTGGGGAGCCAAGGTCACTATTGCGCTTACTATCAAGTCATCCACCCCCAAGCCCATGCTTTTGGGAGGTGTCTGCAAAAACCTGGCAACCTCCCCCCCTATCGGCTCCAATCTTCCGTCGAGGAGGTCGTAATGGTCTCCGTCCCGCACCACGTTCACTACCCGGACGGGGTTCTTCTGCCTTGACATGAAATGCCGGAGGAGCTTCAAAAACTCACGATATTCCCGGTCGCTCAGGTAGTCTTCAACCACATCTTCCACTGTGTCGAAGAGGCCCTCCAAGTATTCTTTAAGGCGAAAAGTGATGAACCCTTCCAATACAATCTCGTTTTCCCGCTCCAGATATTCGGCCAGTTTGGCCCAAACCCTGCTCTTTCTCTGGCTTTCGCCCTGGTGTTTTGGGGAGGTGAAACGGTTATTGTGACTGTCTTGGCCCGACAACCGTGAAAAAACCTTGCGTTTCAAGATTGTCCGGTCAAACCCGGAAAGATAGCTGTAATTGTCGTCTATCAGGCGCCGCACCAACAGCTTTTCGTATTCGTCTATAATGACGTGAGACAACCCGTTGGCGATGGACGCTTTCACAGTTTTTAGGACGTTCAAAGCTTCAGGCTCTCCCAGTTTCGATAGATCGCAGC
>CAZYEC010000006.1:0-11694 GCA_964646385.1 uncultured Eubacteriales bacterium | reverse complement strand
CAGCCACTCGCCGGCCTGTTCCTCGGTGACGCCAATGCTGACGCCCCGCATGCCCCAAGTCCGTATCTCCCGGCTTATGAGACACCTTATTGAATCTGAACCTTTGCCGGATGTTACAGAAAAAGTCTGCAGTCCCTAGCACCTCCGGCAAATAGTATGTGTTGCGGCTTCCGGGGGAAATTCTAGGTAGACGGAGGTCAGCAGTCGCAACATTCGGGAGTTGCTTCACTTCGTGCGGAATCCGGCGAAAACCCTCCCCTGAAACTTCCTTGGCCGTAAATACCGCCCTGTTTTCAGGCTTCTGGACAACCTGCCTCCACCGCGGCCGTTCCATCCCTTCTCGCTCGAACCAAAACCAGGTCTCCCGTCCTGATTCGGTAGAAATCTGCCTCCTCCAAAACCACCACCGGGACGGTTTTGCCGTAAAGCAAGCGTCCAATGATGGAACCGGTTGCCAAAATAGGCTCCGCTGCGATGCTGACAATGGCTTGAGGAGCACTGCCAACCCGTATCGATTCCAGCAAAACGCTGGCGCTGCTGCTGGAACCCTTGCTTCCCGGCAAAAACAAGATCTTTCCCGCAACGCTACGGTCGTAAAGATCATGTCTAATATCCGTAACCCGGCCGGACCTCGGGTCTAAACCTCCCCAAAAACTGAGGGCCATGTTGGACACAAGTGCCTCCCCCCACGCTTTCCCGGCCACCACCGTCCGAGCATCAAAGATTGTCTTGATAGGCATCATCGTGGCACCTCCCCGGTGAGGGCCGCCTCGACGCAACCCGAAACATCCCTGAGATAAGTGTTCAACCCCACATGTCCCGGGGCATAATGAGCGGCTTTGCCCGAGTTGGTCACCAAAGTGTGAAAACCCCAATCGTTAAGGGGAAACTCAAGCATGCACGAGTCCCTCAAGAACCTGATGCCTTTTTCCTCGGCTCTTTTTGCCATGCCGGATCTTGAAAGAAGCCGGTAAACGGCCATGCTCGTCTGCAACCAGAACTCGACGCCGTGTCTGACCCGTCTTTGTCCCATTGCCGCAACGACCCTGCACACTTCATTGTAAGAAGCGTGGGGACACCCGATCATGACAATGTCGGCCGCAACTTGAGCGCCCGGCGCAAGCACCTCACTGTCCAAGTTCCTAAAGGCGGCTGCCAGACTTTTCCCATCAACGGCGACCTTTCCTTTGGGGACAACTCCTTGAAAAGCCTCCTCTAAAGTTTTGGCTTCAGGGGTGACACCAACCACATGAACCAAACCCACCGCCCCCGAAGATGCGGCGGCGGCGCTAAACAGCTTCAATTCATCTGGGGATACTGCCCCGGGAATGCCCGACACCACGGGTATTTTGCTGGCAGCAATTTCACCCACCAAGTGACCGGCCGCGGAATAGGCCCTGTCCCCGAAAAGAATGTCCCGGCAAGACGAATCAAACTCGATGTGAATCTGTCCCTTTCTGTTTCCCGGCATATGCAACCCAAAATACGGCGCCTTGCCTGCCACCGCACAGCAAATGTCCACCAAATCCGGGTAGCGGTTTGTGCGGGCCCCCAACACCGAATTGGCGAAACATATGGCGTTCGATTCCGCCCACGCGATCTGCTCGCCGAACTTGGGGGCAAAACCTGCCTGGTAGGGGGCACAAGTCCAGGTAGGAATGCACCCCATGGATAGGTATGCCTTTTCGAGCCTCTTAGATTTACGAGAAAAATCTGCCGGTATCCGAAATTCCCGCCATTGTTCGATATCCCTGGAGGTGACATTCAAAGTGGTAGGCACGGCGACGCGAGCGCCCAACGAAGCCAGTCTTTCGGCAAATTCCAGGCCCGCATCTCCCACCGCCCCGTAGAGGCAGCCATCTATGTGGGCTTGGCTTACGGCCACGAGCCTGCCGGCTCCGTACAGATTGCCAATTTCTGTCACAACCTGCATGGCAAGCCGGGACCCCTCCCCAAACCCGCCGTCTAACATTTCTTGTTCTTGCTCGGTGAGAATCACGAACTCACCTCCGCGACTGTATTTCCGTATTCTCCCGGGAGTTCACTCTCCCAAGTATGCCGACTTGATCCTTTCATCTTTGGCCAAATCCCGGGACAGACCTTGCAGCGCCACAGTCCCCGTTTCCAGCACATAAGCCCTGCATGCGGTGTCCAAAGCAAGATGGGCGTTTTGTTCCACCAGCAGGATCGTAGTTCCGGCACTGTTAATATCTTTGATGATTTTGAAAATCATCCGCACGATTTTGGGGGCAAGCCCCATAGACGGTTCATCCATAAGCAAAAGCGCCGGCCGAGCCATCAGGCTTCTTGCTATGGCCAGCATTTGTTGTTCTCCGCCGCTAAGCGTCCCGGCCGCCTGCCTCAAACGCCCCGCCAATTGAGGAAAAAGGTCAAAGATCGTGTCAAGGTCCTTTTTAACCTCTTTTGAGTCGGCCCGAAAATATGCTCCTATTTCCAAGTTTTCCATGACCGTCATCTTGGGAAAAACTTTTCGCCCTTCGGGAACTTGGGAGATTCCCGCTTTCACAACGTTTTCGGGAGAGGCTCCCGCGATGCTCCGACCCAGAAACACGATGTCTCCGCCCGTGATGGACACAAGCCCGGATATCGCGTTTAAAGCCGTGGTTTTCCCCGCGCCGTTAGCGCCCACAAGCGCCACTATTTCCCCCTGCCTCACCTCAAGGTCCACGCCTCTCAAAGCGTCAATTGCGCCGTAACGCACAGTCAGACCCTTAAGGGTGAGCATCAGAATCATCTCCCAAATAGGCTTTTATGACCTTTTCGTCTTGTTGGATCTCGCGGGGCGCGCCATCCGCTATTTTGACCCCGTGTTCCAGAACAGCGACTCTGTCTGCCGCTCCCATAACCACCTTCATATCGTGTTCAATGAGCAAGACGGTTTTCCCGACATCCCTTATGTTCTTTATAAGCCCTATAAGTTCTTTTGTCTCGCTGGGGTTCATGCCTGCCGCGGGTTCGTCCAGTAGCAAAAGGTCCGGCTCCGTAGCAAGAGCCCTGGCAATTTCCAACCGGCGCTGTTTGCCGTAGGGAAGATTTGCCGCCCTGTCCCGGGGATTCACGTCGAGTCCCATAAATTCCAGTAGCTCGAAGCAGCGCCTTGCCGAAGCTTTTTCTTCCCGAGAAACCCAAGGAAACCGGATAATCGAACCCCACACCCCCGCTTTCGTGCGACAGTGCCTGCCGATCATGACGTTTTCCAGAACTGTCATTTCATGAAACAACCGGATATTTTGGAAGGTCCGAGCCATTCCAAGCCCGGTTATCTGGTGGGGCTTCAGGCGCACAAGGCTCTTTCCGCAGTAAGATATCTCTCCCGAAGTGGGGCTGCAAATCCCGGTAACAAGGTTAAACAAAGTGGTCTTGCCGGCACCGTTGGGTCCGATAAGTCCGATTATCTCGCCTTTGTTTACCGACAGGTTGACGTCGCAAACAGCAACGAGGCCGCCGAAGGATTTTGTAACCTGAGCAATTTCAAGAAATGATATGGCGTTCACCTCCCCGGCTGACTTGGCCGGCAGCGCCCTTTCCAAGTCGTTTCCTTTTGCCCGCAAGGGCCGAACCCTTTCCCAACAATCCCTGGGGTCGCACCAGCATCATGAGAACCAGAAGGGCGCCGTAAAAAAGCATCCTGTACTGAGACACCAGCGGGGACACGCTTCGCAGGAACTCGGGTGCGTAAGTAAGGGCCGCGGCTCCCAAAACAGAGCCCGCAAGGCTGCCCATTCCCCCCAAGACCACCGCGCACAGGATTTCAACTGATTTCATGAAGGAAAACGAAGAAGGGTTAAGGTATCTGAACCAATGGGCGAAAAGCCCGCCTGCTGTCCCCGCCCAAAAAGCCCCGATAACAAATGCGATGACCTTATGTCTGGTTGTGTCAACGCCCATCGCCTCCGCTGCCGTTTCATCTTCCCGTATGGCCACCAAAGCCCGGCCGAAGCGCGATGCCAGAAGTCGCGCCAGAACAAAATAGGCCAAAACCACAAGCCCTGCCGCAAGGGGCAGGTTTGTGTATTTAGGTATGTTCCGTAACCCGAAAGGGCCCCCGGTTATTCTCATGTTCAAAATAGTTACCCTAATTATCTCCCCGAAGCCCAGGGTGGCTATGGCCAGGTAATCGCCTTTCAACCTGAGACTTGGGAAGCCGATAATCAGCCCGAACGCGGCCGAGACTACACCCCCGGCCAAAAGCGCCGCGATGAAAGGCACCTCGTAAACCGACGTCAGGATCCCGGCGGTATAGGCGCCGATTCCCATGAAAGCGGCATGCCCCAAAGACAGTTGCCCTGCAAAACCGGTGACGAGGTTCAGGCTCAGCGCCAGTATGATGTTCACGCAGATGATGACGGCTATTTGATAGTAATAGGGGCTTAGCATGGGTCTACACCTTCTCTTGGGCTGAGGTTTCGAAAATGCCTGAAGGTTTTACCAGCAGAACCAGGATTAAGATGGCAAAAGCAATCGCGTCCCTCCATTCGGAACGCAGCAAAGCCACCCCGGATACCTCTGCCATACCCAGCAACATGCCCCCCATAGCGGCACCTGGGATGCTGCCGATGCCTCCCAATACTGCTGCGACAAACCCCTTTAGCCCGGGCATCATTCCCATCCCCGGTTCCACCGCATTGAAATTCATGCCCACCAAAATCCCGCCGGCGGCGGCCAAAGCGGAACCTATCGCAAAAGCGGCAGCGATAATTTTGTCGACACTTATTCCCATAAGAGCTGCCGTGCTCTTATCCTGGGCTACGGCCCTCATGGCTTTTCCCACTTTAGTCTTTTGAACCAATATTTGAAGCCCAACCATGAGACCCAAAGATACCAACAGGATGAATACATCCAAGGAACCAATTCGCAGGCCGCCCAGTTTGTACTGCCTGACTTTGAAGGGGACAGGAAAGCTCCTGGTCTGTGGTCCCATGATGGCCAAAGACAGATTCTGCAAAAAGATGGACATCCCAATGGCGCTTATCAGTGCGGCCAGGCGGGGAGCCTGTCGAAGCGGCCTGTAAGCCACCCTTTCTACCGCTAAGCCAATAATCGCTGCACCTAACATGGCCACAGGAAGGGCAAGGAAGAATGACATGCCAAGAGTCCAGACTAAAGTAAGCCCAAGGAAAGCCCCGGCCATATAAATCTCCCCGTGGGCGAAGTTTATGAGCCGAAGCACCCCATAGACCATGGTATAACCCAGTGCCATAAGGGCATAAGTGCTGCCCAAAGTGAGGCCGTTTAGAACCTGCTGCAAACCCCATCACTCCTTGGTATGAAAATTCCGGCCAACTGCAACGGGCATTTCGCAATCCTGTTTTTGGGCCTGTTGCGGCAAGAGGGAGATTCGCCTCACCCCCCTCCTGCCGCCGGTTTCTTGTCCCCCAATCCTCAAATCACCCGAGCAATTCCTAAAAACCTTTTCGCAAACCGGCCTGTCTTCTATTCGGGCAGGCAGTTCTTAACGGGCGCGATTGAAAATACCCTCTTCAACCTTCAGAATCACAACATCTTTTACAGCCTCGCCGTTTTCGGCAAAGGAAGTGGTACCTGTAATCCCGGGATAATTCTGTGTTTCGGCCATGGCGTCTTTGAGTTTGGCCTTGTCATCACCGGAACGTTTAAGGGCTTCGACCACTATTTTCATGGAATCGTAAGCATTGGCTGCAAACATGTCCGGCTCCGATTTGTGTTTGTCCTTGTAGGTTTGAACGAAAGACTGGACAGCCTCCGATTCGTCTCCGGAATAGAACCCGGCTGTGAAGAAAGACCCTTCTACCGCGTCACCGCCCAATTCCACTAGTTTTTCAGAATAGAATCCGTCGGCTCCCAGGATCTGGGCCTCAACTCCCTGCCGTCTCGCCTGCTGGGCTATCTTGGAGGCTTCAGTGTAGTAACCGCCGATGAACAGCCCATCGATGTCACGGCCTATTTTGGTGATTTGTGCGCGAAAATCTTCGTCCCCGTCGAGGTATGACTCGGCAGCAACAACTTGCGCTCCCAGGGACTCAGCCCGTTTAGAAAAGTTGTCTTTGAGGGCCACTCCGTAGTCATTGTTGGCGTACATGATTCCAAATCTGCCCATGCCCAGGGTTGTCACGGCGTATTCTGCCATTTGGCTTGTCTGAACGTCGTCTGTAATGACGTTCCTGAAAATGTAGTCGCCTATGTCAGCGATGCCCGGAGCCGTCGCCGACGCAGTGATCATCGGCACTCCGGCATCCTGCGCGATAGGGGCGGCGGTGGCAGTCTCGCCGCTCAACACCGCTCCAACCACTGCTGTAACTTTGTCTTGGTCAATAAGTTTCTGAAGTGCATTGGCCGCTTCAGTGGAATCGCCCTTGCTATCCTCGGCCACCAGTAACAGCGTATATCCCTGCACACCGCCTGCAACGTTTGTCTCGTCAATGGCTATCTGAACTCCGTTTTTGACGCTAATTCCGTAAGTGGCATAATCGCCAGTGAGGGGCCCAACCATTCCTATTTTGATTACCTTTGATTGCTCATTCTTGTTGTCAGGCTCTGTCCCCGGTCCGCAACCACAGACTAAAACCGTCGCCAGCGTCGCCGCCAGCACCAAACCCAAAATCCGTTTATGAAACATTCCGTGATGCCCTCCCTCTTAAGTCGAACCTATAATGTTTGATCAAGGCAAAGGTCTGTGCAGGTCCGGAGTCTGTCCTGTCGGCACATCAACCGGCTCTCCCCGCACCGACGGCAAAAACGTGCATGGCAATGCCCGGCGCTTACTCGTTCGTTCCCAACGACGCGGGCGAGCAAGCGACAAAACCAGTCAAATGGGGTGACTGCTTAAAAGCAATCAGAAACTAAAATGGGGGGCACGGCAGTAATGGAAGAGGGAATCCCAGACGCTTTTTTCACTAGGCCCGGGGCGTAGAAGTACACTTTCACCTGTTTGCACGATTCAAAGGACGTATTCAGTCTTTGAAGCACGCTTCCCTTGCTCCCCCACTCTTCGCCGGCGACCCGGTGCACACAAGAACCATGAGGCATACTGACATCCCGGTAATCCCCACTTTTATCACCTTCTTTCCGTAGGACACTGGGCCAAACACAAAAACCCGCGCGGCAACCCAGTACTCTTCAGTAGCAAGGAACTTGCCGCTCGGGTCTTTTCTACCCACGGTGTACTTTGTTTTGCACAAAGCCAGTACCGCTCGGTCCAGGCTTCCGGCCTGTTTGATGTCTGGAAATCGCGCCCCACGCCACCCGTGAAACCTGTAAGTTCGCATCGCGTTTCCACAAGGCCCGGAACGGAACCCTGAGGTACCCTTCCTTTGAACTTGCGATCCTACTTGTCGGACTCAAGATATTAGAATGCATGGTATCAAAAAGGACCTGCCTTTGCAACAGAAATCCGTCCATTTGTTATCGCTCTTTTGTAACGGGCGGCGCCTTTCTGCCACAAATGCAGCTATGTGCAGCGTAAGTGAACTGGAAGTACCGACAAAAAAGGGTTTTTCCCATCCGGCGTAGGAATCCCAAACATAGGCATTGAAGAATGACGGCCATCCTCGTACTCTGTATTGTATAGTCTCCTGGGTACCCGGATCCGGTCCGCCTGCAAGCTGATTGGGGGCAAGTCCGGATGGATGGTCTACTCGTGCTTTTGGCTGCGTTAGGGCAGCGGAAAGGGCAGTGTGATTGTAATGCGAGCCATTGTAATTGGGGCGGGAAAAGTCGGCTACCATATTGCCCGCAAACTGGCGGAAGAATCTCACGACGTCGTCTTGGTCGACATACGTGAGGAACCTTTATTGCCGGCACGTGAATCGCTGGATGTCATGACAATAACGGGCAACGGCGCATCTCCCAGAACTCTCGAAGAAGCTGGGGTACGGGACACAAACATGGTAATCGCCGTTACAACACAAGATGAAGCCAACATTATCGCGTGCCTGACGGCCAAATACTACGGGGTGCCCACCACTGTGGCCAGGGTAAGAAATCCCGACTACACTGCTCCCACAAAAGCGCTTGCTCACGGCCGGCTGGGGATAGACCTCATCATCCATCCCGAACGTCTTGCGGCTCAAGAAATCGTCAAGCTAATTAAAACCCCCACGGCCAGCGAAGTTGGTTTTTATGCCGACGGAAGGGTTGAGTTTCTGGGCATCCGTTGCGACACTCCGGATGCGGAAGTGCTGGGCAAACCCTTGCACGAACTGGGCCTCAAGAACTCGTTGGTCGTAGCGCTTGTGAGAAATGGAAAGATTCTTGTCCCCGACGGAAACACAAGTTTTCGGCTCGGTGACTATTTCTACGTCATTGGAAAAAGCGGCAATTTCGAGCGCTCCACTTTTCTGGCAGGCCGAATTCCGAGCCAAATCAGGTCCGTGGTGCTGGTCGGCGGCGGTGAAACGGGTTTGCGCACTTGCGAAATTTTATCCAATTACAAGCGCGAAGGACTGTCAGCCAAACTGATTGAAGCGGATCCTGAGCGGGCTCAATATCTGGCAGAACATCTTCCCGACACTTTGGTCATAAACGGCGACGGCACAAAAATGGATTTTCTAGCGTCAGAGATCGGGGAATGCGACGCCTTGGTAGCCGCCACCGGGCAAGAGGAGTCGAACCTTCTTATTTCAATGATTGCCAGAAGGTTGGGGGTTAAAGAAATAATCGTGCTTTTGGGGCGAGAAGATTATGGCCCTCTGGCCGACACTATAGGCGTTCAAGCCACCGTTATTCCCCGCCTTCTGACAGCAAGCACCATCCTCCGCCTGGTAGGGGCAGAAAAATTGGTTGATTTCGCCCTTTTGAAGCAGGGTCAGGCAGAAGTGATGGAAGTTGTTGTAACCAAAGATGCGCCCATCGTGGGAAAACCGCTTCATAGCGCGGGTTTGCCTGCCGGCGCACTTGTGGGCATCATAATCCGAAGTGCCGAAGTCATCATCCCTCACGGGGATTCGTCGGTTTTGACCGGCGATAGGGTGATAACCTTCAGCAGTGTGGACGCATCGCCCCGGTTGAGGGCAATTTTGGGGCTGTGATGGAAACCGATCGGGCCCAATGGGGCACTGAAAAGGAAAGCACAACGGACAGTGGGGGCTAGTTTGTGAACTGGAGGAGCATACTGAAGGTTTTTGGTTTCCTGCTCATCTTTTTGGCGATAAGCATGCTGTTCCCCGCCTTTTGGGCTTTCTTTTACAAAACTCCTGACTTGCCCGCTTTTCTCGTATCTGTTCCATTGGTGGGTATTCCCGGGCTATTCTTGTACAACCTTAAGACCCTGTCTCCGGTGCGACCCCGGGATTCCTACCTGATAGTATCAGGGGGCTGGATTGTAAGCTCGCTTGCCGCCGCAATCCCCATGGCCTTGTCAGGCATTTTGCCCAACCCTGTGGATGCAATCTTTGAAAGCATGTCGGGGTTCACTACCACCGGTGCCACTGTCATGTCCCTTGTCGAGGTACCCGCCGCCGGAGTGCTGTTTTGGAGAAGCTACCTTCATTGGGTTGGCGGCATGGGCATCATCTTAATCTTCTTGGCATTTGTCCCTAGCCCGGGCTCCGGCGGAGCTTTCCTGTTCAGGGCCGAGGTGCCGGGCCCTGAAGTGGAGCGACTCACCCCCAGACTCAAACAAACTGCAACCGTTCTCTTGACAATTTACGGCGGGATGACCGCACTCCAGACAATCTTGCTGTCATCTGCAGGCATGAGCCTGTACGACGCCTTGATCCACACATTCGGCACCGTGGCCACCGGGGGATTCTCAAACCGCGGCCTCAGCGTGGGCGCCTATTCTAACCCCTGGATACATTACATCATCTTGGCGTTTATGCTGCTGGCCGGCACGAATTTCGGTCTTTTCTACAGAACGCTTGCGCGCAAAAGCCTGAGACACTTGTTTCGTGACAAAGAAACCCAACTATACCTGGCCATCGTTTTCGTAGCCATTTTGGCTGTGAGCGTAAATCTGTGCAAAACCCTGGGACTGAAGGAAGCCCTGCACCACGGCTCATTTCAGGTAGTATCAATCATGACGACTACCGGTTATGCCACTACGGATTTTGACAAATGGCCGGATTTCTCCCGGGGAATCCTGTTGTTTCTAATGTTTGTGGGCCCCAGTTCCGGTTCAACGGGCGGGTCAGTCAAGGTCGTCAGATATCTGGTAATGTTCAAGAGCTTTCTTCGAGAAATCCGCAAGATGATTCACACCAAGGCGGTGCTTCCGCTCAGGGTGGGAAACCACGTGCTCCCGGAAAGCACGGTGCGAGCTGCTTTGGTCTTTGTGATTGCGTACTTTGGGTGCGCTCTAGCCGCAACCCTTTACCTTTTGGGGCTCGGCATGGACCTGATTTCGGCGTTTTCCGGCGTTGCGGCAACTTTGGGGAACATCGGGCCGGGGCTAAACCTGGTGGGACCGACGTTCAGTTTCGCATTAGTGCCCTCTTCGGGAAAAGTGCTGCTCACCTTCCTTATGTTATTGGGGAGGCTGGAGTTGTTCACTGTTTTGGTGACTCTCACTCCCGCCTTTTGGCAATAGAAACCGGACACAACACCCTGTTGTGTTCACTTATTTTCTCAAATAGAACCCATTTCCTCCAGCGCCTCCTGAATGTAGTCCGGAAGCCGAAACAGCGTGTCTTGCCCATGCAAGATCACTTGGTGGTCCCTGAGTGCCAAAGGAAGACCCATCTCCCGTTTTTTGATCGCTGCAAGAATCTCTTCGTAGCGTTGCGCCTCGGGGTCCTCTACGCCAATATAGCGGCAGCCCACGCGACGCTGACCGAACCTCCTGTACAACCTGGGGATGTAGTTTAGGATGATGTCCCGTTGGGTCCTGGAGCCGCAACACCCGGTTTTGTACTTTATAAAGCGAGAACCCATTATGAGTATTTCCACACGCTGCACACGCGCTGCCCCCTTATGTTGACCTCCCATTTGAACAGAATATGCCGCGGCCACTTATGAGGCCCTCGCAGCGCCCCATCTTGTTGTGGACAGGCAAAGCCAGGGCGCTTTGGGCAAGTTGACCAAAACAGACCTTGTGTAACCACCGCTCACCGGCAAACATAATATGCGTCAGATACTGGAATACGGGAGTTAGCGCCGTCACCTTCAAACAGATGGGAGGACAGAAAATGAAACCCAAAAAGGTTCCGGTGATTCAGGGACTGCCACCTGTTCCGGCACCGAATTTGCCAATTCGGCCTGACACCTTCAGGTGCGAGTGCGTGTGCGTCGAAGTCCCAAAGATTTTGGACGCAAGAAAACAGGTTGAGTGTGACACTTTTTTCAGACTGGAAAAATTCGGCACCGAGGAATCTACGTTGCCCCTTTCTGACGTCGACCACAACCCAATAAGCAGCACGGACTGGCAACCGGAAGACGACATCGTCTGCCTTGAGGCGTTCTTCAAACAGAATGGCAAGTCGCAGATTTTCGTCATCGAAAAACCGCCCCGGAAATTTGCAGTTACACCCATTGGCGGAGTGCCGCCGGCAGCGGAAATAGATGTTACGGTAATCCCAGGCACAAGCCTGTACAAAACGATGACAGGTTGTCGCGTAGGAAACACAGTGATTGTGAAACTTCAAAACAACACCCCGGGCAGAACCCCCCAATCGGCTTACATCGAGGTATGCCCGGTGCAGTTCGAAAAATCTTTAGTCTTGTTCTACCCGGATCAGGAGCAAGTCGGGCGGGTCAGCG
>CAZYEC010000005.1:61571-67163 GCA_964646385.1 uncultured Eubacteriales bacterium | reverse complement strand
AGATTTGTCTACAAGGTGGGCAGCAGATTTTTGGAACGAGAGATCTTCATGGCCCGGGGGGCGCCGGGCGTGTACTGCACGTACCGGATCATATCGGGCCCCGGTTGCGGCGACGAAGGAGTTCTTACCCTTCGCGTGAGACCACTTTGCAACAACCGGTTTTACCACTATTTGACCAGGGAAGGCCAGTGGGTTCCTTCAGTAACTCCGCTTAGAAACGGCGTCGTTATGGACGAGCACCGTGGGTGCGACTCTCTTGCGGTCTTGGCGGAGCCTTCCAGTTTTCGTTACGAGCCCTGCTGGTACAAGGACATGTTTTACCCCAAGGAGTCTGAACGGGGTCTGGATTGTTATGAGGACCATTTCAGCCCCGGGGAATTTGTGTGCCCTCTGGGGGACGGGCAGCCTGTAGTTTTTTGGGCGGGCCCCGCAGATAACTGTGGCCGGGTACAAGGCGGCCTTGCGACCGAAGCTTTTGCCCAAAGGCAAAACCGGGTGTCCAGAATGGCAAGCCTTGCCGGCAAAGCTTCTTCTCCCGCGCTGGCTCAATTTGACTTGGCATGCGATCAGTTTGTGGTAAAGGCCTCTTCTGGGTTTTCCATCATAGCCGGGTATCACTGGTTCGGCGAATGGGGCAGGGACTCTTTCATCGCTATGCCGGGGATCCTGTTGAGGACGAAGCGTTATGAAGAAGCCCGCCAAGTCTTTCACCGTTTTTCGTCGGCCTTGCAAGGTGGGATTGTGCCAAACCGTTTTGTAGAAGGCCTGGGGGCCACCTACAATGCTGCAGACGCTTCCCTTTGGATGATTCGGGCGCTGGGGCTATACGGGAAGAAGACGGGAGACACGAATTTCATCAGTGCTGCGCTTCCCGCGGTCCGAGAAATAGTACAGGCGTATGCTCAAGGAACATCTTTTGGGGTAAGGATGGATCCTTCTGGGCTGCTTTGTGCGGGAGGGCCGAAAACGCAAATAACGTGGATGGACGCCAAAGCGTGGGGCAACCCGGTGACGCCCCGAGGCGGATCGCCCGTGGAAGTGAACGCTCTTTGGATTCACAGTTTATTCCTTCTGGCCAAGTGGGAAAAGCGTGCAGGATCTCCCCGGTGGGCGGAATACAGGCGCTTGGCCAAAGGGGCCTTGAAAGAATTTGTCAACAGATTCACCTGGCCTGGATGGGGTCTGTATGACGGGTTGGATGGGGTGGGCCGCCCGGTTGCTGTTTTGCGTCCAAATTCCGTGATCGCCGGATCGATCCTGGGCCGCAGGCTGCCAAAAAGAATTTTGCTTGACATTTTCAGAAGTGCGGTTGAGTGGCTTGTGACCCCGTCGGGACTCAGGACTCTCGCGCCTTTCGAAAAGGGTTATATGGGGCAGTATACTGGGGGACCGGACAGGCGGGATGCATCATACCACCAAGGGACTGCTTGGCCTTGGCTGTTGGGTTCATACTTCGATCTGATCAGGCGCTTATGGCCCGGAGCGCGGGGAAAAGACCTGTGGGAATCCATGGGGCCGGTCTTGGCGGGTCTGAGCTGTCTTGAATCGAACCCTTGCACAGGCACAGTTTTTGAATTGGCGTCAGGGGATTACCCTTTCGCCCGAGAAGGGGCTGTGGCGCAAGCCTGGAGCGTGGGGGAGGTCGCCCGAATCTTATCTGTTTTAGAGCCGAGTCAAAAAGAGAAAGGGGACCACAAATGAATCCCAGAATCTTGATGTTGACTTGGGAGTACCCCCCTGATCATGTGGGGGGGCTTGGCAGACATGTGGAGAGCCTGAGCAAAGCGCTCACACTTGCCGGAGCCCAAGTGACGGTGCTCACTCGTTCCAGTTCCGGCAAACCCGAAGAACGGGAGGATGACGGGGTGAGGGTGGTATCTGCAGGGACTTACCAGCTGCACCCGCCCGATTTCGTTACTTGGGCGGCCCAGTTTAACGTGAGCCTTTTGGAGGAGGCGGTCAGGACCTTAGACAGGGGCGAGTTTGATATCGTCCACGCCCACGACTGGATAGTGGCGTATTCGGCCAAGGCCCTGAAACATGCCTGGGGGTTGCCTTTGGTGGCTACCATCCATGCAACGGAATGCGGGCGCCAGAAAGGGTTACATAATCCGGGACAACAGCACATATCCGAAACGGAATGGTGGCTTTGTTACGAAGCTTGGCGCGTAGTTGTCTGCAGCGACTATATGCGCGAAGAAGTTTGCCGCACTTTCAGCGTACCCCGGGACAAAGTGAGGGTGATTCCCAACGGGATCCCGGAGTCGTGGTTTTCTCTTGAAAGAGAGCCGGCAAAAGAGCCCCTCATCATATTCGTGGGGCGCCTGGTGCCGGAAAAAGGTGCGCATACGCTCGTCGATGCAATGACCGACGTTGTCATGGAGTTCCCCTCCGCCAGGCTGGTTGTGGCCGGGAGCGGCCCGATGGAAGGTGAGATCCACCGTAAAGTGTGGGAATCGGGTTTGAGACGCATTGTAGATCTTCCGGGGCATTTAGGGGACGTAGCGCTGAAGGACTTGTATTCCAAAGCCTGGGTGGCGTGTTTCCCCAGCTCTTACGAGCCCTTCGGTATCGTGGCCCTTGAAGCCATGGCGACGGGGGTGCCTTGTGTGGTTGGAGATGCCGGTGGGTTGAAAGAAACCGTAGACCACGGCGTAACCGGCTTGAGAGTTCTGCCGGACAATCCGCGGGCTTTGTCCGATGCAGTAAGAGCGCTTCTGAGGGATGGAGATCTCCGCAGGGGGCTTGCCCAAAGAGCGCAAGCAGCGGCTAAAACCCGGTATTCCTGGGAAGACATCGCCCAATCCACCATGGAAGTGTACGAAGAAGTAGTGAGCCCTGCCCGGATGCAGTTGATACCGCTTCTTTTGAGCGCGGGCGAAAAGGCCGTTTCCCCTGACGGCGGAGACCCCGGGGTTATGGGGGCTCACGGGCCCACGTATTGATTTCTTACCCCACGAGATATAGAGTTTATTGGGATTTTGTCAAATGGGACCGGGGGGATTATTTTGATCAAGGCGACTTCTCTTACCAAAAGGTACGGTGCGTTGACGGCCGTTTGCGACTTGAATCTGGCAGTTAAACCCGGAGAAATATTCGGTTTCCTTGGTCCCAACGGCGCCGGTAAGACCACCACCATAAAAATGCTTACGGGATTGCTCGTTCCTACCGCGGGCAAAGCCGAGATTTGCGGGATTGACGTCCAAAAGGAACCTGTTAAGGCCAAATCCCTTTTGGGATTTGTGCCGGATTCCCCGGACGTTTACGAGAGGTTGAGCGCCAGAGAGCTATTGTTCTTCGTGGCAGACCTCAGAAAAATGGACCGGTCCAGGGCCGTTTTGAGGATCGACGAGCTTTTGGCCATGTTTGAACTGGATGAGAGGCAGGACGATTTGCTGGGCAGCTATTCCCACGGCATGAGACAAAAAATCAGCATCGCCGCAAGCCTTATAAGCAACCCCAAAGTGATTTTTTTGGATGAACCCACAGTGGGTTTGGATCCGAAAAGCGCCAGGCTGGTGAAAGAAATGCTCAGGAAAGTGGCCTCGGACGGGGGCAGCGTGTTTCTTTCAACGCATATATTGGAGATCGCTGAACGCATGTGCGACCGCGTGGGTATAATCCAAAACGGCCGGCTGCTGGCGGAAGGCACCGTGGATGAATTGAGGCAAAGAGTATCAGCAGGAACCAGTACCGGAAACGTTTCTTTGGAAGACCTGTTCCTCAAACTCACCGGAGGGGAAGAGTACAAGGAATTGGTAAGCCATTTGGGCGAGAATTCGCCTCCCAACAAAGCCTAGGCCAAAAGAGGTGTGGACGTGGACCACGTGGGCATGATTCTGGGGAGAGACCTTCGTACTTCAATGTTCCCCGGGGGCAAAAAGGGCTCCAAACGGGCCTTGACCATAGCATTGAGCATGGTGCTGCCTGTCCTTTTTGTGATTCTCCTGGAGTACGGTTCATTCAAGTTGTTTTCCTATGTGGAGGGGGCTTTAGGCGTTGTCCCGGGCCTGGCGGATGCCGTTTCGGTGAACTTGTTGGGGGCCACGGCCCTGTCGGTATTGATTTTTACCGTCATGGCCGGACTACAGACTACTTACAAAATCGTTTACGAGTCAGACGAAGTGGGATTTTTGCTGGCTCAACCGGTTCCTGTGCGCTCAGTTTTTGTCGCCAAATTCCTGGCCGCCTACGTGCCCCTGGCCGTATTGGGTCTGGGCTTTGGGTTGCCGGTGTGGATCGGCTGGGGCCGAGCAACAGGCGCCGGGGCAGGCTTTTACCTTCAGGTTTTCGCGGGGCTGGGAGTCTTAATCTTGTTTGCCCATTCAGTTTTGTCAGTTCTCTTGCTGGTCGCTATGGGATTTCTGCCCGGCAGGAGAATGAAGCAGACTTTCACGGCGCTCATGGCCATAGGCGGGGTGCTGGTAGTGTCTTTGAGTCAGGTGTTGAGCGTCAAGGTGGGCTCAATAGGGGGAGCCGGAGGACACGACGCCATTTTAGAGCAAATCGGGCTGTCCAATATCGGCGGGATTTGGTATCTGCCAAGCACTTGGTTTGTAAAGGCAGTGCTTGGCACAATTCCGCGCTTTGGGATCGACCCCTTGCCTTATGTTTTCCCGTTGCTTGGGGGCGCTTTCCTGGTTACTTGGCTGGCAGTGAAGGTGTCTGATCGGACTTATCTTTCCGGTTGGGCCGGCAGATCCGAAGAGCAGAAAAAATCGACCGTGCGCAAACGGCACAAGGGCAGAGAGAGAGGAGTATTCGCCGGCCTCAAAGGAACGTACTGGACCGTGTTGAGAAAGGATTTGAAAGCTCACTGGAGGGATCCTTTGATCTGGTACAGCCTCGTTGTAAGCGCCATAGCTTTGGGTTTCTTTGTTTTTAACACAGCAAGGCAGTCGCCCAACATGGGCCAGGGGAACAACGAGATGATGGGGGGACTTCTAATAATGATGGCGTCCTTGATGGGTGCCGTGTCCTCTTCCCAATCCGGCGGCATTTCTTTCAGCAGGGAAGGCAGAAGTTTTTGGATGCTACAGGCAAACCCCACATCGGCGGTTCAGCTTCTTTGGGCCAAACTAAGCTACGCTTTTTTCCCGGGCTTCCTTACAGTCACGCTCACCCTTGTGGCCGCTGAAATAGCGGGAATTCCCCGCCTCCCTTTTTGGTTGGGCTTGCTACTGGGCCTGTCGATCTCGGCCGCGGTATCGTTTCTTCAAATTTTGCTGGATGTCTGTTTTCCCGATTTCAGCGTGAAAATCGGGTTCGGAGTCTCAAAAGGCGAAAAAAGAGCGACCAAAATGTTGGTCACCATGTTCGTTTCAATGGCTCTGGTTATCCTCACCTACTTGGTCCAGGCCGTGCCTTTCATCCTCGGGTCAAACGAGGCCCTTAAGCACTTGAATTTCCAGTTGCTTCAATGGATTTCCTACGGCGCCGTAGTGGCTTTGGCACCGGTTTTTGGACTGGTAGTGGCGACCAAGGGACTGAAGAAACTCAGAGGGCTCTTGAGCAATCATTAGGGATCTTGGATTTCCGGAAATATTGGACTTCGTTTGGCATGGAATTGTCCCAAGAAACAGATCCATGTGT
>CAZYEC010000005.1:0-61561 GCA_964646385.1 uncultured Eubacteriales bacterium | reverse complement strand
ATTATGGTATCCGGTCGCATAGTGCTTTTTCCGGAAAGCGGAGGTGCTTGCCATCAATCTGGAGGTAGTTTTGACCGCTTTGGGCGGGATGGGCCTTTTCCTTTACGGCATGATCAAAATGGGAGAAGGGCTGCAAAACTCCGCGGGCGACCGGATGAGAAGCGTCTTGGAAGCCTTGACCAGCAACAGGTTTACGGCAGTGGCGGTGGGGATTGTGGTCACGGCCGTCATTCAGGCTTCAGGCGCAACCGCTGTTATGGTGGTGGGGTTCGTGAACGCGGGCCTCATGACTTTGGAGCAAGCGATTGGCGTCATCATGGGCGCCAATATAGGCACCACCATCACGGCACAGCTGGTGGCCTTTAACCTTGAAAAGGCCGCTTTGCCTGCAATAGCTTTGGGCATGGCCGTAAAGCTTGTGGGGAAGCGAAAAACGATCCGAAGCTTCGGCGATTGCATATTGGGTTTCGGCATTTTGTTTTTGGGAATCACAGTTCTTGGGGAAGTGTTGTCGGGCTTCAAGGCGTACGGTCCTTTTGTGAACTTATTCGTCAAAAGCCAAAGGAGTCCCGTGCTTGGCGTTTTGGTGGGGATGCTTTTTACCGCTACCATACAATCTTCTTCCGCAACCACAGGGCTATTGGTGACCATGGCTTCAAAAGGGGTCATACCTTTGGGAGCGGCCGTCCCTATGGTTTTCGGGGCAAACGTCGGGACCACTTCCACTGCCCTTGTGGCTTCGGTTGGAACGTCCCTGGCGGCCAGACGGGCGGCTGTGGCGCACTTTCTGTTCAACGTTTTCGGGACTCTTATAGGCCTGCCTTTCCTTCGGGTCTTCGAAACCCTGTCGCGATCTTCCAGCCCCGATGTAGCCCGGCAAATTGCCAACGCCCATACCCTGTTTAACGTCAGCGTGACGGTTTTGCTTTTGCCTTTCATCGGCCATTTTTCCAAGATCGTCTGCCGTATCGTGAAAGGCCAGGAGGATACGGTGGTTCGGGGACCTCAGTACCTCAACCTGAAGTTCATTCCCGCCCCTTTCACTGCCGCAATTCAGCTTAGAAAAGAAGTTGTCAGGATGGCCCATTTGTGCAAACAAAACTTTGACGCGGCCACGTCCGCTTTTTTGGGGGATTCCACACCTGACAAAAGGAGGTTCGAAGATATAGAGGCCGTCATCGACGAACTGGAAAAGGCGGTCAGCGTCTATGTGTCCAAGGTGTCTCAAAGAAACGTGGATGAGGAGCAGGCCAAGCTGTTGACTGCGGCCATCAATATCGCAACAGATCTTGAGCGCATCGGGGACCACGCGACGGCGATAATCGAGGCGACAGAATATAAAGAACAACTCAAACTGCCGTTTTCCGAGGAAGCCATGAACGAGCTTCGGGACATGATGGAACTTGTGTCACACATTCTCACCGAGGCCATCGGGGCTTTGGAAAAAGGCGACAAGGCTGCAGCGTCCCGCGTCTGCCCCATGGATGATATGATAGACGACAGAGAAAAAGAGCTGCGGAACCTGCACATTCGAAGGCTCAATCAGGGAATCTGTTACCCGGCCTCCGGTGTTGTGTTTTTGGACCTGCTTACGCATTTGGAGCGAATCGGAGACCATGCAGTCAATGTGGCGGAAAGTGTGACAGGTTAGCTGCCAGGTGCCCCGATTGCGGCGGGTTGCCGGGGCGCGAGGAAGTGAGAACGTGAGCACCTTTCAAGCCGTAGCCTTAGGACTCATTCAAGGCCTTACGGAGTTCTTGCCTGTGTCAAGTTCCGGGCACTTAATTTTGGGCTCCTATCTTTTGGGGTTGCCGGAACCGGGTCTTTCCTTGAGCGTTCTGTTGCATCTTGGGACGGGATTTGCGGTTTTGGTCATGCTTTGGCCCGAAATATCCTGGATTGTTCGATCTCTCCTTTTCCCAAAAGAACGCAAAGAACGGGGGCGTGCGTTGAAGCTGGCCGTCTTTGTAGCGGCGGCATCCGTCCCGGCAGCATTGGTGGGCATTTATGGGAGCCGTCTAATCCGGGGGATGTTCGAATCCGGCGGGGTGGCCGCCGCAGGCCTCATGGTGACGGGCCTGATACTGCGATTGTCTGTGCCGCTGCAAAAAGGCGAAGGGGGCCGGCAACGGGTTTCTTACGACAAACCCGAACCTTTCGCAAAGGAGGCTCTTTACCCGGTGTACAGGCCCGGCGGACAGAGGCCTCGAAGGCGTTACAGGCGGCCCGAAGTCCAAACACACGATATGCCCTCCGTGAGGTTGGGAAACGCTTTGCTGGTCGGGTTGTCTCAGGCCCTGGCGATCGTCCCGGGGGTCTCCAGATCGGGTATTACCATGACGGCAGGGCTTTTGACCGGTATCGGACGGGAAGATGCCGCAAGATTCTCGTTTCTCTTGTCTGTGCCCGCCGTGTTCGGAGGGGCGCTTCTGGATTACCGCTCTTTTGCCGGGTCAGGTTCTCATCTGTTTACGGTTCAGACGGTCTTAGGGACGCTGGCGGCTTTTGTGGCCGGCCTTTTCGCCTTGAAGACGGTGTTTCACGTCGTCCGCCGTGGGCGGTTGGCGGTTTTTTCTTTCTATTGTCTGGCAGTAGGGTTTTTGTCGCTTTTGTGGTTGATGCTGAGTTAACAGCTTTGATGCGCAACTCATAAGATAGCGCGGGGAATTCTACCGTGTACAGACCGCAGTTTTGGTCCTATGCTCCGGATTTGGGCAGGATTATTATCGACCTCGGCTACCGCACGCTTGTTTTCTACTACTCAGGGCGCGTGTACGGGCCCTATTCTGTGGGGTTAGGCAAATCTTCTACGCCGACTCCCGCCGGCAACTGGCGTGTCCGGGAAAAGGTGATGTTTCCCGCTTGGGAGGTTCTGGGCAGCCGTTGGATGGGTTTGGACGTTCCTTGGGGGAATTACGGGGTGCACGGCACCAACGCTGATTGGGCAATAGGTACTTACGTTTCCAACGGTTGCATCAGGATGCACAACTGGGACGTTGAGGCCATTTACCCCATGATTGTGATTGGCACGCCCGTGGACATTGCAGGCGGTTATCCCGTTTCGTACAACATAAGGAACTGGTGGCCGGACTCCAAAGCGTCGCCCGCGCTTTAGGCCATCATTGTTACGTGGGACTTAGTGAGAATAGCACGCGGGTTTTGGTGCTGATACCACAAACCCTTTGCTTCTCCGTATGTTTCTAAAAACGTTACGGAGGAACCCGCAGGCATTTGGTCGAAAACAAAGACGAAGCCATCTTTTACACGAGATTGGAGGACGAGCCATGAGACTTTCTGCGATTCCCGAACGTTGTTCGGGTTGCAGGGCGTGCACCCTCGTTTGCGCCTTGACTAACCAAAAGTTGAACAATCCAAAGTACGGCGCAATCAGCGTGATACCGCACTTCCCTGCCCCGGGAAGATTCGAACTCAGGTTTTGTACCAATTGCGGGGCCTGCAGGGATGCGTGCCCGACCGGGGCCATCAAAGAACAACCTGATGGCAGTTTTCGCGTTGAACCGGAGGAATGCATCGGGTGTGGAATATGTGTTGAAGCGTGCCCTGAGGGGGTCTGCAGGATGATACTTGAGACAAACGTGGCATTTGTGTGCGTTCAGTGCGGCGAATGCGTCAAGTACTGTCCCAAAGAGGCCCTGGTTGACGCTGACCAGGAGGTGAAAAGGGCATGAAGACAGGCGGGTATATGGGCAAACTGCTGGAAATCGATCTCACGGAAAGGACTTCAAGCACAAGGTCCACTCCCGAGGATCTGAAAAGAGACTACGTGGGCGGGCGCGGCTTTGTGGCAAAGCTCCTTTGGGACTCGGTGCCCAAAGGGGCTCATCCGTTTTCGCCGGAAAACGTGGTGGTGATGGCTCCGGGACCCCTGGGCGGCACGTATCTGCCGGCTTCGGGCAAAGTTCACATGGGGACCAAGTCTCCTGCCAGCGGCGGGTACGGCGATTCAAACATGGGCGGCATGTTTGCTCCCGAGGTGAAGTACGCGGGTTACGACGGGATTGTGATTCGGGGGAAAGCGACATCTCCCGTCATTGTGGTGATAGATGATGACAAGGTCACCGTGGAAGATGCGGCCGGCGTTTGGGGAAAAGGCGCCATCACCTCGGAAGCGGCCTTGAAAAAAAGGTTAGGCGAAGATTTTCAAATAGCCGTCATCGGTCCCGCCGGCGAGAACCTGGTAAAATTCGCTTGCGTGTCCCACGATTTCGGGCGCCAGGCGGGGCGCACGGGAGTCGGGGCCGTAATGGGCTCCAAGAATCTGAAAGCCGTGGCGGTTAGGGGCACCAAGTCCATCCCTTTGGCGGATCCTGAAGCGGCTATAGCTAAAGGCAAAGAGATGTTCGCCATCTGTTTCAGCAAACCCGGCTTTAAGACCTGGACCCCTTACGGGACCGCCGAAGTCGTGGATTGGGTGAACAAGGTGGGCGCGTTTCCCACCAGAAACTTTTCGTCGTCTTATTTTGAGGGCCATAAAGGTATCAACGG
The DNA here is from genome assembly GCA_964646385.1 of uncultured Eubacteriales bacterium. Classification (GTDB taxonomy): domain Bacteria; phylum Bacillota; class Sulfobacillia; order Fermentithermobacillales; family Fermentithermobacillaceae; genus JAXGZG01. Next base: position 57,055 of record CAZYEC010000005.1, on the reverse strand, counting down.
CCAGGCCCTGATAGACAGGATTTGGATCAATGACAAAGGTTGTTTCTGCTGCCCGACCCCCTGTGGGAAGTATTCCAAAGCCAGCACAGCGCTGGGGGAAATACTGGTGGAAGGTCCGGAGTACGAGACAATCGCCCTTTTGGGAGGCAATGTGGCCCTGGATAAGATAGAAGAAGTCGCCTACGCAAACGCGGTGGCCGACGAGCTCGGGCTCGATACCATATCCGGCGGGAACGTAGCGGGCTTTGCCATCGAATGTTTCCTGAAAGGTCTGCTTACAGAAGAGGAAGTGGGAAGGAAACTTGCTTGGGGCGATCTTGAATCTGTGGTTTACCTGCTTGAAATAATTGCGAAACGGGAAGGCATCGGCGAGCTCCTGTCGGAGGGCGTTCGCACCGCTGCCGAAAAGATCGGCGGGGGCTCCCAGAAGTTCGCGATTCATGTGAAAGGATTGGAGTGGTCCGGCTACGAATCACGCTGGTCGCCCTCCATGATGCTATCCTACATGACCTGCGACGTGGGGGCACACCACAACCGTTCCTGGGCGGTAACCTACGACGTGGCTGTGGGTCGCGACGGGCTGGAAGGCAGGGCGGACAAGGCCATAGAACTGCAGCACATCAGACCCATGTTCGACATTTTGGGCCTGTGCAGGCTTCAGTGGGTGGAGATTGGGTTCGAACTGGAAAACTACGGAGAGATATTCCCCATGATAACCGGCATGGAGTACTCCCTTGAGGATCTTTACAAAGTGGCCGAAAGGGTGTGGCACCTTACCAGGGCTTTTTCCGCCAGGGAGATTGAGGGTTTCGGCAGGGCGTACGACTATCCGCCCGCAAGGTTCATGGAGGAGCCGGTTCCCGATGGGCCGGCGGAAGGGCGATACATTCCCTTGGATTCCATAAACATTCTTCTTGACGATTACTACGCCAAACGCGGATGGACTGCCGGGGGGATTCCTACAACAGAAAAGTTGGCATCCATGAATCTTTCCTTCGTTGCCGAAGAACTGGAAAGAGCGGGGTACAAAATCTGACTGGGTTCTATTGGAAAGGGTAGGTGGAACCGGGGTGAAGGTGACAGTGTCTTGCGTCGGTCACGCATCGCAGTATTTTCCCGGCGGGGAATCAAAAATGACCGTGGAATTCCCTTCACCCCGGTCCATCGACGACGTGCTTGTTGAAATAGGTTTTCCCACGGAGCTGGTAATGTTCGCGCTTGTAAACGGTGAAAGGGCGGAAACTGGCCGGCTGCTTTCCCACGGGGACGATGTTGTGTTGGTATCACCCCTGGCAGGCGGATAACGAGCGATTGAGGGCACTTCGGTTTCAGGACCGCCAGAAATGTCGGGCCTTTTGCCGTCTAACGAAAGATGGCGCGCAACACGGTTCCGATTACAGAAAACACCGCCCGAAGCACCCCACCGGCGATGCCGAATCCCAACCCAATTATCGAGCCTAAAAGGGCGAAGGCCCCGAAAAACAGCAGGATCAATCCGAGACATCCTAATCCCACAATGAACCCCCCCACATTTTCTCTGACGCCATTCTATACGAAGCGGCGCCAAAAAAGGTTGTGGGATTTGGCTATTTTGGCAAAGCGAAACCGATTTTCGTGCCTGGCTGCCATCTGGGGTTCAGGTAATCGGACGGATTGGCCGAAAGCAAGCGCACGATCTGTGCCTGGCCGTTAATGAGTTCCAAAATGAACGTCCGCCCCTCAAAATCCACTGTGAAATAATGACGTTTGTCCTCTGAGGGCGCCCTCAAGACTGTCTCGGGCGGGTATATTGTGTATATTACCATGGGCTCTTGCCCTCCTTGTTTTCCGCCGGCTCAGGGGATTTCCTGTCTTCTTGAGAACCTGACAGCTGCCGCAATTTGGCCACGGCTTCGCGCAAACCGCCGACTTCGTCTATAAGACCCACTTCTTTGGCTTCTTTTCCCACTAGAATAGTGCCGATGTCTCTGGCAAGCTCCCCGGTGCGGAACATGAGCTCCCGAAATTTGTCTTCGGCGACCTTGGAATTCGCGATGACGAACCGTATCACCCGGTCTTGCATTTTTTCCAAATATTCGTAGGTTTGAGGTACCCCCAAAACGGTGCCTGCCAACCTGATTGGATGAATCGTCATGGTGGCTGAATCGGTGATAAATGAGTGATCCGCTGCCACAGCGACCGGGACGCCGATGCTGTGCCCCCCGCCCAGGACAAGGGATACCGTCGGTTTGGAGATGCTTCTGATCAATTCGGCTATCGCAAGGCCTGCTTCCACATCTCCCCCCACGGTGTTCAGCAGGACCAGCAGGGAAGAGACGTCGGGGTTTTCTTCTATCGCGACCAGTTGCGGCAGCACATGTTCATACTTTGTGGTTTTGTTCTGAGACGGCAAGACTATGTGACCTTCTATCTGGCCAATGATAGGAAGGCAGAAAATGCCGCTTTTTTGCGTGGGTTCGCCTGTTGTGCCCAGTTCTTTTACGTTTTGAGTCTTTTCCTGGGGAGTGAGTGCCTCCGACAACTCCATCATCCCTTCGCGCCTGTTAAGGCGCTGTTATATGCGTATCCAAAAGTCCCGCCAAATCCAGCTCGGTGAATATGCTGTCGGCCTTTTCCAGGTGTTTGAGAAACCCTGGGTCAGGCGCCCTTTCTTCGATTTCGTCGCAAAGCCTGTGAAACCGGCCAATGTGATTCACAAATCTTTTTTTGGCATATTCCTGGACCGTCCCCGTCTTCATGATGAACGGCCAATCCGAGGACTGGGCCAGGAAAAGCTCCCTTACGGCCTGGTTAATGGCGCGTCGCAACAGCCCTCTTGCTTGACTGTTCTTCCGGGCCACGGCCAAAAGCCTTTCTTGAGATCCGTGGAGATGTCTGTATATCCAGTCATTTGAGCCTTCGAGCCAGACTTCGTGATAGCCCTTGTGGCCCCAGCTCGATACTGCGGGTTCCGAAACCTGATTTACGGGGTAATGCTGGACATATTGAGAAGGGGTGATCGCTTCCACGGTCCGAGCCTCTTCCGCGAGACGCCGAAAAACGTTCTGGAGCCAGGCAGGGCCCTCGTACCACCAGTGGCCGAACAATTCCGCATCGTAGGGGGCCACCATTATGGGCTTTCTGCCAAGTACGCCTTCCCAGTGTTCTGCTTCCTTAGCACGCCAGAACACAAAATTGCCGGCATGTTCCCAAGCCTTGGCCTGAGCTAAGCCGGGCTCGTATATTTCTTTGTGATCGCTTTTCCTGTCGGTCACCCTGAAGTATTTGATCCCCGTGGGGACCCGGGTTCCCACGGGCAAGGTATCTCCCAAGTAATCCACGGGGAGTTCATAGCCGATGTCCCTGTAAAACTCCCTGTATAGGCCATCTCCCGGATACCCCTCTTGGGCGCTCCACACTTGTTTGGAGCAATCGGGGTCCCTGGCGAATGCCAAGAGCCCCCCGGGCGTGATTACGGGCGCGTGGTACCCGAACTTTGGTCTGGGCACGCCGAACAAAAGCCCGTGGGTTTCAGTCACGAAATAGCTGATGTTCTCGTCTTTGAGAAAAGGTTCTATTTCTGGCACGTAAGCGCATTCCGGAAGCCAGAATCCCGAAGGTTTGTGGCCAAAATGTCGCTCGAACGCGGCCACCCCGACCTTGATTTGAGCCCTCATGGCCCCGGGGTGCAAAAGCAGGGGCAAATAGCCGTGAGTGGCGGCAGAGGCCATCAATTCGACCCTGCCTTCGGACTGCAGCACCAGCCACGGTGTTATCAAATCTCTCCCGTATTTGTCAGCATAGTTGGTCCTGAGTTCTTTGAACCTGTCGTGGTAAGCTGTTGCAAGGCGCTGGATGCGCCCGTCGTTAGCTGTCCGCCGAATTTCTTTGGCCGATAATTCGACCAGATCGTCCAAGTACGCCTGATATCTGTCTTTTAGAAAAGGATCTGCCAGCATTTCCAGAAGGGGGGGCGAAAGGGATACTCCGATCCTGTACCTTACACCGTCTTCAAGCAGGCTATACAGGCTTTCCAACAGCGGCATGTAGCACTCTGTGATGGCCTGGAACAACCATCGCCCCTCTAAAGTGTCCCCGTGCAGGGGTTTTACGAAGGGCAAATGGGCGTGAAGTATCAGGCTCAAAAAACCCGAAGTCAATTCTGTTGTTTCCCCCAAACCCAAGGCGAGCTTTCTGCGTCCTTTTCGTCATACTTACCGTAGTAAGATTCCCAATCCAAAGGTCTCCAATCTTGCGAAATGATTTTGGAAACCCCCCGGGCGGGCGTTACTATTTCGTTTGAGCGCAAAAGCGGTTCAAACCCCGCCGGGAACAGTCTGCCCAGTTCTGCTACCAACCTTCTGGACGGGCGTCCGATGTTCACATACCAGTTGTTTGCACCGTCTTCCAGGTGCACGTCCAGCATTTGCGCCTGTTGGCCGGGCGTAAGATCATAAAACCTTAGCGCGGGCCTTGACAGCCCCCATTCCTGCAGGTGCCGTTTGTACATCTCCTGGTATTTTTCGTGGGCTATATCCCAGTAGGCGTAAATCCAATCCGGGTCCCTTGCCAAGAGCACAAGCCGGTGCCCGCCATACTTTGGGGGCAAACCATATTCTTCATGGGGACGGTCCGGCGCGGCATCTTTCGTTCTGGCCCAGGCGCCGGGTTGAATACGGATCATGTCTGACGCTTCCCAGTCCAATTCCACTTCTTTGCTGAGATTGTCTTTTCTCAAGCGGCTTCCCGGCAAAAACCTCCTGGAGGCGGGGGCCCGTGCCCGTTCGGTGGGCATTGCGGCTTCCGGTGGAACGCCGATTTCGTCGCCCATTTCCGTCGTCAGAAGATCGGGATCCTGTGTTTTAATGTTTTTGCGCCTGTTTTTGTTGAAAAAGTAGAAAGCCAAAAGCACAAAGGTAACAGAGAGCGATAAGGTGTAAAACCATGCCACGAATAGTCTGCCTCCTGCCCGGCTAAAATCGGAAAAAGAGCGTACCCCGACGCCTTTGCTTTACTGAGATTATGTGGATTGAAGGCGCGATTTATTCCCGACGGGAGGAACGCCGAATGCGTCTTGCCGTGCTAGGCAATGGCAGTTTGTACCTGGGTTTTGACGATTCTTGCAGCCTAAGAGAAGTGTTTTGGCCTGTTGTGGGCCTGCAAAACCACGTTTCAGAGAACTCCAGGAACAGGATCGTCCTGTGCTTTCGTGGCCAATTCATGGAAGTCGGAGACGCAGAGTGGACCGTGAGCGGCAACTATGGCGACGGTATGGTATTTTCTTGGGATTTGAATCACAGACGTCTCCCTTTGACTTTGAAGGTGAAGGATCTTGTGGATCCCTTCCAAAGCATTTGGATGCGACAGGTGTTGCCCGGCTGGCCAAAAAGCGAGAATGTAGGCCTGTACCTGCGGCAGGCTTACAGCCTAAATGAAAATACTGTGGGCCAGGGAGCCTTTTGGGACCCGCATAAGGGCAGAATGTACCACCACAAGGGAGAAACCTGGATGGCATCGTGCGTGAGGTTTGGAAACCGGCCCGCAGCTGCTGTGTTGGCAAGGGTGGCCAAAGTAAGGGATGGGGGCGTGGGCGTCGACGAGTCCACCGGGAAAATAAGCGGACCTACCATTGACCACGGCTCGGTGGAAAGCATGATTGGGATAACCGGCAAAGGTTTTGCCCCCGGGGACAGTCTGGACTGGGTGACTGTTTTTGGACGTGACAGGGCCCAGGCAGACCGGGTGATGGACTTGGCCCAGATTCAGGGTGTGAAAGGCACTTTCGCCAGGTCCGAAGCCTACTGGCGTTCTTTGCCCCAGGAAGAAAGCGTGTCTCTCAAAGTTCTTCTGGCACACGCCGATGACAGTGGCGGAATACTGGCTTCCTGTGATACCGGCGTGATGGGGGATTTTCGGGATCATTATCGTTATGTTTGGCACAGAGACGCCGCCATGTGCGCTTCGATCCTGGCGAAAACGGGCTTCCTGGGCCACGCAGAAAGGTATCTTGAATTCTCCCAGCGCACCTTAAGCAGCGGAGGATACCAGTTGCAGCGGTACCGCCCGGACGGGACCTTGGGTTCGGGGTGGCACCTCAGAGATCTGCCGCCGGGCGAACTGCCGATACAAGAAGATGAAACGGCCCTCGTCCTGGTGACGGCCGGAGATTACTACTCGTCGGGAGGCTCTCTCGATTTTTTGGATTCCTTGTATGAGGGGCTGATCAAAAAGGCGGCCGAGTTTGTGACCGGGTACGTCCGCCCCGGGGGACTCCTTTGCAATCCGTCTTATGACTTGTGGGAGGAAAGGCGGGGTATTTTCTCGTACACCCAGGCTTCGTGCGTGGCCGGTTTGTATTGGGCCTCAGTCATCGCCAAAGTTTTGGGAAAACCCGATTCCCGGGATTTCTTGCAGGCATCCTTGGGTTTGTTGGAAGGGCTGGTGACGCTCTTAGCCCAAGAATCCCACGGGTATTGCAGGGGAATATCCGGGATTGGGGATGGGGGACAGCATTTGTGGGACTGGACCGATGATTCCAGCCTTTTTCTAATTCCCCTGTTGTTGCGGGCGTTGCGCCGTTCATCTTTCGGGGAAGAACTGATGTCAAGGGCCCTGGGCATTGCCAAAGTGACGTGGAGGCGGTTGCGGCGTTCCTTGGCCGTTCAAGGAGGAATGGCCCGATATACTGACGATTGGTATGCCCGTGAAAGGGGAGCGGAAGGGCAGCCGGGAAATCCCTGGTTGGTTTCCACTGCTTGGGGGCTGTTGAGCGGGCTGGAACTCGGACTCTTGGAAAAAGGCGAGGTGAAACACGAGCTCAGGTGGTTTGAGCAAGCAAAGCTTTCCAGCGGCATCATGCCCGAGCAGTTGAGCTGCGTCACTTTGGAACCTGTCTCGGTAGCCCCGTTGACCTGGTCCCACGGCACCTACCTGGAGTTGAAACGTCTTGTTGACTTATGAATTCGACATTTTGAGACAGCTGTGGGGCAGACTAAGACAAAAGACGTGGGAGGCGAACCCCGATGAACGATTCAAGGGTGCGTGTTAAACCCTATCCCCTGAGCAAAGGGATGCTTGCACAGGTGGGCTACAGGGGGTTGTTGGCCAACTCCGGTGCAGATAGGGTATTCTTGCACTACGGAAGGGATGGTTGGCAGGACCCCAGGACCGTTGAGATGAAAAGGCGAACAGACGGGGGTTTTGCGGTTTCGATAATGTCCGAAGGTGAGCGGTTCATCGACATGTGTTTCAAGGACTCGGCGGATCATTGGGACAATAACGGCGGCAATGACTGGCGCTTTTCTCTAAGAAAATAGACTTGAGCAATGGGATCGCCGATCCGGCCCTGGCCATGACTTTGCTCATGTTTGCGATTCGGTGGGTTTTTTAGGAATCACCCAGCGTAAAAAGAGGAATTCTGCCAGACAGGGCGAATAAGCCCTCGAATTGACTACATAGCGGAAGCAAATGCTGTTTGTAAAGGTGAAATCCATAAGGAGGGGAAACTGTGGCGCTTCCTAATTTGACCCCGGAAGAAAAGAAAAAGGCGTTGGAAAAAGCTCAGGTAATGCGGCGGGCACGGGCGGAGCTCCGGGTCCAGCTCAAAAAAGGTCTGGTGAAGCTGGCGGATATAGTTCAGGGCGATGACCCGGTAATTCAAAGAATGAAGGTCTCATACCTTTTAAAATCCCTGCCCAGAGTGGGGAAGGTCAAAGCGGAAAAGATAATGGAAGAAGTGGGGATCGACGGATCCCGTCGCGTCCAGGGCCTGGGAAAGAGGCAAAAAGAGGCTCTGTTGGCCCGGTTCGCCGAAAAGTAGGCCCCGTAGGGGGGAGCCAGGTTTACATGAATGTTCGGATGGTGAACATCGGCTTTGGGAACATTGTGTCCGCAAATCGAGTTGTAGCCATGGTATCCCCCGAAAGCGCCCCGGTGAGGCGCGTGATTGCCGAGGCAAGGGATAGGGGATTGCTGGTGGATGCCACCCACGGCCGCCGCACGAGGGCGGTCATAGTGGCGGATTCGGGGCACATCGTTTTGAGCGCCGTAAACCCCGAAACGGTTGTCTCACGGCTTCAATACAAATAAGATATAAGTATCATGAAGACCGGAATTGTGTTTGTCATAACCGCGCCCTCGGGTTGCGGAAAAGGGTCTTTGAGACAGCTGGCTCTGTCCGAGGGTGCGGGCGTTCGTTTTTGTCCCTCTCTGACTACAAGACCCCCAAGGGTGGGGGAAGTAGACGGAGAGGACTACTTTTTTGTGTCCCGGGAAGAATTCTTCAACAAGAAGACTCAGGGAGAACTGATAGAGTGGGCCGAAGTCTACGGCCACTATTACGGTACAACTGCCAAAGGAATTCGAGATTGTCTTTCGGCGGGACAAGATATAATGCTTGAAAAAGACGTTCAGGGAGCCCGAACCTTAAGGCGTCATTTCCCCGACGGGGTTTTTGTCTTTGTCCTGCCCCCTTCTTTCCGGGAGCTTCAAAGAAGAATCGAATCAAGGGGCACCGAGGGAATTGAACACCGCCGGCTGCGCCTGGAAAGCGCCAAAAAGGAAATGGCTGACCTTTCCACGTATGATTATGTTATTATAAATGCCGATCTTCATAGGGCCAAAGACAGACTGATGGCCATATTTGCGGGGGAAAGGGCCCGCGTTCGCGCTTTGGCCACGCCCCTTCAAAGGAGGGCGCCAGATGACAAATCCACACGGGGACCGGGTGGAGACGGAATCCAAATACAGCCTAGTTGTGGCTGCCGCCAAAAGGGCGAGGCAGATAGTCTCCAGAGGGGAGCTGCTTCCCCAAGGGCGCAAGCCGGTAACCGTGGCCCTGGAGGAGATAAGTCTGGGGAGAATTCGGATCGTTCCCCAGAAAAATCATAGACGTCCGGACCAGGTTTGAGACATAGTTTGATGCCGCGTGAGGCGATTTCGGGCACAAGCCCGTACAATAAGCACGACCGGGGGAATGAGTTTTTATGCTTTCCGGGAAAACGATCCTAGTCGGGGTTTCCGGGGGTATCGCCGCCTATAAAACTGCGGAAGTCGTGTCCCGGCTCAAGAAGTTGAACGCAGAAGTGAAGGTCATCATGACTCGAAATGCTACTCAGTTGGTGGCGCCTCTTACTTTTCAGACGCTTTCGGGTTCCCCTGTGATCGTGGACATGTTTACGGGGCAGGGCACCGGGGTGGTGCAACACATCGCTTTGGCCGAAAAAGCTGATCTTTTTTTGGCTTGTCCTGCTACAGCAAATATCTTGGGCAAAATTGCTTCGGGAATAGCCGATGACTTTCTGACAACTACCATCATGGCGTGTACGTGCGCAAAGCTCCTGTGTCCCGCCATGAACAACAACATGTACGAGAATCCGGCTGTCCAAAGGAACCTGTCGACCTTGAAAATGTGGGGTTACCAGATCATGGAACCCGGTTGCGGGAGGTTGGCTTCGGGGGCCACGGGCCGGGGGAGACTTCCCGAACCCGAAGCCATAGTCCGCGGGGTTGTGGAAAGCCTTTGCCGGAAACAGGATCTAACAGGCGTTAGGATGTTGGTCACTGCCGGGCCGACTCGAGAACATTTGGATCCCGTGCGTTACATTTCTTCCCCGTCTACAGGGAGGATGGGCTACGCCTTAGCGGAAAAGGCTCTGAAAAGAGGGGCCCGGGTGGTGCTGGTTACCGGACCGAGCCAAATGGTGACCCCCGGGGACGCCGAAATCCTGAAAGTGACCACCGGCCGGGAAATGCTGGAAGCCTGCCTTTCCGTCTACGAACGGGTTGACGTAGTGATTGGGGCGGCTGCCCCTTCCGATTTTCGCCCCCAAGAAAAGTGCCCCCACAAAATCAAGAAAACCGGCGCTCCCGGAGTATTGGCTCTTGTGCCCACGGAAGACATACTGGCCACTTTGGGAGAAAATAAGGGTCGTCGCGTCTTGGTGGGTTTTGCGGCGGAAACCGGCAATCTTGTGGAGTATGCTCTTGAAAAAATTCGAGCCAAGAACCTGGATATGATTTGCGCCAACAGGGTAGATTTGCCCGACAGGGGTTTTGCTTCGATTACAAACGCGGTGACCCTGGTTTTCCCCGACGGGGGTACGCGAGAGCTGGAGTTGGCCCCGAAGGAAACGATAGCAGATTTAATTTTGGACAATGTGGCTGGGCTTCTTGGAAAAAACTGTCCGCGGTGACGGGCCGTGACGGGCTATGTGGATGTCATATTAGATATCCCCGGGCTAAGCGACAGACGTTTCACCTACGGTTTGCCCGGCGGCGGAATTCTGCCTTACGGCGCCAAGGTGCGCGTTCCCTTCGGTTTTGGGAATAGAGACGGGTTTGTGGTGGGGGCGCCTAACGAGCCCCCGGGACTTGCAGTCAAAGACGTCGAATATGCCTACGACCTAAGATTTCTTCCAGGATCTTCTATGCTGCGCTTCGCGGCTGTTCTGGCTCAGCACCACTGTACTTCGCTTGCGTCCACGCTTTCCCTTTTGTGGCCCCCGGTGGCGCCCAGGCTGGGGGCCGGGGTTCGTTATGACGGGGATAGCGGCCCAAGGCTTGGGGAAGCGGGTGGTCTTTCCTGCCCGGAGGAGCAAGACCTTCCCGGGAGCCCGAGACTCGTCTGGGGCGCAAGGGCTTTCCGGTGGGCCTGTTACCGCCGGGTCGTGGAGGAGCAGTTGTGCCGCGGCAAGGGAGTCCTCGTTTTGGTACCTGAAATAAAAGACGTCCTCAAGGCAGAAAGGGAAATATCTCCTGTGGCAGGCGACCGGCTCGTCACTTTTTACTCCAGGCTGACGGGTTTGCAAAGAAGGCAGGCATGGTTGGAGGCTGCGGAAGGTTGTCCACGCGTGGTGCTTGGGACACGTTCCGCGTTGTTTGCAAGCATACCGGCTCTGGGGGCTATTGTGGTGGATGAAGAGTGGTCCGATTCCTATAAGTCACCGGAAAACCCTTTTTACCACGCCCGCACAGTGGCGCGCCTGAGAGCCCTCCACGAAGGTTGTTCCCTGCTTTACGGGGCCTCTCAACCTTCTGTGTCCCTTTACAGAAGCCTCCAGACCGGAGACACGACTGCAATCCGGGATAAAGATTGCGATTCCCCCACGGAAGTTGACGTTGTTGATCTCCGTGAAGGGGGCGCCAGGCGCCAAGCCATTTCCCCTCGGCTGAAAAATGTTTTGGAGGAGACATTTTCCCGGGGAGAAAACGCTTTTCTGTTCCTTAACAGGAGAGGCGAATCCACTCAAATTACTTGCCAGGACTGCGGCAATACTCTGGTTTGTCCCGGGTGCGGGTCCTTTTTGTCCTACCATTCCAAAGACCGTACCGTTTGGTGCCACACCTGCAACTACATGGTTCAGGCGCCCGAAAGATGTCAGGAATGCGGGGGGCACAGGTGGCGATTCCTGGGTTTTGGCATCCAAAAGGCCGAAAAGGAATTTCAAAAAAAGTTTCCGGAAATCCCCCTGTTTCGGCTGGACCGGGATTCTTTAAGAAGCGGGGGAAAAAACGATCTTCTGAAAGCATTTGGAGACAATAGCCCGGCGTGTCTTTTGGGCACCCAAATGGCCTTTGGTTTTCGGCCGCTTCCCCGAATCGGGACCGTCGGCGTTTTGTCGCTGGACACTGTTCTTCACCTACCGGATTTCACAGCATCGGAAAGGGTATTTCACCTGTTGTGGGACCTCTTGTCCCTAAGCGACAAAGGACGCGGTCAGAGGGTGGGCAGGCTGGTGGTGCAAACCTACAATCCGGGGCACCACGCTTTGAAAGGGATCTCGGATTCCGAATACTTCTACCGCACAGAACTGCAGAACCGGGAACTGGTGGGTTACCCGCCCTTCAAGGAGCTTTTCAAAGTGAGGTTCAGCGGAAAGAATGAAAACAGGGTCAAAGAATCGTCCCGGGCTTTTGCGAAAATGTGTCTCGGGGCAGGAAGCGAACTTGATGTGCTTGGCCCCGTACCTTCGCCCAAGCCGAGGATTCGGGGTGTGTACAGGTGGCAGGTTGCCCTCAGAGGAGAAGGACACCGCCGGCTTGCCGAAGTCTATTTGCAATCACTTAAGGCGATAGTCCCGGGGACCGGGGTCAAAGTGTCCGTTGATGTGGATCCGGTGGATGCTTCGTAAGTTTTGCTAAGGAAAGCCTTCGGTTGATACAATGTGATGAGTGGCACTTAGGCGTCTTTTGTTTTGGAAGGTGACGGTTTTGGCCGTTTTGGAAATAAGGGAATTTGGGGATCCTGTCCTCCGCAAAAAAGCTAAAAAGGTTTTGCGGGTGAACGATTCTGTTCGACAGGCTTTGGATGCGTTGCTTAGCGCCATGCGGGCCGCTTGCGGGGCGGGGCTGGCTGCCCCACAGCTTGGGCTGTCAAGACGTCTTGCCGTTGTCGAAGGCGAGGAAGGGCCGATTTTTCTGGTGAACCCGGTGATAGTCAACCGTTCCGAAGAAACCGAGACCGGTTGGGAAGGGTGCCTTAGCTGGCCCGGTTACGTGGGAGAGGTCGAAAGAGCCCTTAGGGTCACGGTGAAAGCCTTGAGCAGAGACGGGCAAGAGATATGGGTTGAAGGGGAAGGGCACCTTGCCAGGGCGCTTCAGCACGAGATCGATCATTTGGACGGAATCCTTTACATTGACAGGGCAAGGATAATAGAAGAGGTGCCAAAAAAGGCGGATCTTGCTGGAACTTCCGTGGTGTTTATGGGAAGCCCCCATTTTGCGGTACCTTCTTTGGGGGAACTGACGGCTTGCGGAGCGTCCGTAAAACTGGTCGTAACTCAGCCCGACAGACCGGCGGGACGCAAGCAAGTTTTAAGGCCTACCCCTGTTAAACAGGCGTCCCAAGGTCTGGGCCTTCCGGTCATGTCCTGCTCTTCACTGAAAGACCCCCGGGTGGCGGAGGCCATAGGGGAAGCGTCCCCCGACTTCATTGTGGTTGCGGCGTTCGGGCAGAAGGTTCCCCCGACCATTTTGGATGTGCCCCGCCATGCTTGTCTGAACGTGCATCCGTCGTTACTGCCCAAATACCGGGGGGGAAACCCGGTCCAGCGAGCGGTTATGGCAGGGGACAGGGTTACCGGAGTCAGCATCATCCATATGAGTGACAAGATGGATGCCGGGGACATTGTTTTGCAATGGGCCGTTGAAATCGGTCCCGACGAGACTTACGGCGAGCTGGAAACGCGTTTGGCGATGGCGGGGGCAGAGGCCCTGGTGGTAGCCATGTCTCAAATTCTTTCGGGTTGTGCCGGAAGGGTGCCCCAGGATCATTCCCAAGCCACCGTGGCGTCCCACCTGAAAAAATCGGAGACTGTCATCGACTGGCGCGATTGCGCGCCGTCGGTTCACGCTTTTGTGAGGGGGTTGTCGCCTCGACCCGGCGCGGTTACTTTGTTGGAAGGGACTCGTATTAAAGTGTGGGAAACGCATCTTACGGGGCTTACGTCCAGCGAGGCCCCTGGGACCATTTTGGGTCCGGAAGGCGATTCGTTTCTTGTAGTGGCGGGCAGCAGTATCATAAGGGTGCTGAAAGTGCAACCGGAAGGCAGGAAGCCTATGTCCGCAAGAGACTTTCTCATGGGCAGAAAAGAAGGCGCCGGCAAGTTTGAAACCGCAAGAAGCGCCGTTCACAAGGAGGGAGAATAGGGATGTTTTTTATGGATTCCGGGTACTTCATCTTCGTCATTCCGGCGATGATTTTTGCGTTTTGGGCGCAAGCCAAAGTGAAATCGACTTACCAGAGATACTCCAAAGTATACTCCCAGAACGGGCGGCCTGCCTATGAAATAGCCGCTTCGCTTTTGCGCGGGGCAGGGCTGGGAGATGTCAAAATCGAACAGATACCCGGGGCTTTGGCGGATCACTATGATCCCAGAGAGCGCGTCCTCAGGCTGTCCAAAGAGACTTACGGGAGCCCCTCTGTGGCTGCCATGGGCATCGCGGCTCACGAAGTGGGACACGCAGTGCAGCATTCGGTGGGATATGCGCCTTTGAGCCTCAGAAACGGGCTAGTGCCGGTTGTGCGCTTTACTTCCGGCGCCGCATGGCCGTTGTTTCTCATCGGATTTCTGGCTCAATCAGGCGTCCTTATGGACCTGGGGATTTTGTTCTTTTTGGGGGCCGTTATTTTTCAGGTGATCACCTTGCCTGTGGAATTCAACGCTTCCAAAAGAGCCATGGATATGCTTCAATTTTCGGGATACGTTGGGGCCGGTGAAATTGAAGGGGTCGGGAATATGTTGAACGCGGCGGCTCTGACTTATGTGGCAGCAACCGCGGTGGCAGTAGGCCAGTTTTTGCGCCTGCTGGCCATGAGAGGAAGGCGTCGCTAGTGTGAGGTTGAGCGCCCGGGAGGTTTCTTTGGGAATGCTTGTGGCCCGCGAGGCAACCTCCCAGGCCCCTCGATTGTCCCTCTTGGAAGACCCCCGGGATCGAGCCCTGGCCACCGAGTTGTTCAACTGCACCCTAAGGTGGATTGGACTCATAGATCGTTATCTTAAGCCTTTTTCAAAAAGACCTCTCTATTCTTTGACCCCCAAACTTAGAAACGCCCTGCGGCTTGGCGCTGCGCAATTGCTATTGATAGGGGTGCGGGATCATGCGGCAATTGACTCCACCGTGGGGTGCTTGCCCAAGGTGGGCGAGAGATCCTATTGCAACGGGGTGCTCAGGGAGATGGCCAGGTGTAAAGGGCATGTGGAATTGCCGTCGATTGACGGGTGCCCCTGGGGATATCTGTCCGCCCGGTATTCTTACCCTGAGTGGATGTCAAGGTTGTTTTTGAAGCGATTTGGAATGCATGGTGCTGTGCTGTTTTGTAGGGCGGGCAATGCCCCGCCCCCGCTGAACTTGAGGGTTAACACTTTGAAAGTCTCCAGGAATTCGTTTCTGGAAAAGCTGCAGAAGGTAGGTTATGATGCCGCCAAAGGGAGATTGCCTGAAACCGTCAAAGTGATCCGGTCAAGAGGTGTGACGGACATCCCCGGTTACGAGGAAGGCGAGTTTGTAGTGCAAGACGAGGGGGCCGTTGCTGTCGGCCATGCTATTGGCCTGCAGCCCGGCCAGACTGTCTGGGACGTCTGTGCGGCTCCCGGGGGAAAAGCCACCCATGCCGGCCTTTTGGTGGGCCCGGGCGGGAAAGTGCTTGCCACCGACATTGCCGAAAGCAGAATTTCTATGGTGAACGAGACTGCTCATCGTTTGGGACTAACTAACTTGGAGACGCGGGCGCTTGACGCGACCCAGGAACGTCCCGAGGTCCTTTTTGATGTCGTGCTGTTGGACGCTCCTTGTTCCGGCTTGGGAGTCTTGGCCAGAAATCCGGATCTTCGTTGGAACAGGCGGCCGGCGGACATTCCGGCCATGGTGCGCAGACAGGAAAAGCTTCTGGAACAAGCAGCGACCCGGGTCAAATTCGGGGGGATCCTGGTTTATAGCACATGCACGGTTACCCCGGAGGAAAATGAGGGAGTGTGGACCGGCTTTTTGGAAAAACACCGAGAATTCGAGCCTCAGGACCCCGCCTGCCAGGTCACGGAGGGGCTTTTCGTGGGGGA
Organism: uncultured Eubacteriales bacterium; assembly: GCA_964646385.1. Lineage (GTDB taxonomy): Bacteria > Bacillota > Sulfobacillia > Fermentithermobacillales > Fermentithermobacillaceae > JAXGZG01. The sequence continues at coordinate 41,519 of CAZYEC010000005.1, read as the reverse complement.
GGCCGGGTTTGTTGGGCCCGGGTACAGGTACCTTTTGCCCCACATTTCAAAAACCGACGGTTTCTTTGTGGCCCGGGCAAAAAAAATGAGCGATGAGGGGCGTTCCGGTCTGTGGATGCGTTGAAACCTAATTTGTTCGACCTGGATCTTTCCCAGTTCACCCGGCTTGTGCAAGATATGGGGGAGATGCCTTACAGGGCAAAACAGATCTTGGCGTGGGTTTACAGACGCTTAGCGGGCTCGTTTCAAGAGATGACCGATTTGCCCCGGGAACTAAGACAACAGCTGGAATGTTCTGTGGATTTCGGTAAATTGGACCTGTTGTCAGTGCAGGAGGGTAAAGCGGGGTGGTCGAAGAAATATCTTTGGGGTAAAGACGGGGCCCCTTTGTTTGAGTCGGTGCTTTTGAAGTACGCCTACGGAATGACGGCGTGCGTCTCGACTCAGATCGGTTGTCCTGTCGGTTGCGCCTTTTGTGCGTCAAGAGAGCAGGGTTTTGACCGGAGCCTCACCAAAGGCGAAATACTCGAGGAATTTGTGGGCATGTGTCGCCGGCAAAAGTCAAGGGTGGGGCGACTGGTGTTTATGGGCACCGGTGAGCCTTTTCACAACTACCGGGAAGTCATGGGAGCCATCAATATTCTTACACTTCCTGAAGGATACGGGCTTTCCCGCAGGAGAATTACGGTGTCGACGGTGGGGATTCCCGGCACTATCCGCCGGTTTGCGGAAGACTCGAAAGGGGTGCGCCTTGCCGTATCTTTGCACGCGGCGTCAAACCAAATAAGAGACCGTATAATTCCTTATAACAAACGGTATCCCGTTGAAGAGGTAATGGCCAGTTTGAAGGACTATTCTGTGAAAACGGGCCAAAGGGTTACTGTGGAATACTTGCTTCTTGGGGGATTGAACGACTCGCCCCGGGAAGCCGGAAGGCTTGCCAGTCTGGTAAAAGGCATGGACGTTTTGGTGAACCTGATCCCCTGGAATCCGGTTCCCGGGCTGCCTTTCAGTCGGCCCAAGCCGGCGGATGTCGCGGGTTTTCGGGAAGAACTTGAAAGGAACCGAGTCAAGGTGACGGTGCGCAGGAGCCTGGGGGGAAGCGTTGACGCTGCCTGCGGACAATTGGGGCGAAGCACGAAAGTCAGATGAGAGTCCGCATAGGCAGGAATTGGGGGGACCGGCTTTGGAGTGGAGCGCGCAATCGTCCAGGGGCCTGGTGCGTTTTGAAAACGAAGATTCTTGGGCAGTTCGCTGGTTCGCGGACGCCAGAAGCTGGCTTGCGATGGTGGCAGACGGGATAGGCGGCCACGATGGCGGGGAAATAGCTTCCGCAATGGCCGTGAAGCATTGCACCGACTATATTCTGGACGCTTTCCACGGTGAGAACCCTATCGAAGTCCTGGAAAGCGCCTTGGTTCAAGGCAACAAAGCGGTCTACCTTGCCGGGTTGCGGCAAGAAGGTTGCTCGGGCATGGGCACGACGCTTACCGTTGCCCTTGTCCAGGAGAAAGAAAAGAGGCTCTTCATCGGTCACGTGGGGGACAGCAGAGCGTACTTGATTTCGGGCCCCAGGATCAGCCAAATAACGGATGACCACTCCATTACAGGGGAGCTCTTGCGAAACGGGACTATTACCGAAGAAGACGCGGCGCACCATCCGGGACGAAACGTGTTGACTATGGCCTTGGGAACCCAGGACAGCGTCACTGTATCTACCTACACATGTCGCCTTTCCCCGGGTGATTGCGTGCTCTTATGCACCGACGGCCTTACAAGCCTGGTAAGTGCCCGCGAGATCGCAGGTCTTCTTTCTGGCAGGCCCAGGAGCCACGCCGCCGAGGCGCTGGTGAGCCTCGCCAACAGCAGAGGCGGTTACGACAACGCTACCGTCGTTTTGTTGTGGCCCGACGTGCCCTAGGTGACCCGGTGGAATAGGGGTGTTCTTTTTTGGTGTCTGGAGATATCGCAGGTCGCAGATTGCTGAATAGGTACAAAGTTCTGGAAAAGTTGGGCGGCGGCGGGATGAGCGTCGTTTGGAAAGCCTACGACCTTGTCTTGGACAGAAACGTCGCCCTCAAAGTGCTTCGGGCGGAAATGAGCGAGGATGACGAGTTCATCCTCCGCTTTCGCAGGGAAGCCAAATCTGTGGCATCTTTGTCCCATCCCAATATAGTCAACATCTACGATGTAGGAGAGGACTCGGGGCTGTACTTTATCATCATGGAATTGGTTGAAGGGGAGACGCTGAGGGACAAACTAAGAGCCATGGGCCGCCTGCCCGTTTCGGAGGCCCTTTCTATTTCGTCAAAGATCTGTCAGGGGTTGAGCCACGCCCACGCCCGCAGGATTATCCACAGGGACATCAAACCCCAAAATATCCTGCTCACGGCTCAAGGTGATGTGAAAGTCGCAGATTTTGGCATAGCCCGAGCCCTTGGGGGCGTATCCACCACTTCCAGGGATGTGGTGGTGGGGTCCGCCCCATATATTTCGCCTGAACAGGCGAAAAACGGTACCGTTTCAACCCGCTCGGACTTATATTCCCTGGGCGTGGTTTTGTATGAAATGCTGACAGGCAAGCCTCCTTTTGCGGGAGATAGTCCCGTTGCCGTCGCTTATCAACATGTGCAGGCTCAGGTTCCCAAGTTGGCAGAAGCCTGCCCCGACATTCCTACCGAAGTGGACCGGCTTGTTCAAAAAGCGCTTTCAAAAGAACCTGAAAAACGATTTTCTTCCGCAGAGGATATGCAGGGCGCGATAGAAGCGGCGCTGGCGAAAATGGGCCGCGCCGGGGTTTTGCAGACGAGAACGGAAAACACGGTTCCCGGGGTTTCCCGCGGAGGAGATGAAGGCTTGGGACGGCAACGCAGCAAGAAGAAGAGTCTATCTTTGGGTCTGAAGGTGTTCTTGGTTTTGGCCGCATTGGTTGTGGCCCTGGGAGTTTACGCATTGTCGGCCTTTAGATCCTGGATGACTGTGCCCGAAGTGGATGTGCCAGATGTCGTCGGAAAGACCTTTGTGGATGCCCAATCAGCGTTGAAAGCCGCCGGATTGGTTTTTCAGGTGTCCGGAGAGAGGCCCCACGATTCTTTTGCCAGGGGGGAAGTTATCGAACAAAGTCCCTTGGGCGGCGAAAGGGTTAAAAAAGGCCGGGAAGTTTACTGCCTTGTGTCCAAAGGGCCCAATTTGGCAAGAGTGCCCGACGTGAGGGGGCTCAATCAGATTCAAGCCGTGGTGGACCTTCAAAACGCCGGGGTTCAACTTGGAGACGTCAAGGAAACCACTAGCCAGACCGTTGCTAAGGGCCTGGTGGTGAGTCAGAATCCGTACCCCGGTCTGGACGTCCCCAGGGATTCCCTGGTGGATCTGGAGATTTCCAAAGGCCCCGAGCCCGAAACCGTTGTAGTCCCCTCGGTGGTTGGCATGACGCAGGAAGAAGCTGTGAGGGTTCTTGAGGCGCGCCTTTTGGAAATAGCCAACGTTGTGCTTACGGAAAGCTCCGGGGTGGCGCCGGGCCGGGTTGTAAGGCAGCTTCCTGAGGCTGACGAAGAGGTCGCTCTTAGAACCAAAGTTACTTTGGTGGTCGCTTCATCACCGGGCGTGGGGGAGTATCTGGGAAAAAAGGTAATCACCGTGCCCCACAGCCCGTCGGGTAAAGCGGTGAATGTTCAGGTTTTTGTAAAAGACCAACAGGGCGAGCGGCAGATATTTGACGGTAATCTTGCCCCGGGCGAGACTCGGGAATTGGAATTTGCATGGCAGGGCGCTTCGGCCGTCGTAAGGACTGTTATCGGCGGGAAAGTCTCAATAGAGACAATCAGGCCTCCTGGGCGGTAATACAGAAGAAGAGGTGTTGCAGCTAGATTTGGAAGGCAGAATAGTCGCTGTTCATTCCGCTTGGTGCCGGGTGGCCACCGGAGATATTGTCCTGAAATGCGTCTTCAGGGGCCGGATCAGGCGAGAGACCCAGGACGTTTATCCGGGGGATTTTGTGAGGGTTCGGGAGGATGAAGGGGCGTTTGTGGTGGACAGAATTCTGCCCCGCAAGAACTGTCTGGCCAGACCCCCTGTGGCCAACATTGACCAGGCCATCGTAGTGACGGCCCTCAATAACCCGCCGGTGGACACGTTGGGAATCGACCGGTTGATGGTACACCTTGAAGTGCAGGCCATCAGGGGGGCATTGTGCATCAACAAAAGCGATATCGAAGACCCCGGTGAAATCGCCCGGCTGAAATGCGTGTACGAAAAGGCCGGGTATCCTGTTCTTGTGACATCTGCGGCGTCGGGGGAGGGGATGGGCTCCTTTTCAGACCTTGTCGAAAACACCGTGACGGTTCTGGCCGGGGCTAGCGGGGTGGGAAAATCTCGTCTGTTATCCCGCCTTCTGGGGATCGGGATCGAGGTGGGGAAACTAGGGCGCCGGGGACGCGGCAGACATACAACCAAAGGGGTCACCTTGTACAAGGTGGGCAGGTCCGGTTTCCTTGCGGACACGCCCGGGTTCAGCAAACTGGGATCCGTGGAGTGCGAACCCTGGGAGGTTTCCCACCATTATCCGGAAATGGCAGGCTTGGTTCATCTTTGTCATTTTCCCAGATGTTTGCACAAAACGGAAGGTCTCTGCGCTGTAAAAGACGCTCTCAGCCGGGGGGAAATAGCGCGTTTGAGGTACGAGAATTACCTGATGCTTTTGGAGGAGAGTCTTGAGAGGGTGAAGTGGAAATATGAATGAAGTACTGGTATCGCCGTCGCTGCTCTCAGCGGACCCTTTGCGCCTTATGGAGGCCGCCCGGGCATTGAAAGACGCAGGCGCCGATTACCTGCATCTGGATATCATGGACGGACATTTCGTGCCCAACCTTACCTTTGGCCCCAAAGTTGCGGAAGGGCTTTTTCCTTTGGGGGTGCCTCTGGATGTTCACCTGATGGTGGATAGCTTGGGGTGGGCGATTCCCGCTTTCGCCCCTTTTGCCCGGTTCGTGACGGTTCATGCCGAGGCCACCCGTCACCTTCACCGCGCCCTTCAGCACATACGGAGTGAGGGTTGCAAAGCGGGGGTGGCCATTAATCCTTCCACACCCCCGGGCTTTCTTCCCTACATTTTAGATCAAGTGGATTTGGTTCTGGTGATGACCGTAAATCCCGGCTGGGGAGGTCAGGAGTTCATTCCGTCGATGCTGGACAAAATTGCCGCGGTCAGGGAGATGGTTTCGGCGTCGGGAAAGGACGTGGACATCCAAGCCGACGGCGGCGTTTCCGGGGATAATGCCGGTGCCTTGCGAAAGGCAGGGGCCAACATTCTGGTGGCGGGCAATTACGTATTCAACGCCCGGGACAAACGCAACGCCATATTGAGCCTCCGGGGAGACACCTCTTTGGGTTCGTGAATATACTGTGCAGGGTGTGGCTATTGTTTTTCCTGTGCGGTGATTTTTGTGAGATTTAGGAGGCGCGGGTTCTCAAACCGCGTTGCGGCGTCTCTCCTTATGGCGGCGGCAGGAGTCGTCATATTGGTCATAGCAGTCCCACCCTGGGCATTGTTGTCCGCCTGCGGTGCGGGGCTGATCGCGGGCGCGTGGCTGGTTTTTAAGAGCACGTAATCTCCCGAAGGAGGTCAACCGTATTTGAAAGTGCGAGTGGTGCGGGTTCCCAAAGGGTTTTCGGGAATCGTCAGGGTAATCCTGGGGTTTCTTGGGCACAGGCCGTAAAACGGTCAAAATCAAAACACCTCTCACGTCAAACTCGCGGGAGGTGTTCTCGTTTTGCGTATCTTATCTGACGGCCCGTTGAACCCTGCCGGAACGAAGACAATTGGTGCAAACGTATATACGCCGCCTGTGGCCGTTAACGACTGCGCGCACTCTCTGAACGTTAGGGGACCATGTCCTCTTCGTTTTTATATTTGAATGGCTCACGCGGTTGCCCACCGACTTGGTCTTACCGCAAATTTCACATCTGGGCACCGAAAGGACCTCCTTGCACGACTACTTAAGACCAGTTCATTCTAGCACAACAAAGTGTGGAAGGAAAAGCTGACAATGCCATAGAATTTAGAAGAACCCTGCAAAGTTGCTTAAAGGGCAGAAAGAAGGGTGATCATTGCCGCCGGTATCGGGTAAACATGTTGAGACCGGCCTGGGAAGGCTGGTATTATCAGAAGAGGCTATTGCGACCATTGCCGGGGCGGCTGCCACGGAATGCTACGGAGTTGTCGGTATGGCCGGCCGGAAGATGACGGACGGAATTTCCGAGCTTCTGGGCAAAGAGAACCTGTCCCGTGGCGTGTCCGTGTCTGTGGAGGGGGACTCGGTGTACATCGATTTGTCCGTGGTTTTGGGGTACGGGGTGCGGATCACCGAGGTAGCCAGAATGATAATCCATAAGGTACGGTACACGGTGGAGAAGGCTACGGGGCTTATTGTGAAAAAGGTGACTGTGAACGTGCAGGGAATAAGGATACAAGCTGATTCGGGGAGCCTACAATGACCAGTAAGATGCTAGACGGCCCGTTGTTTCGGGATTTGATCGCGTCCGCGGAACGAAATCTGCAAAACCACAAAAAAGAAGTTGATGCTCTTAACGTGTTTCCGGTTCCGGACGGGGACACGGGGACGAATATGTGCCTTACCCTGGGGGCCGCAGCGGACAGTGTCAAAGGGGAAATGCCTTCCAGCCTCTCCAGGGCTGCGGAGCTGGCAAGTCACGGGGCTCTTATGGGTGCTCGGGGGAACTCCGGGGTCATTTTGTCCCAAATACTGCGGGGAATAGCCAAATATTTTGCGGGAAAGGACAAAGTGCCCGCCGAAGAAATCGGTCTTGCTTTCGATGAGGCAGTTCTTACGGCTTACAAGGCAGTCATGAAGCCTGTGGAGGGCACCATTTTGACAGTCTTGCGGGGTATGAGGGACGGCGTAAAGGAAGCCGGATCCGATAAAAGCGTCAGAGAGGTTTTGCACTCGGGCCTCGCAAAAGCCAAAGATGTACTTCTGCAAACCCCCGACATGTTGCCCGTGCTGAGGCAAGCGGGAGTTGTTGACGCGGGGGGCAAAGGACTCGTGCACATCGTCGAAGGCGCTCTTACGAGTTTTGCTTCGGAAGGACGAGCCGGGGCTCGCCCGGTTGCGTTTGCGGAAATGCACCGAGAATCCACACCGGCCGTCTCGGACCATGCCCACGGGGTTGAGATTGCCGGCATAACTTACCCCTACGACACCCAGTTTTTATTGGCCGGGTCTGACCTTCCTTTGGAGGAGATTCGTGAAAGACTCTCGGGATACGGCGATTCTTTGTTGGTTGTGGGGTCAGAAACCCTTGCCAGGGTCCACATACACACCCAAATCCCCGGAGAGGTCTTAACTTTGAGTCTAAAGTACGGGTCTTTGTCCCAAGTTACCATCGACAACATGATCGAACAGGCGGCAGAGGCCATGGGGCAAAGGCTGGCGGGGCCGGTTGCTGCAGTCGGAGGCTCCGGGGGCGCCGTTTCGGCAACGCCCGTTTTGCTCAGCGGGCAAAAACCTGCTCAAAAGGACACAGGCATAGTGACAGTGGTAGCGGGCCGCGGGTTGACGGAGATTATGAAAAGTTTGGGCTGCGATCTGGTTATCGAGGGCGGCGCCACCATGAATCCCTCCACTGCCGAGCTGGCATCTGCCGTCAAAACCGTCAATGCTAAAAAAATCATTTTTCTACCAAATAACGGCAACATTTTCTTGGCTGCCAAACAAGCCAAAAAGCTTACCGGCCGCGGCATGTACATCATTCCGTCAAAGACGGTGCCCCAAGGTGTGGCCGCGCTGTTGTCACTGAACTTGACCCAAGGGATGGGGCAAAACCTTAAGCGTGCCGCCAAAGCCATCAAGAGAGTGCGAACCGGCGAAGTCACGTTCGCCGCCCGAAACGGCAAGTTTGGGAAACACATCATGAAACAAGGAGATATATTGGGGCTTATTGACGGCAAGGTTGAGGTGGTGGGCAACAACCCGGAGGAAGCTCTGGTGGCTGTGGTTTTGTCTATGGTCAGGCGCGACGATGAGGTCGTCACCGTGTACAGAGGGCAAGACGTGTCGGAAGAATCTGCAGAATTGGCCCAAAAGGTTCTGAGGACCGCACTTTCCCCTGATATCGAGATCGAATTTCATGACGGCGGTCAGCCTTTGTATTACTACATTGCGTCGTCTGAATAATGGCCTCAATCTCTTTTGAGGATTCCGTAAGGTATGTAAAAGGTGTGGGGCCAAAAAAAGCCGCGCTTCTGGCCAGCCTGGGCATCGTCACTGTAGGGGACTTAATCAATCATTTCCCTTTCCGAATCGACGATTTCTCTAAAGTCACTTCCATGGACGCTGTGCGGCCCGGGGACGAAATTACAGTGCAGGGCAAAGTGATGTCGGTATCCTTTGTGGGAAGCCAAAGGGGCCGGGCCCTAAGGGTGGGCATTACCGACGGTACTTCCGCCATGTACCTCGTTTGGTACAACATGCCCTACATCCATCTGAACTTCAAGCGGGGTAAGACTGTTCTGGCTTCCGGCAAGGTGGAATGGCGCAGGAACGGGTTGGAAATGGCCCATCCTCTGTGGCGCCATCAAACGGAACCTGCCGCATGGGGTCCTGTGGTCCCGGTGTATCACGGGACACAAGGCATGCCATCTTCTGCCATCGAGCGGATCATCGGGGAGATCCTGAGGACGGGCTTGGGCTATGTTGAAACTTGGGTGCCTCCCGGGATTTTGCGCCGCTTGGGGTACCCTGATGAGAGGCAAGCCTACCTGCAGATTCACAAGCCCGCGACAGCAGCGCAATGGCTGCTTGCCCAAAGGGCTCACGCTTTCCGCGAAGTTTTTCTTATCCAAACTGCCCTGTTTTCCATGCGCAAAGAACAAGACCGGGCCCCGGGGCCTGCCAAATTTGGGAAGTTCGGTGCAGCCCAAAAATTCCTCGATGGTTTGCCATTTGCTCTCACCGGCGCCCAGGCAAAAGCGGTGGAGGATCTGCGCAGGGATCTTTCCCGGGGGAAGGTTATGAACCGGCTGCTGCAAGGGGATGTTGGGAGCGGGAAAACGGTTGTGGCCCTGTATGCTTTGTTAGCGGCTGCGGAAAATGGGTACCAGGGGGCATTGCTTGCTCCTACGGAAGTGTTGGCGGAACAACATAGAGACACTTTTGAGAGGCTTTGCGGTGACATGGCTGCTCATGGCTTGTTGGTTGGCAACCTCGGAGCAAAAAAGCGCCAGGAAATCCTGGAAGGTTTAAGTGCAGGCAACATAAACGTACTTATAGGCACCCATGCGATGCTGGAACCCGGGGTCCGCTGGCACAATCTTGGTCTTCTGGTGACAGATGAACAGCACCGGTTCGGGGTCAAACAGCGGTTGAGCCTGCCCGAAAAGTCTCCCGGTTTTTCTCCCCACGTGCTTGTAATGAGTGCCACTCCGATCCCGCGATCCCTGGCCCTGACCCTTTACGGCGATCTGGACATAACGATCATAGACGCGATGCCCCCGGGAAGAATACCCTCCGAAACCCGCGTGTTGTCCGGAAGAAACAGGTTCAAGGCATACAGAAAAGTTATGGAGGAAGTTGAGGCCGGCCGTCAAGCCTATGTAGTGTGCCCAACCATAAAAGAGGGAAAGACCGGGCGCAAGGCCGCGGAACTGGTGAAGCAGGAGCTTGCGGCCGGGTATCTGAAAGGAGCCAGGCTGGGCCTCCTTCACGGCGCTATGCCCAAAAATGAATCCGGCCCCGTGATGCGGAGTTTTGTTGCGGGGGACATAGATGTCCTGGTTTCCACCACAGTTATCGAGATTGGGGTGGACGTGCAAAACGCCACCTGTATGGTCGTGGAGGATGCGGGATCTTTCGGATTGGCTTCCTTGCACCAGTTGAGAGGCCGGGTAGGACGTGGAACGGCCCAATCCTTCTGCTTTTTGATATCCTCCCAGGAGGGACCCGAGGCCCGCAGGCGGCTGGCTATAATGGAAAAAGTCTCCGACGGATTTCAAATCGCCGAAATGGATCTTGAACAAAGAGGCCCGGGGCAGTTTTTTGGTACAAAGCAAAGCGGGGACGGTTGGGCAAAATTGTCCGACCTGTCGCTGTCTGTAAAAGTCTTGCTGGAAGCAAGGGATGCCGCTAAGGGTTTAGTGGATCGCGTCTGGGATGGCAAAGGTACCCCGGCGGAAAACGCTTTAGTAGGCAAAATTAGGCAAAAATTTGGCGATTTGCATAAATACGGCATGTCTCGCTAAAAAAATGACACAAAATGTCAGAATTTCTGCCCGGTTAGTGAACATAATAAGTTGCGAATAAGGAAGGAGGTGAACAAATGGGCACCGGGCAGAAAAGAAACATTGCAGTAGTACCCGAAGCACGCGCCGCGCTTGATAGCTTCCGGAACGAGGTGGCCACAGAGATGGGAATCCATCCTCCCGCCGGTTATTGGGGCGACATCCCCTCTAGGACTTGCGGAGCGGTCGGCGGCCACATGGTCAGGCGGATGGTGGAGTTTGCACAGCAACACCTGGTTTCTGGCGGGTTCGCTCCTCACGGGGCAGGTCAAAAACCGCAGTTCTAAGGCGTAAAAACCAAATCCGAAAGGGGCAGCGCAGGCTGCCCCTTTCCCAGCGGTGCGTCATTGAAGGTAGTCCATCATCTCTTCTTCGCTGATGGCAGGCTGGGTTGCCCGGTTCAGAGATGCCGCCAAAAGCTTGGACATTTCCAAAATTTCCAAATCAATATTTTTGGTAGTAACCATAAGGTCCGCAAGATCCTGGGTTAGGAAATCGCCGACAGAATCCAAAGTTGCCCTGGCTTTTGGGTTGAACTTGGCAAAATAGCTGTCCAGCACGTCAGCGGCTATGGCCGCTCCCGAGACTACGGTGGGCACGCCAATAGCCAGCACTGGAACGCCAAGACTCTCCATGTTGATACCCGGACGCTTGTTTCCTACGCCGGAACCCGGTTGAATGCCTGTATCCGCTACTTGGACCGTGGTGAGCAACCTGGACGGGGACCTGGCTGCCAATGCATCGACCGTAATGACTAGCTCGGGCCGGATCTGCTGGACTAAGCCCCGCACGATATCGATGGTTTCCATGCCGGTGATTCCCAATACTCCCGGAGAAATGGCTGCCACCGGGTTGAGACGGCCGCCCAATTCCTGGGGTATGAATTCTCGGATATGGCGGGTGACCATCAGCTGGGATACAACCCTGGGGCCCAAAGCGTCGGGAGTCGCCTGCCAGTTGCCGAGCCCAACAATGAGGATGTCCCCCCGGCGCGGAAGCGCGGCCAATTCGGTGATTTCTCTGGCCACAATTTCGGCGACGGCTTTCAAAGTGGTTCTGCTCCTGAATCGAAGATCGTGGCACTCCAGGGTGAAATATCTGCCCGGGGGTTTGCCCACCTGTCTGCCCGCCTCCGGGGTGGAAACCTGAACCCGTGTGAGTTTCATGTTTTCAACCGTTTCTTCACGTATGTTCAGTCCGGGTACGGGAACGCCCGCCTGCCTGCCGGCCAACTGGGCCCGTTCCACGGCAAGATCGGTTCTTGCGCTTTCTTGCCAGTACATAATCTTACCTCCTGACAAAGGTTCCGGGATTTTTGATGCGCTCCCAGTGCTATACTACCCAAGATGTGGCCTTGTCTATCTCCCGCAGAAGGGTGGCGATTGTTCTTGAAACTGACATGGCTTGTTTTGGCGGGCTTGGCCGGAGCTTCCATGGCTGTTCAAGGAACCCTGAACGCCGTTTTGGGAAAGAAAACGGGATCCTTTGAGGCATCTTTTATAGTCCACGTGATAGGCTCGCTGATTCTCGGCATCATACTCGTTACAGGGCTCACCGGCGGAAACATAAAAATGGCAGGCAAAGCGCCGTGGTGGGCTTTTTTGGGCGCCCCGCTGAGCGTGGTCATCATTTGGGGCGTGCTTAAAAGCATCGGTGAAATTGGAGTGGGCGCCGCGACCACTTCAATAGTCGCAACGCAGATAACTGCCGCTCTGGTCCTGGATTGCTTGGGGGTCACGGGGACAAAGGTCAGTCTGTCGGCCACCAAGATTTTTGGGGGCCTGCTTCTTATCTTAGGAGTCTACCTTTTGTTGCGGGAAAGCGGGTAACCCCAAACCCTGAACACAGTTGTGAGCAGGTTTTGTCTCACCTGTTCTAGAAGAGATATTCCGGCGACCGGCTAAAAAAATGCCGCCTCTTTTGGAAGCGGCATTGGGAGAGGAGAAACCGGAGGAAGAGCCTGTTAGGGGCAATCTCATGATTGCACCCTGACTCTCGCCACTTACTATGGACAAATGTATGCTGATTTATACACTATTAGCGAGAGAGAACGCAAAAATGGATCGATATTCTTCTCTTGGCGACTGGAGGGTTCCCCGGTGCTAAAAGCCATATACCCCGGAAGTTTCGATCCCATCACCTGCGGGCACTACGACATCATCGAGCGGAGCTCAAAATGTTTTGACGTGCTTTATGTGGTGGTTTTTACAAACGTAGAAAAGGATCCCTTGTTTACCGTGGAAGAGCGCGTTGACATGATTAAAGACGTCTGCCAGGCAATGCCCAACGTGCGGGTCGCGGCTGCCTCGGGCCTTTTGGTCGATTACGCCAAGGAGAAGGGCGTCAGAGTACTGGTGAAAGGGTTGCGGGCGGTGTCGGACTTTGATTATGAATTCAAAATGGCGCTCATGAACAAAAAATTGTCGCCCGATATAGAGACAGTTTTCATGGTTACTTCGCTTGAGCATTTGTATTTGAGTTCAAGCCTTGTAAAAGAAGTGGCGTGCTACGGGGGTTGCATCAAGGGACTGGTCCCTTTGCGGGTGGAAGGAAAGGTTTTGGACCGGCTTGGCCCCAAAAGAACAGAAAATGAGGTGTAGGATGATGGATGTGCTAGAGATTCTGGACAGGCTTGACGAGTATCTTTCCGAATGCGCTCGTGTTCCTTTGGTTGGCCGGCTGATGGTGGATGAGGACGAAGTGTTCAACCTCATAGACGATTTGAGGGCTGCCTTTCCACAAGAGCTTGAGCAGTCCAGATGGTTGCTGAAAGAACGGGATAGGATTCTGGCGGAAGCCCGCAGAGAGGCCGAGGAGATCTTGAGAGACGCCCAAGGGCAGATCGCGTCCATAGCATCCGAGTCGGCCATAACTAAAGAAGCCAGGGCTCAAGCGGAAGAGCTGATGGAAAGGGCCAGAGACGTTGCCAGAGAAATCAATCTTGGGGCCCGTGAGTATGCCGACGATCTCATGAAAAGAATTTTGGATGTGTTGGAAGAGGCCACTGAACGGGTTAGCCAGGGCCGCAAGGAATTGTCCACGGACAAGGAGAGCCCGGACAGCCAGGCCCAGACCCAACAGGAAGACCTTTTCGAACAGGCAGCTGCCACGGCGCCGGGAAGTGATTCCCGCGACGATTGGGCTGCAGAAGAGCCGGCGTCCGCAAGGAGCAAAAGACGGCGGACTAGGAGCTAGTCTTTTTGAAGGTGAGGTTTATAACCAAAAGGGCCAAACACAGCAGAGCGAAAATTCCCAGAATGCCGGCGCACGCCGTCGCCGAGGCACCCACGCTTTGAAACCAGGCGAGAGACCCTTCCATGGTGACAGGTTCGAAAGCGGGCAGAGACCATCGCGGATTGCCGGGGTTCATGAGCAGAGCCGTGTAAATGCCTGCCAGCATCCCCTGCAGGACTCGTGTGCTCATGTACGGCCACACCGACATCATAGACGGCTGAATTACCGCGGCCACCTGGGCGTGGACCGACAGACCGCTCCAGGCTATGAGGCCGCTGGTCACTGCGACCCGGGTGACAAGGGGCGCGGCTGCCGTGCTCACCGCCGAAGTGCCGATTGAAATTTCGAACAACCCGCTGACTATAGGTTCGTGCAGCGATTTCGGTATTATCCCCGGGGGCACCAGCGTTGACAGCCCTCTGGACAGGGTAGCTGTAACGCCGGCCGCTCTCAGTATCTCAAACACCACGGAAGACAGCACGATGAACCCAAGGATCATTAGCAGGGTATTGATGGATTTGTTGACTGCGTTGCCAAGAAGCTCGCCAAAAGGTTTGCGGTCCTTTTGTTGCGCCTGCCTCATGGCCCTGTATGCCCTGGTAACGATGAATCCTTTGCTGCCCTGAGCGACGGGCGGCGATTGTGGAGAACCTCGCCGCCAGAACCGCATGAGAAAGCCCACCGTAAGGGCGGACAGGTAATGGGCCGCGACGATGTAAATCCCGATGTCAACTCTTTTGAACATTCCTACTGCCACTGCACCTGTCATGAACAAAGGGTCCGAAGTGTTGCAAAAGCACATGAGCCGTTCAGCCTCTGCTTTGGTTGCCATGCCGTCCTGCTTCAACCTCGCAGAAAGTGCAGCCCCCAATGGGTAACCCGACGCAAGCCCCATTGCCAGAACAAAAGCCCCGGCACCCGGAACATTGAACACAGGTCTCATAAGGGGTTCCATGAGGACTCCCATAAAATGGACAACCCCTATTCCCATCAAGAGCTCCGCGGCGATGAAGAACGGAAGCAGAGCGGGGAGGACGATTTCCCACCACACGCTCAGCCCTCTTTCTGCCGCCTTGAAAGAAGGTTCGGGGAGAAGGACCATAGACAAGGCTATAACCGCTATGAGTGCGGGGAGCAGAAGCGACGCCGCAGCATCCTTCCTGGTTCTGAGAAAAAAAAGAGTCAATGCCGCGGCCGCAGTGATGATAAGGGGCGCCAATTTCATGTGCCCGGGCCTCCTTTGCCTGCCCTTAATCTATATGGGAGGGTCCAAAGAGGTATTCGAGGGGGTTTACACGGCTATTGTGGCCGACTCTCCGCCGTTGAACTGGCTTTGATAAAGGTCGGCGTAGAACCCGTCCTTTTCCAGGAGCTCGCGATGATTTCCTTGCTCCACTATGGCGCCATCGTTCATCACCAGTATCAGATCCGCATTTTTCACTGTGGAAAGTCTGTGGGCGATGACAAAGCTGGTGTGACCTTTCAGAAGCTCTTGCATCGCTTCTTGAACAAGAAGTTCGGTCCGGGTGTCTACGCTGCTGGTGGCTTCGTCCAGAATAAGTATGGCCGGATCTGCCAGGACGGCTCTGGCGATAGTCAGAAGCTGCATTTGTCCCTGGGAAATATTGGAGGCATCTTCGTTTAAGACTGTGTCGTAGCCTTCGGGCAGCGTTTTGATGAAATGGTGAGCCCGGGCGGTTTTGGCCGCGGCTATTATCTCTTCTTCGGTAGCTCCGTTTCTGCCGTATGCAATGTTCTCTCTTATGGTTCCGTTGAACAACCAGGCATCTTGCAGCACCATGCCAAACTTGGTTCTGAGATCTGCCCTGGCAAGTCGTTTGGTATCCACTCCGTCAAGGGTGATCTTGCCTTTGTCGATTTCGTAAAACCGCATAAGCAGGTTCACCAAAGTGGTTTTTCCTGCCCCTGTCGGCCCCACGATGGCCACCACCTGGCCCGGCTTTGCTTCCAGGGATAGATTTTCCATGAGGGGGGCGCCCCGGTTGTACCCAAAGGTGACATTTCGGAAACCCACATTTCCTTTTACAGACTCCAGCACAGCCCCGTCCTCCAGGTCCGGGGTCTTTTCTTCTTCGTCAAGCACTTCAAATACCCGTTCTGCCGAAGCCACTGTGGACTGGATGATGTTGGCTATGTTTGCGGTTTGCCTGATTGGTTGGGTAAACTGCCTGGAATAGTTGATGAAGGCCTGAATATCTCCTATGGCGATGACCCTTCTGGTCACAAAAATGCCGCCTACCACAGCGACTATCACATAGCCTATGTTGTTGACGAACCCCATAAGCGGAAAAATTATCCCCGAGATGAACTGGGCTTTCCAACCATTTTCGTACAGCCTTTCGTTTATTCCCTCAAAAGTTCTAATTGACGATGCTTCCCGCCCGAAAGCTTTGACAATTTTGTGGCCCGAGTACATCTCCTCAACGTGCCCGCCGAGTTCTCCCAAAGTCGTCTGCTGGCCCAAAAAGTACTTTTGGGATCGCTTGGCTATGTTGGCCGTGACCAAAACCGATAAGGGCAAAGTTACAAAAGTGACCAGAGTGAGGGTGGGGCTTATGGACAGCATCATGACAAGGACCCCTACCAAGGTTACAGACGCGGTAATGATTTGGGCAAGGCTCTGCTGCAATGTGGAGCTGACGTTGTCTACATCGTTTGTGACGCGGCTCAAAATCTCTCCGTGTGTGTTGGAGTCGAAAAACTTTAGAGGTAAGCGGCTGAGCTTGGCGTTGACTTCTTTCCTCATCTGATAGACCGTGGCCTGGGCCACGCCCGCCATGATATACTCTTGCAAGTAATTGAAAAAGGCGCTTAGTGCATATAAGCCTGCCAAAACTAGCAAAGTCCGGCGAATATAATCGAAATCCACCGCTGCCCCGGGGACTCCCGCCATTTTGGCCATGATGCCCTCAAACAATTTGGTCGTTGCCCTGCCCATGGTTTTAGGAGCAAAAATGGCAAAAACGGTGCTGAACCCGGCAAACAAAAAGACGGCCACAAGGTGGGCGGTTTTCGGGGCCAAGTAAGTCCTCAATCGTTTGAGCGTCCCTTTGAAATCTTTGGCTTTTTCCGGGGGCGCAAACATACGGCCTCCGGATCGCCTTCCCCCCGGGCCCGCATGCCTCACGGCTGGCCCGGGCCGCATGCCCTGGCCTCCGGCCTTGTGTGACCGCTCCTGGCTCATGCCACTTCCTCCTCCGATAGCTGGGACAACACGATTTCCCTGTATACCTTGCAGGTTTCCAGCAGTTCTCTGTGGGTTCCGCTCCCGACCATGCGCCCCTCTTCCAAAACTATGATCCTGTCTGCGTCCATGACCGTGGAGACCCGCTGGGCCACCACGAGCACCGTACTCCCGCCGGCTTTTTCCCGCAGCGCCTTTCTAAGATTCGCGTCGGTCCGGTAATCCAGCGCCGAAAAACTGTCGTCAAATATGAGAATCTGAGGCTTTCGCACGAGGGCTCTGGCGATAGAAATCCGTTGCTTTTGTCCGCCGGAGAAATTGGTTCCCCCTTGTGCCACAAGGGAATCGAAACCGTTATCTAGCCCTTGGATGAAACTCAAGGCTTGGGCCACTTGGGCGGCGCGAACCAATTCATCTTCTGTCGCGTCTTCCTTACCGAAGCGGATATTGTCTGCCACGGTGCCGGTGAACAGCACGGCCTTCTGGGGCACCAAACCGATTCCGGCCCGCAGTTTCTCTTGGGGTATTTCCCGGACATCGACGCCGTCCACCAGAATTTGGCCGGAGTCAACCTCGTAAAAACGGGGAATGAGGTTTATCAAGGTTGATTTTCCTGAACCCGTTCCGCCCAGTATTGCGGTCACTTGGCCCGGTTCTGCCACAAAAGTCAGGCCCGATACCGCCGGCGAAAAAGCGCCCGGGTAACTGAAAGCTACGTCGCGAAACTCAACGCGCCCCTCGGCAGGGCCGGCTTCCGCAGGGCTGGCGCCATCCAGGATAAGGGATTTGCTGTCCAGAACCTGGACGATCCTTTCGGCCGAGGCCGATGCCCTTGGAAACATGACGAAAATGGCCGATACCATCATGAGCGACATCAGAATATGCATAGCGTATTGGATGAACGCCATAAGCCCCCCGACTTCCAGCAGACCGGCATCGATCCTGTGGCTTCCTATCCAGATGAGGACGACGGCCATGAAATTCACAGTCAGCATCATGAGGGGCATTAAGGCTGACATGATTCGGTGGACCCTCAACAAAGTGAGGCTTAAGTCCTTGTTGGCGTCGTCGAACCTGCGGGCTTCATGTTCGGTCCTGTTGAAGGCTCTTACGACCCTGATGCCCATGAGACCTTCGCGCAAAACCAGGTTCAATTTGTCGAGCTTGGCCTGTATGGCTCTGAACAACGGCATCACTTTGGAGGTTACAAAAATGATGGCTGCCAGAAGGACCGGCAGTATGGCGATGAGCGTGACTGACAAACGGGGATCCCGGGAGACCGTCATTATTACGCCGCCTATGAACATCATGGGGGCCCTTACTACCATGTTCAAGGACATCAGGACCACCATTTGGACTTGAGTAATGTCGTTAGTCGTCCGGGTGATGAGGGATGCGGTTCCGATTTCGTCGAACTCGCGCAAGGAGAAATCTTCCACGTGGGAAAATACGGCGCTCCTCAAGCTCTTGCCATACCCTGTTGAGACTTTGGCGGAAAGATACCCGCCTGCTACTGCGACCAAGGCTCCACCCAAACTCATGAGCAGCATGCGGCCACCTATGCGCCATATGAGTTGCGTATTGCCGGTAACTATGCCTTTGTCGACTATATCTGCCATGAAACTGGGGAGGCTGAGCTCGGCCCACGCTTGCAAAAACACAGACAAAAGAGCGCCCGCGATCATGGCTGAAAAAGGTTTTAAATATCCTGTAAGCCTGCTCATCTGCGTTCATCCTCCGAATAATCAGTCAAACGACGTTCCCGACAGAGGCCCGTTCCCTTTCGGCTACTCACCAGCCACTCTTATTCTGCCAGATTGTTCTTAAGCCGTTCCACACTAAGTAGCACGCTACCACTAAAGAGCCCAGCAGGTCCAGGCTTCTTGTCACAGGATGCCCGGGTGCTTTGGTTACTGCCAAAAGGCCTGCCACGACAAAGACATCCACGGATGTTTTGGCGCTGTACAGGGTGACCTGCACGCCGATGACGGATCCCGGGACCTCGCGGGTTATGCGCCGGTACCGGACCAAGAAAAAGGCGTTTGTGACCAAACCTAATATGGCTATGCCTAAACCCAAAGCCGCATTTCCCCCGGGGTTTCTGGGAGCCAAACGAAATACTGCCATTACCAGCATGGCAGTCCCGGAACACGCCATAACGCCTCCCGCGCTCAGGCCAACCGAACGCTCCCATTTCAGCCGTTGAGCCTCGTTTTCAAAGTTCCCACGGCGCAGTTTTCTGTAAACATACCACGAAAGAAAAAGGACAACCAATTCTGCTGTCCTTCGGGAAAAATCAGAAATCTGGATGGCCGAAGGACATGTGATGGCCGCAATCCCGGTTGCAAGTGGCCCCGGAGAACTCAGGAGCAAAGCCGTGAGCATGGTTCTTTCGGCCGCAAGAGGGCTGCTTGCGCTTACAGGAGTGCGGGCCATGTTACCAGCCCAAGCGCCCAAACAAGGATATGAGGGCAAAGGTGGAAAGCGCGGCAGAAATAGGTACGGTCACCGTATCCAAACCCCACCGGGAAAGCAGTTCCGTGATAGCGCAAATCGGGGCTACCAACGCTGCCACGAGCAAGCAGATGTACCAGGACAATTCGGTCATAGCCGACAGCGCGACGAACACCACTAACGCCGATACCAAATGCATGGCAAGGGTTCCCTCAACGGTTTTCTTGCCTTCGATGAGTTTGTGCTGCAGGAAATGCCGTCCGAAGGCTTTGCCGACCAAAGCAGCGGCCGCGTCGCCAAATCCCCATGTCATGACGGCTACGATGACGATGTACTTGGAGTTTTGCCAGCCCCAAAAAGTGGCCGTAAGAAGCGCCATTACACCGAAGGTCAAAAGAGCGCTGGTCTTAACTTCCCCTCCTTTTCGTTCCCCCAAGATTGCCCTGTATTGGGGGTAACGCTCGGCATAGGACAGGATCGGGTAAATAACCAGGGCAAACATCAGGGCGGACAGCGCCGAAACGTACCAGGTGCGAAATCCGTACAACAAAATGAAGATGGAAAACGCGGACAAGATATGGAACATTTTTCGCCCAGGTTCTTTGGGGATTTTGAGGAATTTTGTCAAAATAGCTGCCAAGGAACCCGCAAACAGATAATATCCCAGCAGGGTGCCAAACCCTGCCAGCCCTTCAACCAGCATTTTGAGCACGGCTGCCTCTCCTATTCTTTTTCGAAGTTTTGTGCAACGCGAAACAACAAACCTAACGCTTCTTTGAATTTGTCTTCTGAAACGCCCTTTCGGGCCACCAGATATACCCGGTTGTACACTGCTTCTACGGCAGGCCCGATAAGCGACGCATTTTCCGTCAAAGACAGCCGGTACGCCCGGCGGTCGTCTGTTCTCTTTTCCTTGGTGACGTACCCTTTTGCCGAAAGAGAGTCCACCGCCCGAGACACGGCGGCTTTTCCCACATCCAGTTGCTGAGCAAGCTGTTCCTGACTGGTGTTGCCGCCTTGGACGAACAAGTGGAGCAGCACGTTGCCCTCCGAACTGGAAAGGCCCAAAGGCCTTAATCCCTTATTAATCATTTTTCTGGCAGAGCGCGTAATCCTGTGTGCGCTCGTCCAAACGTCCTTAATGGACGATTCAATTGTTGGTTCAACACGTGACATTTACGACGCCCTCCGAAGTTTGTTTCTGTAGCCACACTTAGAACTTATACACTTATAACTTAGAAAAGGTTGACTTGTCAACTATACGAAAGAGAAGCCCCCTGGCCGGGGTGGAGGTGGGGCGCAGCAAACCTGGAGGCTCACGTTACCATGGACGGTGCCTATCGGCGCAGCATCCCACCATGGGCGTGGTGCCGGAAATGAACTGGCTATCGGCGGTGCCTATTTTCGGCTCACGTTACCATGGACGGTGCTTATCGGCGCAGAATTCCACCATGGGCGTGGTGCTCGAAATGAACTGGCTATCGGCGGTGCCTATATTTGTCGATCTCACTTTGGAAACCCTTCTGCCCCGGGGTAAACTCCTGGATTTCTTGACACCACTATTTTTAGGTAGATATAATCCCTAAGTAGCCCTTGCTGTCTATTGTAGGGGGAACTCCAGTGAAGATAGATGTTTCGTCCATATTGGGCCGGCCCGGCTTCAGCCTCACTCTTGACATGGTTGGAGAAATTTGTTCTTCGGACCCTGAGGTCAAGTTATTGGATCCCGTGGCCCTCAAGGGAGTGGCGACCTGTTTGGGGAAAGATGTCCACGTTGAGGCACAGGCTAAGGGTGCAGTGGAGCTTATCTGCTCCAGGTGTCTCTCGGCGTTTGCCCACAATTTCGAAGTGTGTTGTGAAGGAATTTTTGTGGATGAATTCATCCCGGAGAAATCGGAAAGCGAAGTTGAGACGTTCCCTTTGGAAGGCACCTTTTGTGATCTTGATGAAATGATAGGTCACGAGATTTTGCTAAGTCTGCCGATGAAGCCGCTGTGTTCCCAGAATTGCAAAGGGCTGTGTCCCACTTGCGGCGAGAATCTCAACGAAGGCCCTTGCAGTTGCCCGGGGCAGGAGGAGAGCCCCACCGCCTTCGGTCGCAAACTTTTGGAAGCCTTGAAAGAAAGGAGCAAGAAAGATGGCCGTACCTAAAAGACGTCATTCCGCGTCAAGGCGCGACAAAAGAAGGGCTAACTGGAAACTTACGGCACCAAATTTGGTCGTTTGTCCCCACTGCCGCGCCAAGATGCTTTCCCATAGGGTGTGCCCCGAATGCGGGCATTACAAAGGCAGGGAAGTTCTCAAGGTAAAAGAAGACCGGTAGTGGACACCGGAACGTGGAAAAGACCACGCGGATGAGAGTGACCCGGTCGGGTTCAGGGGGTCTCTTGAAAAACTTTTGAAAGACTTTTTCCCTTCAAGAACGGGCTAAGCTCGCGGACTCCGGGAAGCCGGAGTCATTCATTTTCAGGAGCTATTGCCAAAGTATAGGTAGCCGTTATATACTAAGCCCTAACACTAAAGTATTAGGACCTAGTCATAATTTTGTAGCGACGTGACCGGGAAGGAGGTGAAATCAGTGCCCCCGACTCCTAAGGATCGCCGTCAAAGGCTGGTAGCCGTTTTGGGTCAAAACCCATTCCTTTCTGACGGCAGATTGGCAAGACATTTTGGGGTTAGCGTTCAGACCATCAGACTTGACAGATTGGCTTTGGGGATTCCCGACCAGAGGACCCGGACCAAAGAGGTGGCCGAAAGGGCTTATGGCAGAGTGCGTTCTCTGGCGCAGCGGGAAATAGTGGGAGAACTCATCGATGTAGAACTGGGCAAGACCGCCATCTCCTCCTTTGTCACCACCCCTGAAATGGTCTTTGAACGCACTGGCGTCGTTAGAAGCCACTACATATTCTCGCAAGCGGACTCCTTGGCTATCTGCCTCATAGATGCGAAAAATGTGGTGACCGGCATTGCCAATCTTAAGTTCAAGAGGCCCGCCCAGGTGGGTGAGACTTTGGTTGCCAAGGCCAAAGTGCTCAGGGTTAAAGGTAACAAGTCTGTTGTGTTGGTCGAGACCAGGGCGGGGGGTGAGGAAGTCTTTCGCGGAAAATTTTTGGTCTTCGCTTTGGAATAGTGTGCGGCCAGTTGCGCGGGGAGGGACTTTCATGCCAGACACAATGCAAAACAAACAGGCGGCTATCGCTCTGGACCTCATGGGTGGGGATGGCGCGCCGAACACAAATATCGAAGGGTGCAGAATAGCTCTTGAAAGGGGAACCCGCGTCCTGGCGTTGGGCACCCAGAAGGCCGTTCACCTGCTTGAAAACAAAATCTCGTCCCCGAACCTGGCGACGGAAATCTCGCCATCAGTCATAGAACCTGAAGAGGCGCCTTTGCGTGCGATCCGTAACAAGCGGGATTCTTCGGTCTATCGCGGACTCATGGCCGTTAAGGAGGGACGCGCCGGCGCTTTTGTTTCCGGAGGATCTACGGGAGCCTTGGTGGCCGGTGGGGTCATTCTTTTGGGAAGAGCCCCCGGGGTTCACAGGCCTTGTTTGGGCGTGGTCATTCCAACTTTATCGGGAAAAGGTGTTTTTTTCGTTGATTTGGGAGCGTCTTCCGACGTCAGGCCTCATACGTTGGTTCAATTCGCCATAATGGGAAATATTTATGCTAGGGATGTGTTGGGGTGGAACGACCCCAAAGTGTCGCTTTTGAATATCGGGCGTGAAGCCGAAAAAGGGAATGCTGTTGTGCGCAAAGCTTACAATTTGCTGAAAAAAGCGCCTCTCAGTTTTGCGGGCAATATCGAGGCCAGGGACGTATTTTCCGGTGAGGCCGATGTTGTGGTCGCCGACGGCTTCACGGGGAACGTCTTTCTGAAAACCTGCGAAGGGACCGCAATGTTTCTTATGTCGGCCATCAAACGGGAGATTTCGTCAGGCATGGTTAAGAGAGCGGCTGCTTCTGTGCTCAGAGGGGCTTTTGATCGAGCAAAAGACCTGTTGGACTACGCCTCTTACGGGGGCGCGCCGCTCATGGGTTTGGCCGGTTGTGTTGTCAAATGCCACGGTTCGTCAAGCGGTGAAGCTATTGCCAATGGGATTCGTGAGGCCCGGACGTACTTGGAAAAAGATGTTACGGGCACCATGGTCAAGACTTTGGCCAGTGTGATAGGCGTGATAGGAGAAGGAGAGTAAATCATGTCACTACGGGCGGTGGGAATCGCCGGGGTAGGGGCCTATGTGCCCCCGCACGTCCTGACCAATTGGGACCTGGAAAAAATGGTCGACACCTCTGACCAATGGATTGTGGAGATGACGGGAATCAGGGAACGGCGCATTGCGGCCAAAGACATGGCCACTTCGGACTTGGCAGTGGAAGCGGGCCGCAGGTGTCTGGAGAAAGCGGGAGTCTCTGCACAAGACGTGGACCTTGTTATAGTCGCGTCGGCAAGCCCTGACAACCTCTTTCCGGCGACTGCATGTTTGGTTCAAAACGCTTTGGGGGCCCACAAGGCGGCGGCGTTCGATATGGAGATCGGGTGCACCGGGTTCATATACGCTATGGCAGTGGGTTCCCAGTTTGTGGCCTCTGGAACTTACGAAAATGTCCTGGTAATTGGCGCTGAGACCTTGTCCCGCTTGGTTAACTGGAACGATAGAAACACTTGTTGTTTGTTCGGAGACGGGGCCGGCGCGGCGCTTTTGGCACCGGTTCAAGATGGCCGGGGCATACTTGGGTTCAATTTGGGTTCTGAAGGAAAGTCAGCCCCTGTTCTCACTCTTCCCGCAGGCGGCTCCCGCTCTCCTGCCAGCGCGGAGACTGTATCCCAGGCAATGCACTACATCCAAATGGATGGGAGAGCAGTGTTCAAATTCGCAGTCAAGATAATGGACAGATCCATAACCGAGCTTATGGGGCAGTGCGGCAGGAATTCGGGCGACATAGACCTTTTGATTCCCCATCAAGCTAACATCAGGATAATTGAGTCGGCCTGCCGGCGTTTCAGGATTTCCATGGAAAAAGTCATGGTCAACATAGACAAATACGGTAACACGTCCTCGGCGTCAGTCCCTCTTGCCTTGTGCGAGGCCATTGACAGCGGGAAAGTGAAGAACGGTGATTTGGTGGTTCTGGTTGCCTTTGGGGCCGGTTTGAGCTGGGGGAGCATGGCCATCGTTTTATAGAAAGGAGAATGATCGATGGCAAGAGTTCGAATCGTTACAGACAGTTCTCAGGACTTCGCTCCACAAGTGTTGATAGATAAAGGCATCAGTGTGGTTCCGCTTACCGTGCATTTTGGGGATGAGCAATACCTTGACGGTTTCGAGCTTCGCGGGAAGGCTTTCTACGACAAGCTTCGCTCATCGCCACACCACCCGCGGACGTCTCAACCGTCGCCGGCGGCCTTCCAAGAGGTGTTTTCCGATCTGAGCCAAGATGGCTCAGAGGTGGTCGCCATCACCCTTTCGTCGGGGCTCAGCGGGACTTTTCAATCGGCTAAAATTGCACAAGACGCTTTGCCCGACAGGAAGATTCATGTAATTGACTCCAAGCAAGGGTCCGGCGGTTTTGGATTGATGGCTGTGGTTGCCAATGAGATGGCGGAGGCAGGCTGTTCCGGTGAAGAAATAGTGCATGAAGTACAACGCATGGTCGACACGATGGTCACGGTATTTTCCGTTGACACCCTTGATTATTTGGCCCGCAACGGGCGAATCGGCAAGGCCCAGCATTTGCTGGGAAGCATGCTTAACATGAAGCCGATTTTAAGTTTAGATAAAGACGGGTACGTAATTTCTGTGGACAGGGTTCGGGGGAAAGGAAAAGTTATACCCAGGATCTTGGAGATCCTCAGGGAAAAAATAGCGCCAAAATCCCTGATCGATTTTGTTATTACCAATGCGGAAGCTCCGGAAGAGGCCGCCAAGCTGAAAAAGGCAATCCTCCAGGACTACGAAGCCAAAAGGTGTCTAGAGACAGAAATCGGGGCCATCATTGGAACCCACACAGGCCCCGGCTGCATGGCTTTGTTTGCGGCTCCGCGGGGGCAGTGATCATGGTTCGGGGGTGGCCCGTTTGTCCAAGCTAGCGTGGGTGTTTCCGGGCCAGGGGGCCCAAGTTGTGGGGATGGGTAAAGCCCTTTGCCTGGAGTTTTCGGAAGCCCGGGAGGTTTTCGACACGGCGGCGCGAGTCCTGGGTTCCGGTTTCGTGCGCATTGTCTTTGAAGGGCCTGAAGCGGAACTGGTTTTGACCCGAAACGCCCAACCCGCTTTGCTGGCCGCGGGCGTGGCTTGCGCCCGTGTCGCGCGTTCACGAGGGTTGCACCCGGATATGCTTGCGGGCTTGAGTCTGGGAGAGTACACGGCCCTGGTGGTGGCGGGAAGCTTGGGGTTGGAGGATGCGCTGAAGCTCACCCGGAACAGGGGAATATATATGCAAGAGGCCTGTCCCCCCGGAAAGGGGGCGATGGCCGCCGTATTGGGGCTGTCGTGCGCTGAAATAGACTCGATCTGTTTTGAAGCCAGAAAAGTTGGCGTTGTTTCGGGTTCCAACTACAATTGTCCGGGACAGACCGTGATTTCAGGGGAAAAAACGGCCGTTCGCCGGGTAATGGCCGAAGCAAGCCGCAGAGGGGGAAAATGCATTCCCCTTTCGGTGAGTGCCCCCTTTCACTGCGAACTCATGAAGCCGGCGGCACTAAGGCTGGCGGAAGACCTTGAAAAAATACAGGTAAACAAACCGGTGGTTCCCGTCTATTCTAACGTTGAAGGTACGGTAGTGGAGTCTGTCCGGGAGGTGCGGGACGCGCTCACAAAACAAGTGACGCACCCTGTCCTCTGGCAGGTCTGCGTTGAAGCGATGGTTGGGGACGGGGCCGGGGCTTTCGTGGAAATGGGCCCCGGCAGAAGTCTCACGGGATTTCTCAAACGGATAGCGCCCGGGGTCCCCGGCATCACTTTTCACTGCCCCGAGGATTTGGACCCTCTAGCTGAATTGTCTAAGGAGATTTTGCCAAAATGACTGTTGCTTTAATCACCGGGGCTTCCAGAGGCATAGGCCGAGCGTGCAGTCTGGAACTGGCCAAGCTAGGTTACAAAGTGGGCGTAAACTACTTGAGCAGCGACCGCGCTGCCTTGGAAACCGCCGCTGCCGTGGCCGCTTTTGGGGGCGTTGCAAAGACGTTTAAAGCAGACGTGTCAGTTCACGCCCAAGCGAAAAACCTTGTAGAATCGGTCATCGGAGAGCTGGGTCCCCCGGAAGTGCTTGTGCTAAACGCGGGCATCACAAAAGACTCTCTTCTTTTGCGGATGAGCGAAGCCGACTGGGACAAAGTGCTGGATACTAACCTCAAAGGGGTGTATAACGTCACCAGGTGGGTGGCCAGATCCATGATGAGGCAGAAATCCGGAAGAATCATCGCCATGTCGTCGGTAGTGGCTTTCACCGGAAACTTGGGTCAAACCAATTACTGTGCGTCCAAAGCCGGGGTCATTGGATTCGTAAGGGCTCTCGCCCGGGAGATGGCCCGTTACGGGATTACGGCCAACGTCGTAGCCCCGGGGTACATACAAACCGACATGACCGGCGCTCTTTCTGATGAAGCTAAAGAGAGATTGCAAAAGGCCGTGCCTCTGGGAAGGGTCGGGACACCTCAAGATATAGCGAGCGTTGTTGCGTTTTTGGCGTCCCCGGGGGCTTCGTACATTAGCGGACAAGTGATCTCCGTGGACGGAGGTATGTCCATGGGATTCATAACATAGCGCAGAGGACAAGGAGGTGATTTCGGTTGGCGCAGGATGGAGTGTTTGAACGAGTAAAGAAAATAATAGTTGACCAGTTGGGCGTCGATGAGGCTACGGTTGCTGTGGGATCCTCTTTCATAGACGATCTTGGCGCGGATTCCTTGGAGATAGTGGACCTCATCATGGCACTTGAAAGCGAATTCGGGCTCACAATACCCGATGAAGATGCAGAAAACCTTTCTACCGTGGGCTCTGCGGTAGCGTATTTGAAAGAAAATGCAAAAGAGTAAAGGGCTGGTCCCGCGCTTTTCTGGTGCGGGACCATCTTTAGGTGCGAGAGGACGTGGCCGAAGGTGAGAAGCAGGCGAGTGGTTATCACCGGAATCGGCGTCATAACTCCGATAGGTTCCGGTACAGAGGAGTTTTGGGAAGCGTTGGTTCTTGGAAAGTCGGGAATCAGTCGCATCACCAGGTTCGACCCGGAAGACTTCCCGTGCCAGTTGGCTGCTGAAGTGGATTTTGATCCCTTGGACCATCTGGACAGACGAGAGGCCAGAAAGATGGACCGGTTCTCCCAATTTGCCGTGGTCGCGTCAAGGATGGCCTGGGCTGATGGAAATCTCACCGGGGCTTTCGCCCCGGAACAGACGGGGGTCTTGATCGGTACGGGTATCGGCGGGATCGAGGTTTTCGCCAGGGAAGCAAAAGTGCTGTTTGAAAAGGGACCCAGGCGGGTTTCCCCATTTTTCATTCCCGCCATGATAGCCAACATGGCGTCGGGCCTGGTCGCAATAGACCTTGGCCTCAAAGGACCTATTAGCACGGTTGCCACCGCTTGTGCCACGGGGACAAACGCAATCGGTGATGCCTACCGGATAGTGGAAAGGGGCGATGCCGAGGTCATGCTGGCCGGCGGAACGGAAGCATCGGTGCACCCTCTTGCCCTGGCCGGATTCTCGTCCATCAAGGCGCTCTCCACGAAAAACCATTTGGGGGCCAGGGCGTGCCGTCCTTTCGACAAAGAAAGAGACGGGTTCATAATGGGCGAAGGGGCGGGCGTCTTGGTTGTGGAATCCTTGGACCACGCTGCTGGGCGCGGGGCCCGGGTGTACGCCGAGATCGTGGGGTACGGGATGAGTTCCGACGCTTACCATATGACAGCCCCCAGCCCCGGTGGGGAAGGGGCAATCAATGCGATGAACAGGGCTCTCCGCACGGCCAATATAGCCCCGGCTGAAGTGGATTACGTCAATGCTCACGGGACATCCACCCCGGCAAATGACGTTATAGAAACGATCGCCATTAAAGCAGTCTTGGGCTCAAGGGCAAAAAGCGTGCCGGTGTCTTCCACCAAATCGATGGTCGGGCACCTTTTGGGTGCGGCAGGTGCAGTGGAGGCTGCAGCTACAGCGCTGACTTTGGAAAGGCAGATGGTGCCTCCAACTATAAACTATGAAGTGCCTGACCCTGAGTGTGATTTGGATTATGTCCCCAATCGCGCCAGGGCGACCTGCGTAAATGTGGCCTTGAAGAACTCGTTCGGATTTGGAGGGCAAAACGCGTGCTTGGTACTGAAACGGTTTCTGGAGTGAGGCAACCTTTCGAAAAGGCCTTGCAAGGTTTGAGCGTCGAGGTTCGCCGTGAGGCTCTTACCCATGTTTCCTACGCCAACGAAAGAAGTACGGTATCTAACCAGCGGCTGGAGTTTCTGGGGGACGCGGTCTTGCAGTTGGGCGTAGGTCATCTGCTGTACAACAAATACCCCGGTGCGCCCGAAGGGGATCTCACCCGGATGAGGGCCCATTTGGTTTCCGGGGCGGCATTGGCTTCTTTGGGGGCAGCGGTGGGGTTGGGCGACCATCTTTTGCTGGGACGCGGCGAAGAATCGTCGGGCGGCAGGGGCAGGCCAACGATCCTGGCCGGGGCAATGGAAGCAGTGATCGGCGGTTTCTACCTGGAAAAAGGCTGGGATGAAACCCTGAGGCTCATAGAACTCATCGTGGCGAGCCGGGAGTTTCAGGAGGTTCCTGTGGACCCAAAAACCCTTGTTCAGGAGCAAACCCAGTGGGGTCTGGGCAGTACTCCCCGGTATGAAGTTGTGTCCGTTGAAGGCCCGGATCATATACCGCTGTTCACCGTGGCTTGTCTGGTAGGCGGCAAACAAGTGTCTTTGGGAAAAGGCAGATCCAAAAAAGAAGCCCAGGAAGACGCCGCGGCGAGGTTTCTTGCCCTAAAGCAGTCTACGCACAACTAAAACGACTTTCCCTATTATGTATTCCGGCAGCAAAGTGATTTTTGGGTCAGCAGGGTCGACGAATATGGGGTCGCCCGGTGTAAGATAGCGCCTGGCGATGCCCGTAGACCCCTCTATTCTGGCTGCCACCAGATCCCCCTGAGATTCGGGGGCTTTGGGATCCGCTACGGCCACGTCGCCCGAGGAGGCGATATGGCCCGAGTCCCTGGACAGAAGCACCAGCAGGCTTCCCGGGTCAAGATGCTCCGCCAGGTACTGACCCAACTTGGAAGGCAGAGATTCTGTGGAATCCTGGTCTCTTGCCACGGGGGCGTCCACAGTGCCTGTATCCACAAAGAAATTCCGGCTCAGAACTTCTTGTCGAAAGTCTCTCATGCCTTTAAAACCGGCTTTTCTCAGCCAGTAATACACAGATTTTTGTTCCGCATAACCCAGGACCTGTGCTATTTCGCGGGCAGAAATGTTGGGGTTTTTAAGGACAAGCCTAGCTATGTCGTCTACAATGGACAAAGGCGAATCACTCCCAGGAATTTGCGAGACAAAGAAAACCTATCTTAAGCTTATTGCTGGTTTATGGGATTCCTTTACCCGCGTTAAGTAAACTTGCCTACATGAAAAGGGTATAGGAGGTCGCTTCCGAAGTGCTAAGCAGACTTTCGTTGCACGGTTTCAAATCTTTTTCCGACAGAACCGAGGTATCCTTTGGGCCCGGCATAACGGCCATAGTGGGGCCCAACGGCTGCGGCAAATCTAACTTGGCGGATGCCTTAAGGTGGGTTTTGGGAGAACAGAACCCCAGGGTACTGAGATCCTCCAAACAACAGGATATGATTTTTTCAGGTACTCAAAAGCGCAAAGCCATGGGCATGGCCGAGGTCACGCTTCTTTTTGACGGGGTTACCGAAAACAGCCAAGCTGAGACCGAAATCGGCAGGCGACTCACCAGGGACGGCACCAGCGAATACAAACTTAACGGAAAGCCGGTCCGGTGGAAAGATGTGGTTGAGACTTTGGCAGGAACCGGATTATCCCACACGGGTTACGTCGTCATAGGCCAAGGAATGGTGCAAGAACTGGCTTTAGGCAAGCCTCAGGACAGACGGGCCTGGATCGAGGAAGCATCAGGGGTTGCCAGGGTCAAACTAGACAAAAAAGATATGGAATCGCGACTTGAAGCGGCCGAGACCAATCTGGTCCGTCTGGATGACCTTATGGCCGAGCTTGGCGACAGACGTTCCCGGCTGGCTTCAGATAGGGATGTTGCTCTTGAATACTACCGTTTGTCCCAAGAACGCAGGGACACCGAGCTTTCCATGCTGCTTCACCAGGCCGAAGAAGAAGAACGGAAAATTGCCTCTACCAAGACTCGCGTAGAAAAATGCAGGTCCGACCTGAAAGTTATAGAGGCGAAGCTGCCCAAAATGAGAGTCGAAAAGGAAAACCTGGAACAAAAATGCGTGGGAACAGAACAAGCCTTGGCAGGGGCTCAGGTTTCAAGAGACCAGGCCTTGAGCGGGTTGATTTCTTTGGAGAAAAGAAGAGATTTCGCCAGAAACCAATCACAACTTTTGGGGCGAGAATTGGAGTCAAGGGCCGTTCGCAGAACCGCAATCGAACGAGACCTCGCCAAGATTTCCTCGGAAGAGAAAATCCTACAGAAATCGTCGGCGGAGCATGCCCAAAAGCTTGAGATCGCTCAGCTGGCCCTTCAGAAGGCGGAAGAGTCACGGGCATTATCGGAGGCTTCTTTCAAGGGCCTCAGCGAGAAAGTCATCGCATTAAGGCAAGATGTGCTGGTTCTGGCGTCGCAGGCCAGTAAGTACCAAAAGGCCAGAGAAGATTCCAGGAGGCAATTGGAATCTAAGGAGAAAGACCTGGAAAACCTCAAAGAATGGGTATCGTCGGCGACTTCACAGATTGATGCCCACCGGCAGGAATTAGCCTCTCTTGAGGAACAGACCAATTTGGCTGCCTATCGCTTAGGCAAAGCCCGGGAAACTCTGGAAACCCTCAATGTTAACGAAACGTCGCTGCAAGAGCAGTTTGACAAAGTTGCCGCTTCGGAAAAAAGTCTTGGGGCCAGGCTTTCGGGCCTTAACGCCAGAAAGAGGCTCCTTACTGATTTGGAGCGGTCTTTCGAAGGCTATGCCAGAGGACCTCGCACGATTTTAGCCGCCAGGGACAGCGGAACTCTTGAGGGCATTCGCGGTTCTGTAGGGGAGCTGTTGAACGCTCCGGCCGCTTACATACCGGCTTTGTCGGCTGCCATTGGAGGCGCCGCCGAGAACATTGTGGTCGACCGGGAGGAGGCTGCCAAGGCGGCCATATCTCTGCTCAAGTCAAAAAGGAGCGGCAGGGCCACCTTCCTTCCCTTAAATCTCATACGGCCGCGGTTACTGAACGCCAGGTTGCAGTCCTTGGTGGGGCAAACTTTTGGAGTTCGCTCGCTCTTGGAAGTAGTCGATTATCCTAAAGAACTTGCCCCGTGTGCGGAACACCTGCTTGGCCGCGTCGTTTTGGCCGAAACCGTAGATATCGCTTTGGGTTTCATGAAAGCATCGGGCTGGGCGACCCGGGTGGTGACCCTTTCGGGGGAAAGTCTGGAACCCGGGGGGGCCATTACCGGCGGGGATGCTCCGCGGCACGAAGGGCTTTTCAGAAGGAGGCAGGAGCTATCGGAGGTGACTGCGGCCCAGGGGCGGCTCACCCAAGAACTCGGTCAGGTTCTGGAAAGGCGAAAATGTCTGGAACAAGCGCTGCGGAGTGTAAGCGGGCAATTGGAAAAGGCTCGGGTCGATCGTTTCACACACGAAAGCACCGCGGTTCGGTTGGAAGAAGCATTGTCCAGGACCAGGGCCTCTATGGACTCCCTTAAGCGGCAAATTGCACACAGATTGGCTGCCGCAGGTCCTTTGGAGGAAGAGATTTCCAAAGCCGCTTCGGATTTGCAGGATGCCGTCTTGCAGGAGGCTGCTTTGGCTGCGGAAATGGCCTGCAAGGAGACCGGCCTTGAGCGCCTCGAAGAAGAGATGCGATCGAAAGTGGTGCAAGATGAAGAGATTTCTCAAAACGTTAGGCAGTTGGCCTCGGATAAAGAGGCTTTGGATAGGGATTTGTCGAGAATTCTCAGGCGCAGGGAAGGGCTCTCGGGGGAACGGGTTTCCCTCACAAAAAGCCTTCAACAAGAAATGGGCGAAATGGCCAGACAGAAAAGTCTAATGGAACAGGCCTCAAACGAAGAAAGTGCTTTATTGCAGGAAATTCAAGGGCTCGATGCCGGGGTCAGGGAGATCGTCGAAAAAATTAAAGGACTGACTGCAACAAAAGAAAGTCTTGGGGCCCGAATACTTGAGTTGAGGCAGGAGTCCGAGAAGATGGCCGGGGAACGGACATCTGCCGGCGCAAGGTTAGTCGAGCTGATGGCCCAGGCGGAGACGATGTCGGCGACTCACAAGGAAACCACGAATTATCTCTCCCGGGAGTTTGGGGTGTTTCGGACGGACACTGTTAAGACCGGCAGGCTCTCTCGTTCAGCCGGGCTTTCCAAAATGGAATCTCTTGATGTGGAGATTAAGGCTTTGGGTAGCGTGAATTTGAAGGCTGGCCAGGAGTACCTGGAGCTCACGGACAGGATAAACGCTATAACAGCGGAAAAAGATGATGTTTTGACCGCAATAGGGGAGATCCATAAAGCCAGGCAATACGTTGAAAGGGAGATAGAAACCCGGTTCACGGAGACTTTCAGGCAGGTGTCCGAAAGTTTCAGCCACATATTTCAAGACCTTTTCGGCGGCGGAAAGGGTGCTTTGGTTCTGGTGGACGGGTCTTTAGGTGTGGAGGTTGTGGCCCAGCCTCCGGGCCGCAGGCAGAAGAACCTAAACTTGCTGTCCGGGGGCGAAAGGTCTTTGTGCGGGCTGGCCTTGATTTTTGCCATTTTGTCTGCGAAACCTTCCCCCCTCATCGTGCTTGACGAGGTGGACACCGCGTTGGACGAAGCAAATGTTGTGAGGTTCAGCAGGTTCTTGAAAAGGTATTCCGAGGATACACAGTTTTTGGTGATCACTCACCAGAAACAGACCATGGAAGCTGCGGACTTGCTTTACGGGGTCACCATGGAGGAACCGGGTGTGTCCAGGATTTTTGGGATGCGCCTTGCAGACGCTCATTCATAACTGGTTCGGGGGTGCTTTGGCGTGGGGTTTTTGGGAAGGTTCGCAGAGGGGTTGAAGAAAACTTCATCGGGCATAAGGGAAAAAGTCTTGGGTGTATTTCAACCGGGGCGAATTACCCCCGAATTCCTGGATGAGCTGGAAGAAATCCTGATTGGGGCGGACGTGGGGACCAGAGCCGCCTCCCTTTTGAGAGACCGGGTGCGGGAACAAAACAAAAAAGCCTCCATACAGACAACAGGGGACCTTTTTGGCGTTATGGAGTCCATGGTGGCCGGATTGTTCCAGGAAGTAGCCGCCCCTTTGAAAGTGGCACCGGAAGGCCCCACCGTTTACGTGATGGTGGGGGTAAACGGGTCCGGCAAGACAACTACAATAGGGAAGCTTGCAAACAGCCTTACAGGTGAAGGAAAAAGTGTGATTGTGGCGGCTGCCGACACTTTTCGGGCCGCCGCCCGGGAGCAACTGGCGGTTTGGGCCCGGCGATCCGGAGCCTCCATAATCAGCCACAAAGAGGGCTCCGATCCCGGGGCCGTCGCCTTTGACGCCGTGAGGTCGGCTATCGCAAGGGAAATCGATTTTGTTCTGGTGGACACCGCCGGAAGGTTTCACACCAGAAAAAACCTTATTGAAGAGCTCAAAAAGGTGTTGAGGGTCATTGCCAGGGAGTTGCCCGGCGCTCCCCACGAGGTCCTTTTGGTAATAGACGGGACTACCGGACAAAACGGTCTGGCTCAGGCCAAGGTGTTCACGGAAGCGGCAGGGGTGACCGGCATATGCCTCACCAAGCTCGACGGATCCTCAAAAGGGGGCATAGCGGTAGCCATAGCCGAGGATTTGAAAATGCCAGTGAAATTGGCGGGTGTGGGAGAATCGGCTGAAGATTTGAGGGAGTTTGACCCCACAGCATTTGCTCAAGCGCTTTTTCAAAGGGACTGATGTACCCTGTTGACCTGCAAGCCCGGCTTGTTGTAGGATTGACTGGTGTCAAGGCTTGAACCATGACAGGCTACATTGGACCGTGAGGATGATACTTTGGAAAGAAAAAGAAACTGGTCACCTGAAAGGGTGCACAGATTGAGCGCTCTCATGGACATTTACGGGGCGTTTCTGCCGCCCAGGCAAAAGCAGGTAATGGTCTTGAAATTGCACGAAGATTTTTCTTTCGGCGAAATCGCACAGACCCTTTCCATTTCAAGACAAGCTTCCGAAGACGCTTTGAAACGGGGAGTAAAGTCCCTTACCCGTTACGAAGAGGTCGTGGGATTCGTCAGGAAATCGCAGGAAGTGCGAAAGGCCGCCACCGAGGCGCTTACCTTGCTGAACGCCATGACGGAAGCCGACTGGGATGAAGTCCGCGAAAAAGTGGCGCAAAGAATTGGGCTCTTGGCAAAGGAGGGGCAATTGTCCCATGGAGTTTGAAAACCTTGCTTCTCGTCTGGCCGGCGTGTTCAAAAACCTTCGGAGAAAAGGCAAGCTGTCGGAAAGAGATGTGGATGAGGCGCTCCGAGAAGTGCGGCTGTCGCTGTTGGAAGCCGACGTAAACTTTCGAATTGTAAGGGAATTTGTGGCGGCGGTAAAAGAAAAATGTTTGGGTTCAGCTGTGCTGGATAGCCTGAGTCCGGCCCAACAGGTGGTAAAAATTGTTAACGAGGAACTCGTCGACCTTTTGGGGGGCCGCATGAAGCCCATTGACCTTTCCGGGGGCCCGCCTGCTGTCATTGCCCTTTTTGGGTTGCAGGGTGCCGGAAAGACTACGACGGCGGGAAAGCTGGCGCTTCTTTTGAGGAAAAGGGGCAGAAGGGTTCTTTTGGTCTCCTGCGATATCCACAGGCCCGCCGCTCAACGCCAGCTTGAGATTCTGGCTGAGAGAGCAGGCGCCGGGTTTTTCACCATGGACAAAGAGGTCCCTGCCCATCTCATCGCCCGAAAAGGGGTGGAAAGGGC
Source organism: uncultured Eubacteriales bacterium (assembly GCA_964646385.1). Lineage (GTDB taxonomy): Bacteria > Bacillota > Sulfobacillia > Fermentithermobacillales > Fermentithermobacillaceae > JAXGZG01. Next base: position 6,217 of record CAZYEC010000005.1, on the reverse strand, counting down.
CGTCTCCCTGGCCCAGGATGTCGTCATCATCGATACGGCGGGCAGGATGCAGATCGACGAGAAAATGATGGAAGAAGCGAGGCTGATCAAGGAAGAGACCTCTCCCAGGGAAATTTTTCTGGTGGCGGACGCTATGACGGGGCAAGAAGCGACGAAAGTCGCTGAATCCTTTGACACTACGGTAGGCATAACCGGCGTCATTCTAACTAAGATCGATTCTGATGCCAGGGGCGGAGCCGCTCTGTCCATTGCAAAAGTCACGGGCAAACCGATTAAGTTCACGTCTTCCGGGGAAAAACTTGAGGATTTTCAGACCTTCCACCCGGACCGTATGGCGTCCAGAATACTGGGAATGGGCGACATGCTGACCCTCATTGAAAAGGCAGAAGCGACTTTTGACGCTAAAAAAGCCGAGGCCGTTGAGAAAAAGATACGTCGCAAAGAATTCACCCTTGAAGACTTTTTGGACCAGATGAAAGAAGTCAAGAAGATGGGGTCTTTCGGTGATATTTTGAAAATGATTCCGGGCATGAACAAGATGAAAGTTGATGTCGAGGTGGACCCCAAAGAATGGGGGCGCTTGGAAGCCATCATCAGTTCCATGACCCCCGCCGAAAGGCGAAGGCCGGAACTCATTGACGGCTCCAGAAAAAGGCGCGTGGCAAAAGGAAGCGGGACGCAGGTTCAAGAAGTAAACCGCCTGCTCAAGCAGTTTTTTCAGGTCCGAAAGATGCTTTTTCAAATGGGTTCGGCGGGAAAAGCCGGAAGATTTCGCATTTAGGGTAGGGAAAGGAGAGGTGCTGATTTGGCAGTAAAGATTCGTCTCAAAAGGATGGGGGCCAAGAAAAGGCCTTCATACCGGATCGTGGTGTCTGACTCGAGGCGGCAAAGGGACAGCAAGGCCGTTGAGGAGCTGGGTTACTATGACCCCACGACAGATCCTGCAACAGTCAAAGTTAAGGAAGACAGGGCTCTTGTCTGGCTCGTCCGGGGGGCCACTCCCACACCCACTGTGAAGGATATCTTGAACCGCACCGGCGTCATGGATAAGTGGCGCGCTACGCGGGAAAAGAAGGATACATGATGTTGCGGGATCTCGTAGTGTTCATCGCCCAATCCATCGTGGATGAACCTGAAAACGTTCTGGTGACAGAGGTAGAGGGCGAAAGGGCCGTGGTGTTTGAGATAAGGGTAGCACCCGGGGATATGGGAAGAATCATCGGCAAGAGAGGCAGGGTCATAGGCGCGGTGCGCTCCCTGGTCCAGGCGGCCGCGATGAAAGAGGGCAAGCGGGCTATAGTGGAAGTGCTTGAGTGATTTAGAAAAGAAGAAGGGTTATGACACAATTGCTCATTTCCAGAGCCGTGAATGTAAAATCCAAAGTCACGCCTTCTCTCAAAGCCCGGTTAGGTGCCGAGACTCAAAAGGCTATCAGGGATATTGATCAGGAGATGGCAGGGTCCGAAGCCGGCACAAATCCCGGCAGGCAAGAAGAGCTTGCCCGGAGAAAAGAGGGGCTTTTGCGGAGACTTCGCGAGATCGCGGCTCTTAAGGATGGACAAGAAGTTGCCAGGGGCCAAATCCAAGGCTTTTTCGAGCTCAGAGTCGGCGATTTCTGGCCTCATGTTCAGGGTTGTGAGATTCTTCTGGAAGACGACAGGGTGATAGCCATTAGAGAGGGTAAAAGCGTGTCGGTGGCTTTGCCCGATGAACCTCGGCGAGCGGAAACGGGGCTCCGGGGCACATGAGAGTATTTGTAGTGACTCTTTTCCCGGAAGTGTTCGAGTCCGTGTTGGGCGCGAGCATTTTGAAAAGGGCCCAAGAAAATGGCATCCTTGAAGTTGTGTTGGTTAATCCCAGGGAGTTTACCCGCGATTCCCACAAAACTGTCGACGATTACCCTTACGGAGGGGGCCCCGGCATGGTGATGAAGCCGGAGCCCATCTACGAGGCGATTGAGTGGATCGAAAGCCTCCTGGGACGTAAGCCCCACGTGGTGCTGCTGACACCCCAAGGGGTCACTTTTGGGGCCGGGCTTGCGCGGCGGCTTGCGGAGTGCGGAGATCTGGTTCTGATTGCGGGTCGCTACGAAGGTTTTGACGAACGAATTCGTTTTCTGGCCGATTGTCAGGTGTCCATCGGCGATTATGTTTTGACCGGCGGTGAAATACCTGCCATGGTGGTTTTGGACGCCGTGTCCCGGTTTGTGCCGGGGGTGCTGGGTCACGAGGGATCGGCGGAAACCGATTCGTTTTCCCAGGGGCTTTTGGAAGGGCCGCAATACACCAGACCGGCCGAGTTCAGAGGCATGAGCGTGCCCCAAGTTCTGCTCAGCGGGGATGGCGGCGCCATTTCCCGGTGGAGGAAAAAGGAGGCGTTGAAAAGGACGTTTCTCTTGCGGAAAGACTTGCTGGAAGACGTGTTTCTTACTTTTGAAGACAGGTGCCTTTTGGAAGAAGTCTTGAACGAGGAATGTGCCAAAAGGCACGGCGGGGTTGAGGAGTGATATCAATGGACGTTATCAGACTTTTGGAACAATCACAGATGAAAAAGGACATTCCCAAATTCGGCCCGGGGGATCGGGTCAGGGTGTTCTTAAAGGTCGTAGAAGGAGCCCGGGAAAGGCTTCAGGCTTTCGAAGGCGTGGTCATCAAAAGACAGAGGGGCGATTCCAGGGAGACTTTTACCGTGAGGCGGGTTACCTCGGGAATCGGCGTGGAGAGGACATATCCGGTGCATTCCCCCAGAATCGACCGCATCGAGGTTGTGAGGCGCGGAAGAGTCAGGCGGGCCAAGCTCTTTTACTTGAGGGGCCTGTCGGGCAAAGCGGCCAGGATAGCCGAAGCAAGGCGCTAGGGCATGGACACGCTCCGGGATATCGCGGAGGTCGTCGTCATAACCCTGGTTCTTGCCATCCTGATAAGAGTGCTCGTGGTGGAGACTTTTGTGGTGGATGGCCCATCCATGGAACCTACTATGTGGACCGGCGAAAAACTCCTGGTGTTGAAACTTGCCTACCGGTTTGGTCAACCTAAACGGGGAGACATCGTCGTGTTCAAATACCCCAACGATGCCAGAAGAGATTACATCAAGAGAGTGATTGCGGTGGGCGGGGATACCGTAGAGATTCGTTTGGGAAGAGTTTACGTTAACGGGCTGCAAAAAGACGAGCCCTACGTCCAAAACCCTGGATTCTACCAGATGAACGCCGTCTTCGTTCCCACGGACTCCGTATTTGTCATGGGCGATCACAGGACAAACAGCGAAGATTCCAGAATGTTCGGACCGGTCAAAACGAGCCTTCTCAAAGGCAAAGCGATTTTTAGGATTTGGCCTCTGGCAAAGGTGGGTCGCGTAAAATAAGAAGATCTGAACGGCGGAAAGAATTGGGCAAACTGCATCATCCGGGTATGCCCAGTACCCGGGCCCTAAGCCTGGTTGACGTTTTTTTGTTTTTGGCTGACGCCAGACTGCCGTGGACATGCAGGGAATTGGCGGAACCCTTTTTGAAGAAGAAAAGACGCGTGTACATTTTGACTAAGCCTGATTTGGCAGATCCCGGTCTCACCGACGAGTGGATACGGGCGTTGAGGGATTTGGGCGAGCCCGCGTATGCTGTCAATTGCCACACGGGCAAGGGGATCCGTCCGCTGTTGGATCATCTCGGCTCGGAGAAAAGGCGCATCGATGCAAAGCGTCCCCAGGGTCAGTTTTCACGTCCGCTTAGGACCATGTTGTTTGGCACGCCCAACGTGGGCAAATCGTCACTTGCCAATCGCCTTTTGGGAAGCCGCAAAGCCCCTTTCGGTTCCAGGCCGGGCCTGACACGAAGCAGCACCTGGCTCAAAGGCGAGAGAAACAGTTTTTTGATGGTTCTTGACACCCCGGGGGTTTTGGATGTTTCACGGGTTAAGGGTGAGGTAAAGAACAAACTTGCTTGTGTTTGGGCCCTTCGGGAAACCGCATACGATGCCCAAGAAGCAGCTGTGTGGCTGGCCTCTGTTCTCAGCCCCGAGCGGGAGCCCACAGCGTTCATCGAAGCTTTCGCCAGTTCCAGGGGAATCCGGGGTCCCGGAGGGACCCTTGACACGCACAGAGCCTGCGTGACCTTACTTCAGGCTTTCAGGGAAGGGCAAACAGGCAAAGTCACTTTGGAAAAGCCCTGGGATTTTCCTAAATTTGGCGGTTTCCCGGACAGTGCGACAAGGGTACAGGGGGACGATTCCACCGAGCAGTCCGGTGGATAAAGAAAGGAGTGTGCCGCGTCCTTTATCACAGGGCGCAAGACCGATGATTACTTACTTGGAGAAACTGGAATGCCCCAGGTGCGGTGCTACATATGATCCTTCCGACCTTCATAATCTGTGCCAGTGCGGGACGCCGCTTCTGGTAAGGTATCGTTTGAAAGATATGGCTTCAGAATTTGATCCGAAACAGTGGAAAAACCGTCCCAAAGGCGTATGGCGTTACAAAGAGATTTTGCCTTTGGTTGATGAGGGAAGCGCCGTAACCTTGGGGGAAGGCGGTACGCCGGTGTTCCGGCTCAAGAAAATGGGAAGGCGGTACGGTCTGAAACATTTGCTCATGAAAGATGAGGGGATGAACCCTACCGGGACTTTTAAGGCACGGGGCGCTGCGGTAGGGGTGTCCAAGGCCAAAGAACTGGGTGTCAGAGCCATGGCCATGCCTACTGCCGGGAATGCCGGCGGAGCATGGTCTGCCTATGCCGCGGCGGCGGGGCTGAAGATGGTGGTAGTGATGCCCGAGGATGCCCCCGCATCCAATCAGGCTGAATGCTTGGCCTACGGCGCGGAAACGTATTTGGTCCCAGGGCTCATTTCAGATGCGGGCAGGGTTGCGAAAGAAGCGGCAGAAAAGCACGGCTATTTTGAGACCGCTACCCTCAAAGAGCCCTACCGCATCGAGGGAAAAAAGACCATGGGCCTGGAGATTTGGGAGGATTTTGGTCCTGTTCTGCCTGCCGCCATCATATATCCCACGGGTGGCGGAGTGGGTTTGATCGGCATGTGGAAAGCATTTTTGGAACTGAAAGAACTGGGCTGGCTGAAAGGCCCACTTCCAAAAATGGTGAGCGTTCAAGCTGAAGGTTGTTCGCCAATCGCGAAGGCGTACCGGGAAGGCATGGACAGAGCAGAGTTTTTCATGGGCGCGAGCACGCTTGCGGCCGGGATCAGGGTGCCTTCGGCCCTGGGAGACTTTTTGGTTCTTGAAGCCGTGAGGTCATCGGGAGGAACAGCACTGTCTGTTACCGATAGGGAGATAATGGAAACCTGGAAAGAGACGGCCCGGGAAGACGGGGCCCTCATTTGCCCGGAAGGAGCGGCGGCTGTGAAAGCGGCCCAAGTGATAAAAGAAATGGGGCTCGTTTGGCAGGACGACCCCGTTCTCATTTTGAACACGGGCATTGGGTTGAAATATACCGAGCTCCTGACGGAAAGGGCAGCGAGATTGGGGGACACAGTCTCATAGCGTCTTGAGAAAAGATCGAACCCCGGTTGGCAATGCTATTGCCAGGGAGGGTTTTTGTGCGAGAACCATTGAGATTCTCTTTAAGGCATTGGTGGAATTATGTTCTTATAGTAATCGTCACATTCGGTTTGGCATCCTGGGCGTTTTTGAGACTTGACGGGCGCTTGGTCTTTTTGGTGATTTTGTTGTGGTTGGGGACAGGCAAAGTCCTGGTGCCCCAGATAATTGACGAGCATGTGGGTTTTATGAACCGTTGGATCTGGCACGACTATCGCAAAGCTCATCAAAGGTACCGGCAAGCGGTTAACAGCAAAAAAGCAACCCCTCAAGCCTATTGCGCTTTGGCCAGCCTGTCTTTTGCCGAGGGCGATTACGGTGGTGCCAGGAGTCTTTTAGAAGAAGCCGCCAAACACTTGCCGGCAGATCCTGACTTGCACGTGATGCTGTCAAAGTCTCTCACAAGGCTCGGGTGCCTACATGAAGCCGTAGAAGTCGCGGTTTTGGGTGAGGGGATTTCTGGCGGGTGGGCCCCTTTCGGTTTGGCGTTGGGGGACGCTCTTAAGGAAAAGCAAGACGCTATCGCTGCGGCAGGCACCTACCAGAAAGCCCTTGAGAAAGACCCGGGAATGCTGGATTGCCGTTTGGGCCTTGCAGAAGTCTATTTTGAAACGGGGGATCTGCGCGCTTCATCATCTGAGATCGAAAAAGTTTTGGATGCAGATCCCGG
>CAZYEC010000004.1:7055-69134 GCA_964646385.1 uncultured Eubacteriales bacterium | reverse complement strand
GATGACAGATATTTTCAACCGGGAAAGCGACGAAGTGTTTTCTGCGCTGAACCGGCCTTCGGGCCTGCAAAAAAGAAGGGCGAGAGCTTTCCGCCCTCGCCCCGTAAAACAGACTGCTTTTTACTCAGGGTACTGCCACTGGAATCATTCCAGGCGTCACGTTCAGCACGTTCCCTGCATAGTCACTGGCTGTAACTGCCAAGGATACATGGTTCCCAGGATCGTCGACACCAATGACCGTGATTACCCATTCTATAGAGTCGCAAGTGCTGTACTGCACCTCACCGGCCACGGTCTTGGTATATTTCACGCCGTCAATCCAGACCGTGGGCCGTTGTACTTCTTCGTTGAAGGTCAAGGTAACCGTAAGGTCACCATCGTACTCAGCAACGTAAGTGTCGAGTTTCGGTGCATCCTCGTCAATGGCCGCTTCAATGTAAGTGGCCGGGTCTTCCGCATCGTAGAGCAGCTTGTCGCCGAGCTTGATGTCTGACAAAACTGCCTTCTCCCCGTCCCTGATGACAATTGTGCCTACAGGCGCGGAGACTTCGTCGTCATTTACCAGGTTGAACACGTAGTTGCCTTCGGCATCGGAAGAAATACCGGCAACAGCGCTGGCGGCCTCCCGCAGGAAGTCCACACCAGCGACTTTAGCGGCCTTGCCGGTCTCAACATCCCAGCTAAGGGTAACATTGTATTCGCCCTCACCCAAAGCCTTCAGAGTAGTGGTAACGCCGTTCAAAGTGACAGAAGCGCCTGTTGCAAGAGAAATTGCCGCAGTGTAATCAGAGTCACTGAGTTTCACCTTGAATTGGCTGGAAATCCACTGACCAACGCCCTTCAATACCGGCGAGTAGACCTTCGCCAGGGTGACTACGCCAGCCGCATTTCTCTCGAGGTAAATACCCCGCTTAACTGCAAACACGTCCGTGAAGAACTGGGCTCTGTCGTTGACCTCAGGCATATCAAGCCCGCGACTGTCCTCAATGATAGCGCCATCAGCCAGATCAGCCAACGGTACCGCAACTGAAGTGCCGTCAGCCAGTGCGACTCTGTACACAGTCACGGCCGGGGAACCTTCCACGCTTATGCTGGATCCCACAATAGTACCGACGATCTTGGAAGATTCCATTGTTGGCAGGTCGTAGACCTTTCCGTCGCGATTGAGGCTGAAATCGTAATAGCTGCCAACCTGGATAGTGTTGTAGACGGATACGGTGTCGCAGGTGTAGACAACCGTCTCATCGCCGAGCAATCCCGTAACTTGGTAGGTTGTGCCTGACCGAAGCTTGGCAGTAACCTTAACGCCCTTGACGACGTTCTTCCAGGCATCGAGCCACACAATTTTGCCGCTTTCGAGAGTAAAGGAACAATTGTCGCCTGTCTTCAGGTCAGCCCAAACGGCTGCCACGTTGTTCTTGGTGATTGTGGCGTCTTTGGCCAATGAGTGCTCAGTAGCGCTGTCCGCGAAAACCAGTTTGTAGACGACGCCGTCAGCATCCACGGAAGTAATTTTCTTTGCTATAACTTCCCCGGTATGCTCAAGGAAACGGGCCTCGATTTTGTAGGCTTCACCATCGGCGTTTAGCCAGATGCTGGCCGTGGTGTCCTTAAGAGCCACCAGTTTGTTGGCCAGGCTGCCGGTGAGTTCGGCACTGTTCTTTGTGGCATCAAGGCCATCCCCATCCGCCTTGCCTGCAGCAGTGTAAACTACTCCACCCACAGTAAGAGTCCCGTCAGAGACGTTCACGGCAGTAACCTTACCCACAACGTAGTCAGCAACTGTTGTGGAAATGAATACTATCTCGTCTTTGCCGTTTATCCAAGTCTTAACGGCGTAACCTTTGAGGTCCGCCACTTTGTCAACTTTGCCGTACACAGCAACAGCTGAAATATAGTCTTTTTCAGCTTCGTCTATCGTGATCGTTTTTGTCGTTGTGTTTACTGAAGCCACCACACCCGAAACTCCTGGCACCACGCCAAGCTTTACCTCACTAAATGGTCCGGGGCTCGGTGTCACTGGATCGAATTGCCCTGGGTTGTCTTTGTTTTCAACAACAAAACTCTTCCCTAACAGATTGCCGATCATGTGGGCAACAAACGCCCTGGCAGCAGACGTGGAGGCAGCAAATCCGGCTTCAACCAAATCTACGCCCTGTCTGGCGCCTTCCATGATGTAGTTCAACGGCCAGGGGCCGGGGAGGGAGTTCCGGTAGCCGAGGGCCCTCATCACCATGGTAAGAGCTTCACCCTGGCTGACGGGATCAGAAGGCTTGAAGGTTCCATCGGGATAGCCTTCGATAATCTTCTGACTTACCGCAACGTTGATGTATCCGTAAGCCCAAGCCTGGTTTGCGCCAACATCGGGGAACTGGGTCGGGAAGTCTGCGAAACCGGCAGATTTCTCAAGCCCCAGCGCCCTCACGATCATGGCGCAGAACTCTGCCCTGGTGATAGTGTCATCGGGGTTGAAGTAGCCCAGATCGTCGCCTTTGACAAGGTCAAGAGCCTTGAGCAATGCGATTGTTCCCTCATCTTTGTGCCCGACAGTGTCGGGAAACGGAGATGCGGCCAACGCAACGCTCGCCAGCCCAAGTATCATTGCCATCGCTAGAGCAACAGCAAGGATTCTTTTGTACACGCTTGTATCCTCCTTTGTCGTGTTAGGTACCTGTGGAGTACTTAACCGGTCAACTTCGTTGACTCTGGATCTGGAATGAACAAACCTAGAGCCCACTACGCTAGATTGGTTTGCCCTAGAACCCCCCTTCCAGAAATTTCTCTACAGCCTTCCACCTTGCCCGGTTTAACCCCCCAGTTGGGGAGTGACTCCCGTCTGTGTATAAAAAGGAGTCCGAATAATCAAGTGTGTTGGGAGCCTGTCACTCCGGGCCGGGTTCTTCTTGCTCGCCCTGTGTTTTATGTTTCGCCGGTACGCTTTTGCCTTTCTAACTGGCCGATTAATGGACAACTTGCCAGGCTATGGCCGATTATAGCACCCGCAGCCAGGGGTGGTCAATCTATGTTGCCAAGGTAATCACAGGTAATGCACGGTTTCTTTGGGCCATAGAAGCTATATTGTCAAAAGGAACAAGACTTGGCGGACTTACTTCTTCGCCCTTCCCAAAAATCCTTCTTTTTCAGCCACAATTTGTAAGGGTTTCCACGGTGGTCTCCAAAGCGCTCAGCACCGCGTCGCAGACGGTATCCAAATTCATGGATGGCCTGGGGGTTTTGCCTGCCACCATCTCCGGAGTCGCAGGCACGTGGACAAAGCCCACTTTGGCTCTTTTACCGGCGGTTTTTACGTGGCATGCCGCCGTGTAAAAGGCGTAGTTGCAGAGATAGGTGCCCGCGGAAAAAGTTAACCTTGCAGGTATCTTAGTTTGAACCAGGCGGCTTACGATTTTTTCGGCAGGTATTGTCGCAAAGTAAGCGTCCGCGCCATCGCGGCAAATGGCCCTCTCTTCGGGAATCTTTCCCGCGTTATCCTTGGCTTCGGCGGTATAGTTCACCGCCACCTTTTCCACCGATATACTAGGGCTACCACCCGCCAACCCCAAAGACAGCACAACAACCGGATCAAGATCGTCCACCAGGCCTGTAAGGACCTTTTTCACAGTCCCCCATTCAACAGGCAGAATTCTAGACTGAACGCGGCATTCTCCCACCTCTTTGCCATCCAACCTTTTGGCCACTTCCCCGGAGGGGTTAAAATCATCGCTCCCAAAGGGTTCGAAGCCGGTTACCAGCAGCGTTCCTTTCAAGGATATGATCACCTCTCCCACCATTTTCGACGGCCTAAAGGTAGAAATGTTCCGCCAACCCTTTCTCTTCTACGCCGGGTATCCATATCCTTCTAGGGTATATTATGGCGAGGAAATTCTAATAGGTATTGGCGGCCACAGTTTTAGCGGACACAATTTTAATGGAGGGAAACCTACGGAATTCTGATTCTGCCAGAGATGGCGGTGACTGCGCTTCCGCCCACCCTGACACCCACGACATTTGGCCCTTCCTTGGTGATTTCAACATGTATTTTGGAGGGACGCTTGAGGATGTGCCCTTGTTCGCAGACAATCCGAGTTGTAGGACTAGAAATCCTGACCAAATTGTTCAGGGCCAAATAAGCTCCGGTGGCACCGGAAGCAGTGCCCGTGGCCGGTTCCTCAGGCACCCCCACGGCCGGAGAAAAATCCCTGCAGTGGACCGTGGCGGCGGGATGCACCGTGTCAAGGGAAAAGCAGTGGACGCTTATTATGCCGCGATCATTACAAAAATCCGTAAGCGGCGCCATGTTCGGCCTCATGGACAAAAGGGCTTCTCGAGAAATCACAGGAGTGATCAGGTCCGGTAACCCCGTGGAAACAACCTGGGGCCTGGCGCGGCCAAAACCCCCAATGGAACTTTGGGGGGCCCCCAGCAGCTCTTCCAGTTCCGATACCTCTTGAAAAGAGAGTTCCGCCACGACTTCAGGGGCATTTTGAGTCATCATCACCCGGGACAGGGCGCCTTCGCAACCGTACTCGATGTCCACAGGCAAAACTCCGGCTTTGGTCTCCTGGGTCACCCTCACATCCGGCAATTTCCGGGAAATAACCCCTAGTTCGGCCAATAGCCAAAAGGCGCCTATAGTCGCGTGCCCGCACAAGTCCACCTCGGATACAGGGGTAAAAAACCTGACCTCGAAATCGGCAGGCCCGCTCTGGCCCCCGCCTTGGACAAAAGCCGTCTCAGACAAGTTCATCTCCCCAGCGATTTTTTGCATTACATCGCCGGACAAACCGGTGGCATCGGGAACAACCCCTGCCGCGTTTCCGCCGAACAACACATCGGTAAAGGCATCCACCTGGAAGATATCGATTTCCTTCAAGCCGACTTCCCCCTTCGAAACCATCATACGGGAGCGAAACCTTTGGGATGCTCTTTTACGGCTTGTTCCAAAAGGTTGTAATCGACTCCGGTTCTTTTGGCAAGTTGTTCCTCCAGAAACTTTTTGGCCTGGGGCGGGAACAAGGCATAAGAAAGTATATCTTCTTCCTTTGAATATAGGTGGCCCAATTCCCGTTTGGCTTTTGCCATGCCCGGCTCGATAAGATCTGCGGGCCTGCCGGAAATGGGCTTTTCATCCCCTATCACCTTCTTTTGAACCTCAATGCTCACCCGACCCGGTGCCTTGCCGTAAAGTCCCCTCAAATAGTCCTTCACTTCGTTGGTGGCCATTTTGTAACGTTCGCCCATAAGAACGTTCAGCACCGCCTGGGTGCCAACTATCTGGCTGGAAGGGGTCACCAGTGGTGGATGCCCAAGATCGGCTTTCACTCGGGGCACTTCTTGCAACACCTCAGAGAGTTTTTCAATCTGACCCTGTTCGCGCAGTTGGGAAATGAAATTGGAAATCATTCCCCCGGGAATCTGGTACCGCAAGACGTTAGTGTCGGGTACCGCCGAAGCGGTGTCAAAGGCCCCGTACTTTGCCCTTACCCCTTTGAGATGCTCGGCGATTTCTGAAAGCAGGTTCAGATCCAGCCGGGAATCTTTGGGAGTGCTTTGAAGGGCGGCCGCCATGCTCTCCACCGGCGGTTGCGAAGTGGACATAGACATGGTCGAGATGGCACAATCCACAACATCGCATCCGGCCTCTATCGCCTTGAGGTAAGCCATGGAGGCCATGCCCGAAGTGTAGTGAGAGTGAAGCTGCACGGGAAGTCCCAGCTCATCTTTCCATGCCTTCACGATATCGTGGGCTTCGGTAGGCGAAATGATCCCCGCCATATCCTTTAAGCACAAGGAGTCGGCGCCCATTTTCCGGAGCTCCCCTGCAACAGCCACATAGTGCTTCAAGTCGTGGACCGGGCTGATGGTGAAACAAACCGTGGCCTGAACGTGTGCACCCATTTCTTTTGAGACTTCCATCGCGCGCCTCATATTGCGAGGATCGTTCAAAGCGTCGAAGATTCGCATGATGGAAATACCGTTGGCAACCGCTGCCTTCACAAATTGCTCCACCACATCATCAGGGTAGTGTCTGTAACCTACCAGGTTTTGGCCTCGCAAGAGCATTTGAAGCGGCGTATTTTTGAAACCCCGCTTAAAGGCCCTGAGCCTTTCCCAAGGGTCCTCCGACAAAAACCGTAAACATGTATCGAAAGTGGCGCCGCCCCAAACCTCCACGGAATGGAAACCTACTTGGTCCATCTTTTCCACAATAGGAAGCATATCTTGGGTTTTCATGCGCGTAGCAAGGAGGGATTGATGCCCGTCCCTAAGAGTGGTGTCGGTGATTCCTACCCCATCCGAAAATCACCCCATGTTTTCCTTAATTAGTTACAAAGCCTGATTGCATGAGAGAGTCGTCTCTTCACGGCGGGGCTTGTCAGGGTCTCACGCTCTTTCTCGCTTATTTATGGCAGCCGCAACAAAATCTCTGAACAAAGGGTGCGGCCTGTGAGGCCTCGAAACCAATTCCGGATGAAATTGAACCCCGACAAACCAGGGGTGACCTCTTAGCTCCATGATTTCCACAAACCCCCTAGCCGGCCATATGCCGGTTGTCAGAAGCCCCGCCTCGTTTAGGGCCGCCACATACCTGGGGTTAATCTCGAAACGATGCCTGTGCCTTTCTTTTACGATTTCAGCCCCATACGCCCTCATGGCCAAAGACCCGGGTTTCAAGCGGCACGGGTAGAGACCCAGACGCATGTCTCCGCCGCAGCCTTGGGCCCCTTTTTGTTCGGGCAAAAGATCGACGACGGGATCCCCGGTGTCGGGCTCGATTTCCGACGAATTGGCGCAGGGCAGCTCCAAAACGTGTCTCGCGATTTCTACTGCCGCACATTGCAGCCCCATGCATATTCCAAAAAAAGGCACATCGTTCTCCCTGGCGTACCTGACGGCTTTGATTTTGCCCGGAACGCCCCTTTTCCCAAATCCCCCGGGCACAAGCACCGCGTCAGCACAATTCAACGCGGCTTTGACCGTCTCTTGGGTGGCTCCGTCCAGATCGATAGAATTGACCCAGCGAATTTCTACTTTGGCGTCGTTAGCCAGGCCCCCGTGGCTTAGAGCCTCCACCACGCTGCTATAGGCATCGTGGAGGGCCACATACTTTCCCACGATAGCAACTTTGCATTCCTTGCTTGGGTTCCCAACCTTAACCCCGATTTTGGTCCACTCGGCAAGATCCGGCTCCCGCCTTCCCAAGCCAAGCTTGTCTTCCACAATGCATCCTATACCTTCTTCCTCCATCATGACAGGTACTTGGTAAATACTCGCGGCATTAAGGTTCTGAATCACGGCGTGGCGGTCCACGCTGCAGAACAGGGCAAGCTTGTCCTTGGTGTCCCCGGACAGAGGGTAATTGGACCTGCAAACCAGAATATCGGGAGCGATTCCTATTGATCTTAGTTCAGCGACGCTGTGCTGGGTGGGTTTGGTTTTGAGTTCGCCTGTCCCCCATATGTACGGGATGAGAGTAACGTGGACGTAAAGCGTGTTTTTCAAGCCCGCGTCAGCCCTGAACTGCCTTATGGCCTCCAAAAAAGGCAAGCTTTCAATATCCCCGACTGTACCACCGATTTCCGCGATCACAAAATCTGCCCCGGACTCGTGCCCTACCTTTCTGATCCTATCTTTAATTTCGTTAGTCACATGGGGGATTACCTGGACTGTACTCCCGGAAAAATCGCCTTTCCGTTCTTTGTCGATGACGGAACCGTAAACCTGCCCTGTGGTTATGTTGTTAGCAGCCGATAACGATCTGTCTATGAACCTTTCATAATGCCCCAAATCCAGATCGGTTTCCGCACCGTCATCCGTCACAAACACTTCACCGTGCTGCAAGGGGCTCATGGTACCGGCATCAACGTTTATATAGGGATCCATCTTCATGATGGTAACCGAATACCCTCTGGCCCTCAGTAACGCGCCAATTGAAGCGGCTGTAATTCCCTTCCCGAGGCCTGAAACAACCCCTCCCGTAACAAATATGAACTTAGGCACCGCAGTTGACCTCCTATAAAGAGGAGGGAGCCCTACCCCTCCTCGGGTTCTTCGGGCTCCCCTAGTGTTTCTTCTTGTGGCTGTTCGTTTTGATAACCTTCGTCAACGGTTACCAGTTCTCTCCGCAGCCGTTCCCCAGGTTTGAGCCTTTCGGCGTTGGAGAGCTCCACCACCTTGTACGCAAGAGGTTTGACCGTCCATTCCCGAAGGCCGCACATCCCGCCTCCCCGGTTCAAAAACCGGTTGTCGAGGCTCAAATCGGTATGGGTTTTAGCCATGAGCCTAGAAAAATCGGGCCCGGGCAAAACGCCCCTTTGGATTAAGACTTCGTGGACAAGGTCTTTGTACTTCATGGGCTCCCTGCGTTCTTTCAGGACGCGATAGGCCATGTCCCCAACCGAAGGCTTAGCACGGGGGCTTTGAAATTGGATGGCATCGCTCACAGTACTACCCCCAACTTTTTGTGTTTGAAAACCTCAATGCTCCAAGTCATTCTACCCACTGGCCGGGCGCTGTCAATACGACCTAAACCCATCATACGGCGAACTTATGCACGTTCGCGCGGAAAACCTGACACAGTCGCCTTTTTACCGGCGCCGCACACGACCTTTTAACGCCCGATTCTCCTCTTGAGTCGTTCAGTACCTTTGGGGACCAAGGTAACCTTGTCACCTGCCAATAGAGAAGCGACCCCCACCACATCTTTGTGATCGCCCCCGCAAAGACGGCATAATCCCCTCTCATCGGTTCTTTCCCCGGGGTCGAACCTCGGCTCCTTATAAGCAGATATGACGCCTTCATAGTTTCTGACTACAACTGTATCGGCGCTTCTGGACAGCACATATTGGGGCCCCAAAGGGATCTTGCCCCCTCCTCCAGGAGCATCCACTACATAAGTGGGAACCGCCAAACCCGTAATATGGCCCCTCATGGCCTCCATGATCTCGATGCCTTCCCCGATAGGCGTCCTAAAATGATCCAAGCCCCAACTCAGGTCACACTGATAAACATAGTAAGGCTTAACCCTAATTCTCATGAGTCCCCGCATCAGATCCTTCATGATTACGGGACAATTGTTTATGCTCCTCAACAAGACGCTTTGGTTGCCCAAAGGAATGCCATGATCCGCCAAGATGGCGCAAGCCTCTTTCGTTTCCGGAGTAATCTCTTTGGGGTGGTTAAATTGAGTGTTCACGTAAACTGGGTGGTATCGTGCCAAGAGGCGCGCCAGGTCGTGTGTGACTCTTTGGGGCATCACCACCGGCACTCGGGTGCCCACCCTGATAATTTCTACGCTGGGAATCTCCCTGAGTGATTTCAGGATGAAGTCTAGCTTTCCGTCTGAAAGGGTGAAGGGATCGCCTCCTGAGACAAGCACATCTTTAACCTCGGGGTGTTCCCTGATGTAATGAAAGGCGGCCTCAAGCCTTTCAGCCGACGCTACGACATCGGTGACTCCCACGACCCTGCGCCTGGTGCAATGCCTGCAATACATAGAGCATTGCTCTGTGACCAGAAAAAGAACCCTGTCAGGGTAGCGGTGAACCAGCCCCTCCACAGGCGAATCGTCTTCTTCTGCCAAAGGATCGACGAATTCCCAAGGGTGCACAATTGTTTCCTGACCCCTGGGAACAGATTGAAGACGGATGGGGCAGTTTTCCGAAACCGGATCCATGAGGCTGGCGTAATAGGGAGTTATTGCCATGCGGACCTTGGCCAGGGCACAATGAATCCCCGCTACAGCCTCCTGTTCGAGGTGAATCACTTTGGACAAGGTCTCGACATCTTCTATGCGGTTTTTCCATTGCCAGCGCCAGTCATTCCAGTCTTCTTCACGCACTTGGGAAAACAAAGGGATCTCTTTCCAGTGCCGCAAGGTGCAACTTACCTCCCTGTGTGCCGAATCCATAGAAAACATTTACCCAAGTATACACCTAAACTGGCGAAGAAACTTATCCCTCTGCACGCTTGCATTCTTTGACACCACTAACATCAGTGCATGATGTCCGGGGCAGAACTCCCGGTGTATGCGGAGGATGGGGGTGTTTTCGTGAGACGCCAGCAGTTTAGCCCCCGCGCCCCAAAAATGTTGCTTGACAAAGTGCGGGAACAAGCGAAAGCCTACGGCATGTCCATGAACGACTTTGTAGTGGCGGCAGTACAAAAGGAAGTGGACCGCAGTGAGCAAAGCTTTCTTTTGGCAGATCTTCAAAGAACCAGGCGGAAACTGGAGAGTCGTGGAATTCAACCTGACTCAACCGAGATAATACGAGAATTGAGGGAAAGAGGAGGATGGGATGAGTAGGACTGTTTACTGCCTGGACACAATCGTTCTGGTAAAGACGTTAGTTCCCGAAGACGGTAGCGACGACGCATCCCGATTGTTGCACAATGTAATCGCAACTGGAAGCATCTTGGTCGCCCCGCCTTTCGCCTGGGCCGAGACAGGTACAATTCTTAGAAAAAAGATCAAGGCGGGGCTCAGTTTGCGTCCCTTTACATCGCTTCCGGTGCCGAAATTCCGGCGACCCTCAAGGCGTTGGCCAAAACGATCTTGGCCAGCTTCACCAGATAAAGCCTGGCCTCGGACAACTGGCGATCATCCCCCAGTACCCGACACCTGGTGTAAAAGGTGTGAAAGGACGACGCCAAATCCATCATGTATTTTACAATCCGGTTTGGCTCCCTGGCCTGGCCCACTTCGTGGATTTCTTCGGGGAACAGAGCAAGCATTTTCATGAGCGCTAACTCAGAAGGATCCCGCAACAAAGTGAATTTGACCTCGCCGGGGCCCAAGGCAACGTTAAACCCTTCCTGATTCGCCTGCCTGAAGATGCTTGCGATTCTGGCGTGAGCGTACTGCACGTAGTAAACAGGGTTCTCGTTCGTCTGCAATTTGGCCAAATCAAGGTCAAAATCCAAGTGGCTTCCCGGTGAACGCGTAAGGAAGAAAAATCTCGCGGCATCTTTGCCCACTTCCTCCAAAAGATCGTCCATGGTTACAAATTCCCCGCCCCGCTTGGACATTTTCACAATTTCCCGGCCTTTTACAAGCCTCACAGTCTGAACTATCAGGATTTCCAGACATTCTTTGGGATAACCGAGCCCCATAAGGCCCGCCGCCAGTCTCTTGATGTAACCGTGGTGATCGGGCCCCAAAATGTCTATTAGATGGTCGAACCCGCGCTCCAATTTATTTTTGTGGTAAGCCAGATCGGGGACAATGTAGGTGGCAGCGCCGCTATCGGATCTGATAAGAACCCTGTCCTTGTCGTCGCCGAAAGCACTGGATTTGAACCAAATAGCCCCGTCTTTTTCGTAGATAAGGCTTTTTTTGCCCAGTATTTCCACGACTTCGTTGTGAGCCCCGGCATCTCGCAAGGATTGTTCGGAAAACCACGTATCGAATTGCAGCCCGTAACCCAAAAGCGTGTTTTTCTGCCGCGTTATCATCTGTTCAAGAGCATGTCTCTTGATGACCTTGTGACGCGTTTCCTGTGGCATGTCAAGCAAAGAAGAGCTCTTTACATTGACAAGCTCCGCAGCCAAATCATTTATGTAGTCCCCCATGTAGGCGTTTTCGGGCATCTCGCATTCCTGACCCAGGGCCTGCCGGTAACGAACCTCCACAGAATCGGCAAGAATATCTGTTTGGGAACCCGCATCATTTACATAAAACTCTCGTGACACGGCGCACCCTGACATCTCCAGAAGGGAGGCCAAACAGTCTCCAACGGCGGCGGCCCGGGCGCTCACCACGTTCAACGGACCGGTAGGATTTGCGCTTACGAACTCAAGCAGCACTTTTTTTCCGCTGCAGTAGTCAGTCTTCCCGTAAGAGGGCCCTTCCGCCCAGATCTTGGACATGGCTTTTTCAAGCCAGCTGACATTGAGGAAAAAATTCAGAAATCCGGGGCCCGCGATGTCAACCCGTACTACGGGGGAATCATCTATATTCAGGTGCTTAACGATAATCCCGGCGATTGTCCGGCCGTCAGTTTTTACTTGCCTTGCCAAAGCCATGGACACACCCGTGGCAAAATCCCCCAGTTCGGGTTTGGGTGGCATCTCAATCTTGACTTCCACAGAAAGGTTTTCGGGCAACTCGCCTTTTTGCTTGGCTTTTTCAACTGCTTTTGCGATGCGAGATCCGATATCCTTTTTCACCTCAGCCACTACGCTAGGCACACCCTGCAAAGAGAACATCTCCTTTCAAACGCTGCCTCTGTCTGCGCGACTTCCGTGAGGTTTCACGTGGAAATGCCCAAATCTGTTTTAACCTTCGGGCCCAAGGCAAACGCTCCTCTGTGGATTTCGGAGGTGTAGTGCCTGAGGCCCCAATCATGCCCGGGTTCCCTGAGGGGGACCGCAGGGTCCGGCCCCATCGAACCGCAAGCGTAACTCCACCATCCTCCGGGGTAGCTGGGCATAGGGGATGTATAAAGCCGGGTTTCCGGAAACACCTTTCTGACGTTGTCCAGGATGCTCCTGACCAAGTCCGGTTCTACGATTGGAGCTTCGGTCTGTGCCGACATAAGGCCGCCGGGCCGCAAGGCCTTTTTCACCGACTCATAAAATTCGAAAGTGAACAGCACCACTCCGGGGCCAATCGGGTCGGTAGCATCCACGATAACCACGTCGTATTTCTCCTTCGCCTCCGCCACGTGTTTCAGCCCGTCGCCCACTATTACCTTTGTCCTGGGGTCCGAAAATCCCACGCTCCAGGCAGGCAAGTATTTTTGGGCGGCATCAATTACTTCTCCGTCAATGTCGACCAGAGTGGCTTCTTTTACTGTGGGGTGGCGCAACACTTCTCTCAGAGACCCTCCGTCCCCACCGCCTACGATAAGCACTCTCTCTGGGTTTGGGTGGGCAAACATAGGCACGTGGACCAAAGACTCGTGATATATGTACTCGTCTTTTTCCGATGTTTGGATTATGTTGTCCAGGACCAGAGTCCTGCCGAACTGAACCGTGTCGTAGATAGCTAAATTCTGATACTTGGTCTTTGCGGAAAACACCACTTTTTTCACCTTGAGGGACACCCTCATGCCCTCTAGCCATTCTTCTGTGAACCATAGTTCCAAAGGTCTCGCCTCCCATGCCTTTCCAATGCCGGTGCAAAACACCTGACAACACGCACCAAACCCCGGTAAGGCTTCCGCCCCGGGGACACTTTACTCAATTCAAACCAACCGGGCCAATATCGAAGGCATTATATCAGATATGGGTATTGGACAAAACATTAGCACAAGGTGATGATCACCCGGAGCGCCGGGGCGAAAGGGGCGGAACGTTGGCCCAAGACAAAGGGCACACCAAAGTCTACCGCAAACAAAAGGACGGAACGCACCGGGCCAAGCGTTGGGGTCTGCTCCTCTTCAAAGGAACGGTCCTTGCGGGGCTGTCCTTAGCTGTTGTGTTTTTGGCCTTGGTGCTGTTTCTCCCTCTGCCCGAGGCAAAAGTTCCCCAGGCCACGCGGGTGTACGACATCAAAGGCAGACTGATATCTTCCTTGTTTGAGCAAAACCGAGTGGTGGTCAGTTCTTCTCAAATATCCCCGGTCTTGAAACAAGCAGTTGTAGCTGTGGAGGATAAGCGGTTTTTCCACCATCACGGATTGGACTTCACTGCCATTGGAAGGGCTTTGGTTAGAAACTTGAAAGCGAGAAGAATCGTGGAAGGTGGAAGCACCATCACTCAGCAGGCTGCCCGAAACCTGTTCTTGACCCTGGAAGTAACACCTCAAAGGAAATTTATGGAGATGGTGTACACTTTGAAGCTGGAAATGCGTTACACCAAGGACGAGATACTCACCATGTACTTGAACCAGCTTTACATGGGACACGGGACGTGGGGCATGGAAGTGGCGGCAAAAACCTATTTTGGTAAGAGCGTCAAAAACTTGAGTTTGGGGGAGTCGGCTCTTTTGGCCGGAATCATCAAGGGGCCCGAGTTTTACTCGCCTTACAACGACAAAGAGGCCGGTTTCAGAAGACGGGATTTGGTCCTGGACCAGATGGTGGAGCAGGGTTTCATAGATGCAACCGGGGCTGCTTCCGCCAGAGCGGAAGATCTGGTTTTCCCCGGTTTGCCCCAAAATTCCGCCCCATATTTCGTAAACTATGCCATTTCCCAAATCAGGCTACGGCACCCCGAGATCGGGGCCGAGGTGTACAGGGGTGGGTACGAAATCTACACTTCTTTGGATCTGGATACACAAAGGGCTGCCGAGGCCGCGTTTCGCCGGTACATTCCCAGTGGAGTCCCGGATTCGAAAGGCATCACTCAACCTCAAGGAGCCCTGGTAGCTATCGATCCCGAAACGGGGTACATAAAAGCCATGATAGGCGGCAGGGATTGGGGGGAGAGCCAGCTCAACAGGGCTTTTCAAGCGAAAAGACAACCCGGGTCGGCTTTCAAGATATTCTTGTACGCCGCCGTCATCGATTTGGGCCATCCTGTAACCGAAACCCGCGTTTGCGAACCGGTGGTATTCCCGGGGGCATCCCAAGGCGAAACGTACCGGCCGGTGGACTACGGCAAGAGGAACTACCACTATGCGCCCCTTACAGTGAGACAGGCAGTGGCTATTTCGGACAATGTGGTGGCAGCCCGGTGGGCCCAGGAAATTACCCCCGACCGCATCATCGAGTACGCGCAAAAACTTGGAATCCAGAGCCCACTGCAATCCAACATCCCTTTGGCATTAGGGGCCTCGGAAGTGGCCCCCATGGAGATGGCAGTGGCGGCCGCAACTCTTTCGTCCGGGGGAATTCGTCCCGAGCCTTTGGCAGTCCTTAAACTCGTGGATCGCAAAGGCCAGGTGCTGGAAGATAACTTGACGAAGAAGACGGCCGTCTTGTCCCCGGGTACCTCTTACGTTCTTACCAGCGTCTTGCGATCGGTTTTGGCCCCCGGCGGCACAGGAAGCGGGCTCGACAAGATATTGGAGGGGCGGCCGGCGGCTGCAAAATCGGGAACCACGGACGAAGAGCTGGATGCGTGGTTTGTAGGGTACACCAGGGAGCTGGCTTGCTCCGTCTATGTTGGCTGGGATGACAGAGAAAAGTCCTTGGGGGCAACGGGCGCCCAAGTGGCAGGACCAATATGGGCTCACTTTATGGCAGACGCCCTCAAAAACGTTCCTTTTTCCGATTGGGAAGTGCCGCCCGATGCAGTGTGGGCCCGGGTTTCTGCAAACACAGGCACTCTGGCATGGCCGGGTGACCCAAACACCTATTACGAGGTGTTCTTGCGGCGCGCGCTGCCCGGGCCAGGCACGGCAAGCCCTTTTGCCACAGAAACACTAATCCCTCCGGAAGGGATGGAAGTCGACCCGGTTCCCCCAATCAGAGCACAAGAGTTCACTCCACCGGCAAGCCCTGAACCTAAAGAATTCTGGGAACCGGGTTATCCCCCTGACCAAGATTTTTACGACCTTTTGAAGCGCCTGTTTCCCGCTTCTCATTAACCGCCGGCGAAACACGGGTTTGGCGGCACCGTTGCTAAGAGGCCTCACCCAGAATCACGGATATCTCCATCTCTTGATTACCCCGCAGCACCGTAAGGATGACTGTCTCTCCGGGGGATTTCTCCGACAGAATCGCCTGAAACGTGGCAAAAGCATCGGTTGTGGTTCCATCCACTTTCAAAATAAAATCGCCTTGCCGCAACCCGGCTTTAGCGGCAGGTAGCCCCGCTATGGCTTCAAACACGTAAAGTCCTTTTTCGATCTGTATGTCTGTGGCGTACAGCTCCGCGGTCTCTCTGTCCAAAAGCCTGACGCCGACTTGAGCCCGCCTTACGCGTCCGGTGGAGATGATCTCACCTGTAATCCGCTTTACCTGGTTGGATGGAATAGCAAAACCCATGCCCTCAACCGCTTCCTGGGCAATCTTGACAGAAGTCAGGCCGATTACCTCTCCGCGTGCGTTTACCAAGGGACCACCGCTGTTTCCCGGGCTTATCACCGCATCAGTCTGAATGAGGCGCATCGAGTTCTCCCCATCGCTTAACACCCTGTTCAAACCCGATACCACGCCGGCCGTCACTGTACGGCTGAACTCCACACCCAGGGGGTTCCCAATGGCGACGGCCAGTTCTCCGGGTCGAAGATCGTCTGAATCCCCTAACGTGGCGGCAGACAAGCCGCTAGCCTCGATTTTGATGACGGCCAGATCTGTAGCTTCGTCGAACCCCACCACTTTGGCCGGAAGAGCCCTGCCATCGGGCAAGAATACGGTCAGACCTTGGCTGTTTTCAATGACATGATGGTTTGTTACCACGTACCCGTCTTGGCTCATGATCAGCCCTGAGCCGGAAGTGTCCCTAAGAAACTGCCTGCCAAAAAAATCAGAGAACGGCGATTTGTTGACTATTGCGACCACGGCGGGACTGACTTTTTCGGCAGCATGGGCCACCAGATCCCAAGGATCCCCGCTCACCTGCAACACGGGCACGGGGCCCTTTTGGCTTGTTCCCAGGCTCAGATTTACCGCTTCGGCAACCAACTGCTCCGCCTTGTGGACAAGGATTTGGGGGACTATGCCCGCGACTAAAAAGCCGCCGATTACGGCCCCCACTACCCCAACCAGCAAGTAGTCCCAAAACGGCGAGCGTTTTCTCCCAGGAATTCCCCCGTTGAAACGAGGTCCATTAAATTCTTGCATCGGTAGTATCCTCCCCAACCTGTCTTGCGTTTTTCCCAAAACCCTGCCGGGAAAAAATCTTGCACATTAGTTTTACGATCTGTTTGCCATAAGGTATCTTTGCCCAGAATCCGGTGACTTAAAGTCGCGGGGCAGGTTTGCCTTTTGGGGCAGCAAACCGGCGGCGGTTTCGAAATTTATTCGTCTCTTATTGTCACGTCAGCGCCCAAAGCGGACAATTTCGGGGCCATTGTCTCATACCCGCGGGAAATGATATCCATGCCATGGACCACAGTGGTACCCTCGGCCGACAACCCGGCGATAACCAAGGCGGCACCGGCGCGAAGGTCGTAGGTCCTGACAGGGCTACCCACAAGCCTGTTGGCGCCTTCCACGATCGCCGTACGGCCCTGGACTTTTATGGAAGCACCCATCTTCACCAGCTCACCCACATACGCCAAACGGTTGTCGTACATCGACTCCTGGACCACGCTCACACCGGTGGCTCGGGCAAGGACCGCTACTAAAGGTTGCTGGGCGTCGGTGGGGAAACCCGGATAAGGCAGTGTCCTCACATTGATAGGGCGGGGCCGCTCGGGGCCGACCACGTGAACGTAATCTCCGTTCTCTTCGATGATCGCACCTGATTCCCTAAGTTTCGCCGTAATGGGCTCCAGATGCTTCGTAATAACATTTTTGACCATCACATCGCCTGACGTGCCCACAGCCGCCATCATGTAAGTGGCCGCTTCCATGTCATCGGGAATCACGGAATGGTCGGCGCCTTTCATCTCTTTGACCCCCCGCACCCTCACCACATCAGTGCCGGCTCCCAAAACTCGCCCTCCCATGGCGTTCAGAAAATTAGCCAAATCCACCACATGGGGTTCTTTGGCAGCGTTTTCGATGACCGTTAAACCCTCCGCCATTGAGGCCGCCAACATGATATTGATGGTGGCCCCTACACTGGGTATATCCAGGTATATGGTGGCGCCGGTCAACCTGGGAGCCCTAATCTTTACTACCCCACCTTCTACAGAGGCATCCGCCCCCATCGCCCTGAACCCTTTTAAGTGTTGATCGATGGGCCTTGGTCCGATGGCGCAACCCCCGGGCAAACCCACTTCGGCACAACCGAATTTGGCCAGCAAAACTCCCATCAGATAATAGGAGGCCCTAAGTTCCTTTACCAGATCGTACGGGGCCACGTGTGAGGAAAAACCGTTTGGCTGCACTATCATCGAGTTGCGGTTCATGGAAACGACGGCACCCAAGTCCGATAGTATCTGGGCGAAGACTTTGACATCACGGATCAGAGGAACACTGTCGATTTTACAGGGCTCATCCGCCAGTAACGCCGCGGGAATCAGCGCTACGGAGGAGTTCTTGGAGCCCCCTACGGTAACTTCCCCGGTAAGTCTTCTTCTGCCGTTGATAACTAGTTTGGACATCGGTTCGGTTCCCTTCGTGGGGTTTATCGTGCATCTATTCGTAAAAGGACAAAGGATCTTTCGCCTTTCCGTCCACGTGTATTTCGAAATGCAAATGGGGGCCGGTGGATACGCCCGTCGAACCCACATATCCTATCACGGCACCTTTTGTTACGGAATCCCCGACTTCTACACCTATTTTGCTAAGATGCCCATAAAGGGTCACTAAGCCCCCTCCGTGATCGATCTTGACGCAGTTTCCGTATCCTCCGTTCCAACAGGCCAAACTTACCATTCCCGAGTCGGCCGCCAGAATTTCCGTGCCCGACGGCGCCCCAATATCTACGCCTTGGTGGAAAGAACCCCAGCGGTATCCAAAATACGAAGTGATGGTCCCCTGGACGGGCCAGACCAGCTGGCCTGAACCCATCGTAGGAACCTGCTTTGAACCCCTTGTGAGTTTCTTCGTAACAGGGTGGGACAGGATTTCCTCGGAAACTGTAACCCGGGATACTTCTTTTCCTTCATCTCTTCTGACCACCTGGGTAATCCGTTTTTGTCCACTTTTCCCTGCTTGGGTAACGGTTTCTTGCCACGGCCACATGTTTGGATCATTTGTCACTTCGATGGAAAAGGGAATGGAAACGGTGGTCACCACAGTCTCTTTGGAGGTAAGGGTAACGTAGGGATCGGGGACCACAAGGTTCAGATTTTGCCCTATTTGAATCAAATCGCTTTGTACCTCGGGATTGGCCTTTTTAAGGTCATCCACTGTGAGATGATTAGTTTCGGCTATGGCCCACAGGGAATCTCCGCGCTTTACTACATAATTCAAAGTTTTGTCGGTTCCACGGGAAAGAACCCGCGCCGCTTCCTCGCGGGTCCTGAACAACGTTGTGGCTACCTCTTTCTCCTGGAAGTCAACCTGTTCTTTGATGAGCACTTCATCTACAGAAGCAGTGGTACCGATGACCGTACGTATGTATTCGGCTCTAAGGTCGGAGATGACGCCTCTCGCGTCTTCCTCCGAAGACAGGGCCACTACGTCTGCACCGTTAACATTAATGACAAAGCCTTTTGCAGCAAGGACAATGTTGTCTCTAAGCGTGTCGCACAATTCTTCGGGGGTTAAAGTTTGTGTTTCTCCCGACGGTTTGGTCTTTTCGTGTTCGATGTCGGTCCTTGCAAATACCTCGCAGCCTATGCGCGTGGCCTCTTCTTCCAAAATGCCGTGAAGGACTTCTTCCGTTATGTCCTTTTCGGTAATGCAGCCAAGCACCGCATCTCCAACCTTGACCAAGTAGATGCTTTTGGCGCCTGCTCCGCCGGAAGCAGTTGCCACCAATATGGCGGTCACAGCCACGGCCGCTATGACCAGCAATCCCAAGCCGTAAAACGACCTGGGACGAGTCCAAAAACCGGGACGAATTACCCGGGGCGGCGGCATTTCTTCTCCCGCGTCCACAGGACCGCCTTCCGCACCACCTGTTGGGTTAAGCCTGTCCCTCATCACCCTTCTTTGCCTCTCTCGCCGTCTGTCCATCATCGGTAAAGCCACCCGTTCCAGTAAGATTTAACTCAGACCCTTCGTGCAATCTGAGTAGACATAACAAAGTACAGGAATCAAACCATGCTATTCTATCCTGCTGCGAAGATTTCCTTCTAGAGTTCCGTTTTCCGGCTCGTTGTCTGGTCCGGCACATCCTTTGTACACACCCGACATGTATAATTCGGGCATTGTGACAAGTATTATCATTTAAGGGAGAGAATAGCCGAGAGTGCGAATAAAAACCTTGAGAGTCGTCTCGCTTGGAAAGAAGAATGGTTTTCAAGAAGACCGTGACAGGCCCTGGCTTCGGTTGCTGCTCATAGCGCTGTTTTTTACAGGCATGGCCGCCGGATTTTTCCCGGTTTTGAGCGCTCCCGCCAATAGATGCCCGCCACCCGAATGGGAGACCCCTCTCATCACTTGCTTTCTCGAAGGGGACCCTGTGGGCGCCGGGGAAACCGGCGACCTGTGGGATTTACACGACGGCGCCAACCCCCGGGTGAGTCTGACGACTTATACAGTGAAAAAGGGCGATACGCTAAGTTCCATCGCCCGCAGGTTCGATACCAGTACCGAATCAATCGCCGCTATTAACAACCTAACGTCTCCCGACACCATATCTGTAGGAGCATCCCTCTTGGTTTTGGAAAACTCCTCTGGGACCATCGTGCGAGTGGCAAAGGGCGACACCTTGGAAGGCATTTCCCGGCGTTACGGGATTTCAGTTAACGACATAATGGCCCTTAACGGGCTGAAGACCTCCGACCATTTGGCGGCGGGACAGCTCTTGTTTCTTCCTGGCGGGAAACCTTTGTCTCCTCTGCAAGTGGCGACCGCTTCCAGGTCCGAATCTTTTTCCTGGCCTGTTGAAGGAACAGTCACCAGCGGTTATGGTTGGAGAATTCACCCCATATCGGGGAAACGGACATTCCACGAGGGTATCGACATCGCAGCACCCATGGGAACGGGAATCAAAGCCGCTTCCCAGGGAAAGGTCACCTACGTTGGCTGGGCTGGCAACTACGGAAGGCTCGTTGTCATCAGCCACGGAAACGGTGTTGAGACTAGGTATGGACACCTGTCGGGGTATGCGGTAAGTTCAGACCAACAAATCGCGGCAGGGGAGATAATCGGATACGTAGGCCAATCGGGGAATGCAACAGGCCCTCATTGTCATTTTGAAATCAGGTTGTATGGCCTGTCCAAGAATCCTAAGGATTACCTGCGTTAGACCTGGGTGGTTCGAGAGCCTTCGGGGCCGGCGCTCACAGAAGGAACTTTACGGCAACCAAGAGGGCCGCTCCGGGCAACCCAAGCAATCCTACCGACAGCACCGAATAGAGGTTCAGTCCAAGATGAAACCCCACAAAGCCACCTAAAACGTTGATTGCCCAGATGGCAAAGAAAGCCACTGCTGAACGCGCCGCCACTTTTCCAAGACTCCGAAAGGGTTTGGACAACGCTTTTACCAGATAAAAGACGACCACGATAGAGACGGCTATTCCTAATATGACATTAAATCCCAAGATTATCCCCCTTGGAATTGCTATGTGTGAACCGGTGGGGATATTACGAAACGCAGTCGCCCGTCAAAGTGGATGCTTGCCCAGTCTTCTTCTTATACTTGCGCAAGAAAAGTGAGTATTTTTTGCGTGCCGCTTGCATCCGGAATATGGCCTCGTCAATAGCTTCTGGTTCTGTGCTTTCGTCAAAATAAGAAAGCGCAACTTCGTATTCTTTTTGCGCCTGCAACAACGCTTTTAAGCAGAGATTTTCTTCCGTGGCCTGGCTCCTGGACGCCAATGAACGCAACGCACGGTCACCCCCAATTCTGCAATGGATACGGTAAATGATATGCTCCTATCGCTAGTGTGGCTACTTGGTGGAAAACCTATGCAAAAAAGCCGAATTTTATGAGGGCGCTCGATGACCGGAGGAGCCTATTGCATCTCCCTTCGGGCTTCCAAGGATCTTGCCAGAGTAACCTCATCGGCGTAATCCAGATCTGCCCCAAAGGGGAGCCCTCGTGCCAGCCGAGTGACTTTGACGCCGAGAGGTTTTATCTGCCGGGCCAAATACAGTGCAGTGGTCTCCCCATCAACGTCTGGGTTAGTGGCAAGAACCACTTCTGTTATCTCCCGAGCCTTTTTTTCGGGCTCCAGACGAGCCATCAGATCCTTAACCCTCAAATCTTCAGGGCCGATTCCCTTTAAGGGTTCTATGTACCCGTGGAGAACATGATACAACCCCCTGTAACCGCCGGCCCGCTCAATTGCCAGCACGTCTTTGGGATATCCCACCACACACAAAAGAGACCTGTCGCGCTTGGGATCACCGCACAAAGGGCACGGATCTGTGTCGGTGAGATTCCCGCAAACAGAACAATACCCGGTTTTGTCCCTTGCCTCTTCCAAGGAGGCAATAAGCTGGCTCATCCGGTGTTTGCCAGACACAACAAGGTGGAAAGCCAAACGTTGTGCCGACTTGGGTCCTATCCCGGGCAACCTTTTGAGCTCGTCGATGAGCCCTTGTACGGATTTGGGAAGCAAAGACATGTCAAAACTTTAAGGGCAGATTCGCCATACCGGTGATTTTGCCCATCTCTTCCTTGCGGGTTTCTTCGGCGGCGGCCACTGCCGAATTGAGGGCAGCCAGTATGAGATCTTGCAGCATTTCCACATCGTCGGGGTCAACCGCATCTTTCTCGATTTCCACAGTTTTAAACCGCATGCCGCAAGTCATGGTCACTTTGACCATGCCCCCCCCCGAGGTACCCTCAACCGTTTTTTCGGCCAGTTCCTCCTCGATCTTTGCCATTCCCGTTTGCAGCTTCTGGGCTTCTTTGATGAGTTTTTGAATATCCATGCCACCTGGCCCCGGATATCTTGGCATCTGTGCGTCGCCTCCTAGGTCACCACTTTGCCGTCAACCATAGTTATTGCAGCTTTCACCAGGGGATGCAAATCCTGTTGGGCGTGGGAGACTCCCTGTCCCGGTTCCCCGGAGCCGCAACTTGTTGGATTAGTCTGACCGGAATCGCCGGGGCAAATCTCTGCCACAAGCGTTACCGGATGCCCCATTATTCCCACGAGATATTCTTCAACTACCTCCTTGTGGGGTTTCGACGTCATCTGTTCCATGTGGGTTACATAGCCTTTGGGATACGCCAAAAAAAGCGTGTTTCCTTCCAGGCGCCAAGGCTCTGCCGGAAGAAGGTATGCTCTGGTCAGAGCTTTTTTCGCCCGTAACAGACTGTCAAGAAGCCTGGTCCAAACGGCTTTGATGTTTTCCAAAGATAGCTCTTGTATCCGGTCTTCGGGTGGGGTCACCGGTTCCTCCTCTACGGTTCTCGCCTTTTGAACCTTGGGCACGGGCCCCGTTGCTTCTTGACGGGGTTCCTGAGATTCCCCCGCAGGCCGGGCTGCCGGAATTGCCCCAGAAAGCATCACCCCAAGCAGCGAGACTTCCAGCATTAAACGGGGATCGTCGGCGTTGCGCATGGTCCCCACGGCCCTTGCGGCAGCATCCAGCAAAGAAACCAACATGGGATTGGAAAGAGATTCTCCCAAGTGCCTCATATGTGCCATTTCGTCGGGCGGCCTGCCGAGATTGGGAGTCCTGCGGGTCGACTTCAGCAGCAACAAATCCCGGGCATAAGCGCCGATTTCTCCCGCCAATTCGCCCATGTCTTTCCCCCTGTCGGAAAGGTTCCTTGTCATGCTGAGAACAGTCTGCAAATCTCCGGCAGACAGGGCCTCGAACAATTTGGCCATGGATTCCGAGGCGGTTTCCCCGAGTATTTCCCGGACATCATCCTCATTCACAAATCCTTCACCGTAAGTGAGACAAAGATCCAAGATAGACAAAGCGTCGCGCATGGAACCCTGAGCGGCTCTTGCAATCACTGTCAAAGCGTTTTCCGAATTGTCACGGTATTCACCGACGTTAGCAAGAATCTTGCGAAGTTGCCCCTGAATATCCTCGATTGAGAGACGATGAAAATCCATCCTCTGGCACCTGGAAGCGATTGTAACGGGTATCTTGTGGGGAGCAGTCGTTGCCATTACAAAGATGACATGGCCGGGTGGTTCTTCCAACGTTTTCAAAAGGGCGTTAAACGCTTCCTGGGTCAACATATGGACTTCATCTATTATGTACACCTTAAACTTGCCCATTACCGGGACATATCTGACGCTTTCCCTGAGACTGCGCATCTCATCTATTCCCCGGTTGGAGGCCGCGTCGATTTCTATCACGTCCACCGACGTGCCTGAAGCCACAGCCTCGCAAGACGAACACGAGTTGCAGGGTTCTGCTCCTTGTGGCGATTGACAGTTGAGGGCTTTTGCCAAAAGGCGCGCCACAGTAGTCTTCCCGGTCCCCCGGGGACCGGAAAACAGATAAGCGTGGGACACTTTGCCTTCCAAAAGAGCGTTTTGCAGGATCCGGACAACCGCTTGTTGATTGACTACATCTTCCCACCTGGCAGGGCGCCAGACGCGGTACAGAGCCATGTAAGACACTTACTTTGCCCCCCGGAGGCTTTTTCGGAGAAAGTCGGAAAATTTCTGCAGTCACACAAAAACGGTTGGCCGTGCACCTTCCCTTGACCGCCCTCCCCAGGCGATACCTGAGTGGCTTGCTCCGGTCAGGAACCCCTGCGGCACATGGAAAGATTCGCTTACCGCTGCTTCCTCCCGGACCTGACGGGGTTCACGAGTTTCCATTGCGCAGGACCCAACCTTCAACGCCGCCCGCCCAGGCCGGCCCCAAAAAGGCACGGCCGCATGAAAGGCTTCAATCCCGCTGTAGCGGATTGCGGGTTACAGGGCACCGCTATCTCCCCATTTAGCACGGCCAAACTTTTTGACGGCATGGCGGAGGGAGTGGGATTTGAACCCACGAGACGGTTCCCCGTCCACACGCTTTCCAGGCGTGCTCCTTCAGCCGCTCGGACATCCCTCCGCGGTCGATATCAACATCCAATGGCGGAGGGGGTGGGATTCGAACCCACGAGGCGCGTAAACGCCTACTCGCTTTCGAGGCGAGCTCGTTCAACCGCTCCGACACCCCTCCGAAAAGGTTACCCCTTTTCCCTGAGGTCTTTGAAAAACGCCTCTAACAACGAGGCGCATTCCTCTTGTCTTACGCCGTATACGACGTTTACCCTGTGATTCAGTCTTCCGTCACTTGTGATATCCATGACGGAACCGCAAGCGCCGGTTTTAGGGTCCTTGGCCCCTATGACCAAAGTCGGTATTCTGGCCAAGACAATCGCCCCGGCACACATTGGACAAGGTTCAAGAGTCACATACATAGTGGCACCCAAAATGCGCCAAGAGTCCTCATGTTGGGCCGCTTCCCTAAGAGCCCGAATTTCAGCGTGGGCGGTAGGGTCTCCTAAAGTCTCTTTAAGGTTGTGCCCTCTTCCAATGAGGACTCCATCCTTCAGTATTACAGCCCCCACAGGCACTTCTTCCAACCTGTAGGACCGCAAAGCCTCTCGGATTGCCAGTCCCATGCCGAAAGCAAATTCATCCAACGTTACACCATTCATTCCATTACCAAAGAATTTGGTGCGCCCGGGAGGACTCGAACCTCCGGCAGACGGGGATTAGGAATCCCCCGCTCTATCCGCCTGAGCTACGGGCGCATCAAGACCGATTATCGCTGATGGTGCGCCCGGCGGGACTCGAACCCACAACCTACAGATCCGTAGTCTGTCGCTCTATCCAATTGAGCCACGGGCGCAATTTCTGGCGGAGAGGGAGGGATTCGAACCCTCGAAGGGGTTTACCCCCTTAACGGTTTAGCAAACCGTCGCCCTCGGCCAGCTAGGCGACCTCTCCGCGTAAAAACCTGACGCTCTTTCCCAAAGAGCCCCGCAAAACCTATTTTATCACGCATGGCCAGGCGTTCCAAGTGGCGGAGGAGGTGGGATTCGAACCCACGGAGGGCTTGCACCCTCAGCAGTTTTCAAGACTGCCGCAATCAACCGCTCTGCCACCCCTCCTGTCTTCGGTACGTCATGATAACATGGAGGAAACGGAAAATCAATTTGGCCGAAGCGAGGGACTACCTAGCCGCGAGTTACACCCAGTCGTGACAAAACCGATCGAGCCGCCTTGACGCCCGAGGCGGAGGCCTGGGCCAGACTTCTGGTCACACCGGCGCCGTCGCCGCTCACGAATAACCCGCTTACCTCCGTCTCCATATCGTTCTTAACCTTTACCCGCAAAGAATAAAACTTCACTTCAACCCCGTAAAGCAAAGTACTTCTGGCCCACACTCCCGGTATCAACTTATCCAGGACTTCAAGCATTTCCAGAATGTTTCTTATGTGCCGGTAGGGCAGGACGAGGGTCAGATCCCCCGGCGTCGCCGCCTTCAAGGTGGGTTGTACCATTCCTTTGGCAAGCCTTTTGGCGGTGGATCTGCGCCCTTCCCAAAGATCCCCCAGCCGCTGCACCATGACCCCGCCGCTGAGCATATTGGCCAAACTTGCAATATACTTGCCATATTCTATGGGTTCTTTGAAGGGTTCGGTGAAAGTTTTGGACACCAGCAAGGCGAAATTGGTGTTTTCTGAGGTAGGTTCGCTTCGGGAATGTCCGTTAACAGTAACCACTCCAGACGAGTTTTCAACCACTACTTCGCCTCTGGGGCAAACGCAAAAAGTCCTGACAAGGTCGTCAAAAGATCTTGAATAGTAATGAATTTTGGGTTCCCAAACTTTTTGGGTAATCTCATCAGTCAGCACCGCCGGGACCTCAACCCTCACACCGATATCAACCGGGTTGTTTTCTGCGGACAAACCCAGCCTTCTGGCCTCCTGGGAAAACCATGAAGCCCCTTCCCTTCCCGGGGCGGCAATAAGATAGCGGCAGAGTTCCTCCTTTCCGTCTGTGAGGACTACCCCCGATATCCTCCCTTTATCGACGACGAACCGTTCAACCTCGGCCCGGGTGCGAATCTCCACCCGGGTAGCCAGGTAATCGTACATTCTTTTGAGTATCACCGGGCAATTCTCGGTTCCCAGGTGTCTGATTAAGGCGGGAATCAGCTCGAGCCCCGCTTTTGCCGCCCGGGTCACCAGCGAGTTGATGGAGTTTTCATCTGTCCCGTACAGCTGCTCTGTAGCTCCGAATTCCCGCCATATATCATCTTGGTACTTGATCAGAGCCGATAGGTCTTCCTGGGACAAGTATTCGTCCAAGAACCCGCCGAACTTGGTAGTAAGGGTCAGTTTTCCGTCGCTGAAAGCCCCGGCGCCGCCCCAACCGGAGGTTATGGAACACGGGGTGCAATCAAGACATCCTCCTACGAGGCCCGGCCTGGGACAACGGCGGGTTTCTATCCCTTGTCCCTTGTCCAGAATAAGCACCGATGAGTGGGGTGCCGCCCTAACCAGCTCTATGGCAGAAAAAATGCCGGCCGGCCCCGCACCGACTATTATCACATCCCAAATCATGCCGACGCACCTCCCACCGCTATTGTCCCGCTATGGCTGGTGGACGACGTCCAAGTTCCCAAACTTGCAGTATTCCCTGGAAAAAAACAGCTTAACCGAACCCGTCGGCCCATTACGCTGTTTTGCCAGTATGAGTTGGATGGCGTTTTGTTGTTCCAGTTCGGAATCCGTGTACAGAAACATGACTATGTCGGCGTCTTGTTCGATGGCCCCGGATTCCCGTAAATCAGACAGCTGTGGAATCTGCTTTTGCCTCTGCTCCACCGCCCTTGAAAGCTGGGATAGCGCGACTATAGGTACATCAAGCTCCCGGGCAAGTCCCTTCAGCGACCGGGAAATCTCGGAGATCTCCTGCTGCCTGTTTTCCTGGCGCCTGCCAGGTCTCATCAGCTGCAAATAGTCCACCACTACCAGCCCCAATCCCTGCTCCGCCCGTAGGCGGCGGCACTTGGTCCTTAACTCCATGACCGATATTGAAGGGGTATCGTCGATGAAGACCTTGGCTTCCCCAAGGGTGCCCAAAGCGGCAGAAAGTCGCCTCCACTCATCATCGCTTAAAAAACCATTGCGCAGTTTTTGGCTTGCGATGTAGGATTCCGAGCAAAGCAACCTTTGAGCAACCTGCTCTTTGGACATTTCCAGGCTGAAAACCACCACCGGGATATCCAATTTTATCGTGGCATTCCTCACAATGTTCAAAGCCAGGGAAGTTTTCCCCACAGAAGGCCTTGCCGCCAGGATAATAAGGTCGGATCTTTGAAAACCGGTGGTCATCCTGTCCAAGTCGTCCAGGCCGCTTGGCAACCCCACCGTTTCCCCGCTGTGAGAAGCTATGAGTTCGATTTTTTCCATGGCCTCCACAAGCACATCTTTAAGGACAGCGTAGCCCTGATAAGACCTCTTGCGGGACACTTGAAAAATGGCCTCTTCTGCTTTGTCCAAAAGCTCGTCCAGTTCAAAGGTCCCTTTGTACGAATTGGCGACCACTTCCGTGGCGGCGCCGATAAGCCTCCGGATAGTAGCCTTTTCTGACACTATGCGGGAATAATACTCGACGTTTGCGGCCGTGGGAACGAAATTGGCCAGGCGCGCAAGCTCTGCCATGCCACCAACCTTCTCCAGTTCCCCTTGAGACCGCATGCGATCCGCAAGGGTAACCACATCCACTGCTTCCGGGATTTCCGCCATTCGGGCCATGGCCCGGAAAATCACACGGTGGTTTTCCTTGTAGAAATCCTCCGGTGCCAGAAGTTCGGTGGCCACCAGCACCGCTTCTTGGTCAATTAGCATAGAACCTAGCACCGATTCCTCGGCTTCAATATTCTGTGGTGGAATGCGCTCAAGAGATGCCTGCAAGGGTTGCACATCTCCAATCGGGGCTTACGTAATCCAATGCTTCCCTTACATCGCCTACGAATGCGACATCGATCCCCCGGATCTCCTTTATGCCTTTTTCGTTTTCCCTTGGAATTAGAATGGTCTTCATTCCGGCTTGCTTGGCGCCGTAAATCTTCTCGTACACTCCCCCGATGGCTTTGACGCGCCCCTGCAGGGATACCTCACCTGTGATGGCGACGTTTTGCTTCAGTGGCAAACCGGTAATTGCGGAGAAAATGGCCAGAGTGATGGCCAAGCCGGCGGAAGGTCCATCCACTTGCGCTCCGCCTATTATATTCACGTGAACGTCGTGGGAATTAAGGTCGATGTTAAAGAGTCTTCTCAGGCAGACCCCCGCGTTGAACAGAGAATCCTTGACCATAGAACCGGCGGTTTCGTTCATGCGCATCGTACCTTTTCCAGGTTCTCTGCCGCGAAAACTCGCCGCTTCGATCTCCAAAATCGATCCCAGGTAACTTACAACCCCCAAACCGAAAGCCCTTCCCACCTCAAAATCATCTTTGGCACGAACCGTGACGTTTGGCAGAAACCTGCCGGTTCCCAAAGCGTCCGTCACGTCCTCCACGGATATCGGAAGGAAACCTCGAGCCGGCAGGGCCCCGGCCTTGTGAATTGAAATAGCGTAAGCGTCGGCAAGGAGTCCCACCGCTTTGCGCCCTTCGATAGTGTGATCGGCTATAAGCTCGCAGGCCTCTTCAGGTATCTTGGCCCGGAGTCTTCTGGCCGCCCCTTTGACTATAACCACAATGTGAGATGGCGTCAGGGCATCAAAAAACACTTCCGCGCATCTGGACCGCAAAGCCGGGCTGATATCCATGGGGTCTCTGGTAGTGGCCCCCACCATGACCAGGTCCGCCGGTGCCCCTTTGTCGAAAAGGCGTCTGACGTATTCAGGTACCCTTGGGTCCGAAGGGTCATAGTATGACGAATCAAAACTAACGCGTTTGTCCTCTAAAACCTTCAACAGCTTGTTCTGAAGGAAAGGGTCCATTTCCCCAATTTCGTCTATAAACAGAACCCCGCCGGTGGCCGCGGTGACCAATCCTAATTTGGGCTCGGGTATGCCGCCTTCGGCGAGATCCCGTTTCGCCCCCTGGTATATGGGATCGTGTACGGAGCCCAACAAAGGGTTTGTGATTTCCCTGGGATCCCACCTCAAAGTGGCCCCATCGGTTTCCACAAAAGGCGCATCTTTTAGAAACGGTGAGAAGGAAAGTCTTTTTGCTTCCTCCAAAACTAACCTGGCCGCGGACGTCTTGCCCACGCCCGGCGGCCCATAAAGAATCACGTGCTGAGGAAAGGGACTGGCTATTTTGGACAGCAGCGCTTTCATGGCCCTGTCCTGCCCGACCACATCTTTTATGCTCCTTGGGCGCAAGAAACTCAACACAGAACGAGACAGATTTCTTTGCTCGAGCCGCACAAGATCCCTTAGTTTCTTCTTGGTAACATCGTTTTCGGGACCTGCGTCATCGGAAAGGATTTCCCGTTTTATGTCCTGCACGTACTCCTCGTGCTTTTCTTGCATCCTCCTTGACACCCGTTCCTCGATTTCCTGTTCTATAGATTGCCGGGCAATGCGGTTAGCTATTTCGTCCTGGCACCCTTCCAAGATTCCGGGAATTTCATCAAAACCGAAAGGTACCCCGATTGTTGGATCCTCGTAGACCACTTTCTGCAATGCCACGACTTGTTGCAGAAGATCCTTGGACTTCATGCCCCTCAAAGCATCGAGCTTGCCCGCTTTCAAAACCAACCTTTCCGCCCCATATATAGACGCAAGGAAGCCGAACAAAGCACCCACCTGACGCTTGAAAAGCTCCTCGGTTTCAATAAGCGAAGGTTGCGGATTTTTGCGTTCCAACCTACTTGGCCACCTCCGGTTTTATTTCCACTAGGATTTTGGCCCGGACTTTGGGGTGCATTACGATGGTTACCTCGTGACGCCCGATGCTTTTAAGGTGCTCACCGATGAGAATTTTCCGCCTGTCCACCTTAATCTTATGCACAGACCAGATCTTTGCAGCGATCTCTTGTGCGGTTATGGAACCAAAAATGCGCCCCTGCCCTACTTTTCTCTCAAATACCAAAGTCTTGCCGCCCAATAGGGCTGCGTTTTCCTCGGCTTCAGCAAAAGCCCGTTCATCTTTGTCTTTTTTGGCGGTTTGCAGCGTTTGCTGCTGCTTCAAGACCCCTTTGGTGGCAGGTACAGCGAACCCTCTTGGGAGAAGGTAATTTCGTGCGTATCCCGTTTTTACCGATACAACGGCCCCTCGTTTGCCCAGGCCCGGAACATCTTTGACCAGTACTACCTCCATTTGGCGTCCCTCCCGTAAGCTTTTACGCCAAACCGTATCTAACTCGTCTGAAGTCAAAAAGCATATCTATCATACCAAAAAAGGAAGCGATGAAAGAGAAGCCCGGGGCAGTAAGGGTTACGCTAAGAACGAACACGACTACCAGTCCGGTCATGAGCCTGGGGAAACCCGCTCGCAGAAGAAAGAAGGAAATGAAGGACAGCGCTTGGAGGTGGGCCAGAAAAGCCACAATGATAAAAATGTTTTCAGCTGCGGTTTTCATCGCATTCATGGGAAGATAAGGTATACCCAATAGGCCCAGGAGACCAATCCAAGCGACTATTTCCGGGAAAATCCACCTCGAGAAAGGAGGCAACCCCTCAATATTGTAACCAAACCGCGGCATTACCCGGCGAAAGACCTCAATATTCACGTAAGCCAACAGCAGGCTCGATAGGACAACGGTTGACGGTATCATTTTCAGCAAGACATCTCTTTCGGAAAGAGAAGCTGCAATCTGGTCAAGAACAGGGTTTGGGCCCAAAATCCT
Organism: uncultured Eubacteriales bacterium; assembly: GCA_964646385.1. Lineage (GTDB taxonomy): Bacteria > Bacillota > Sulfobacillia > Fermentithermobacillales > Fermentithermobacillaceae > JAXGZG01. The sequence goes on along the minus strand of CAZYEC010000004.1, from coordinate 37,787 downwards.
CTCGTTCATCCTAACGGCAATTTCAACGGATTTAATCAGCTGATCCACGAAATCGAAAAGGCTCAACCCCGTCACCAAATATGAGGTGACGAACACCGAAAGCACACCGAAAACAAAGGCAAGAGCCGTGACAGCCAAGACCAATCCCGCCGAATACTGCCGTCTTACGGCAATGCCAAAAGCCAGGCCCACCCACCCGTAAAGGATCCACAGGCCGACCGCGGTAATCCAATCCACAAACGGGAGAAGCGCCAAAATTGACACTATGGAAGTCAGCAAACCCCAGCGGCCCCCGTGGCGAATAACGGCAAAAGCGGCGGGCAACGGCGATGCCAGGGCTACGACGACCCCAAGGACCGGCATGTAAAAAGCGAACAGAATCAGCACAGCCCCGAGGGCGGCCAACAGCGCGCTTTCCACCAAAGGCCGTGCAGTAAGATTTCTCAACGGCAAACCCCTCTTCAAATTCCCCCAGGCAAAGCGGGGCTTTCCTCGAAAAAAGCCCCGCTTCAACTTCTAATGCTAAGCGACAGCCTCTACTCTATGGAGTAAGGCATGAGCGCCATCACTCTTGCCTTCTTGATGGCAACTGTCAAGAGGCGCTGGTGTCGCGCGCAATTGCCCGTGATCCTTCTGGGCAGGATCTTTCCACGTTCAGTTATATATCGGCGCAAGCGGGGTACGTCCTTGTAATCCACATCGCGTATGCCATCCACGCAAAAGGCACACACTCGTTTTCGCCCCTTGCGGCCCCCTTCACGTCTCAACAAGAAGACCTCCTTCTCCGGCTACATCGCAATCTATTCGGTAAACTCCACTTTGTCGGCCCCGGATTGGGAATACTCCGGGCCCATATTCTCGTCAGCATCGCTGTCCCTTGTCCTGGGCCTGGGTCCCAAAAACTCTATGTTATCGCCTATCACTTCCCAAGCCCTTCTTCGTTGGCCGTCCTTGGTTTCGTAGGTTCGGGTCTGCAAACGACCTTCTACCGCCACTAACCTGCCCTTATCCAAGTACTTGCAGGTGATCTCCGCAAGCTTCCCAAACACAACGATGTCGATAAAATCGGTCTCTTTTTGGCCCGCCTGGTTCGGCCGTCTGTCCACTGCAAGGGCAAAACTCCCCACAGACACTCCGCTCGGAGTGACTCGAAGTTCCGGCTGGCGGGTCAACCTCCCTATCAGGATGATCCGATTGAGCAAACTCTTCCCCCCAAATAGACTTTATTGCGCACCTGCTACCGTGTTGGATTCCGGCTGCTCCCCCTCAGGTACGGCGCCATCCACAACTCTCACGGTTGGCGAAGCCGTAGTGGGCTGGATTTTGACTTCATCCGCCCGGGGCTTAGAAGCAGCTTTTCGGGATGTCTTTTTGGCTTTGTGTTCGATACGGGAAACCATGTGCCTCATCACGTCCTGATCGATCTTCATGAGACGATCAAGCTCCGCAATGACGACACTTTCTGCCTGGAAGTCTATCTGTACGTAAACTCCCTCTCGCATGTCGTCGATCTCATAAGCGAGGCGACGTTTTCCCCATTTCTCTGCGGATTCAATGATTCCGTTGGCGTTGGTGATGAGGTCTGTGTACCTTGAAATTACAGAAGCTACTCTCTCGTCGTCGTAATCGGGCTTTGTGATGAACAACAATTCGTACAAACGCAAACTTAATCCTCCTCCCTCGGACTTGTGGCCCCTTTGTTTTTGGGGCGGGAGTGCAGGGGCATTACCCCGTGCCTCAACCGGCGCAGCACACATTATAGTCTGCGTCTCAGATAATCTCAAGGCCGGCCCCAAAATCACCGGGTTCCTTGGATATGGCCAGCCTTCGTTTCAGGCGGGAGTTGAAACGTTGTCTGTCTAACAACACTACCCTGCCGCAGCCACAGCATTTTATCCGCATATCGGCGCCTGCGTAAAGCACGACCCACCTGTCGGTCCCGCAAGCATGAAGTTTCTTCATTTGAACCACATCACCGGGTCTTACAGGCGGGTCAAAAATCATGGTGTCTACCTTCTCCTCAGAATTTGATTTTGGCAACCAGAACGGGCCACACAGATCTGTATATCCCCAGAAGCAGCGACATCAGCCAAGAAGCAGAAGCCACCGGATTGATACCCCTCAGGAATCCGCCTACAATTGTGGGATATAGAGTGCCGGCCAGAATAGAAAGCCAGAGGACCGACAAAGCCGTCTCAATCAAACCTCCCAAAACCCTGGCGCCTAAAGAAACGGGAAGGGCAAAACTCAGCGTTCTGGTCAGAAGTTTTCCTAGCGCCGAGAAAACTGCCAGCAAGACCAAAAAAGAGAACCCCGAAAGAAACAAATGGGACGCTGCCGCCGCCAAAACATCTACCCAGGCAGGGCTTGGCCCGGCTAGAGAAGCGGCCCCCGCCAAATCTCCACTCAAATAGTCGCGAAAAACCCCCGTCCAGCCGGCGGGATTCAGGCCGCCTGATAAGACTCCGAAAGTGGCAGGATCGTAGGGCTCAAACATTCCGGGCAATGCGGGAAGCACATTCTTGATCCATCCGGCGACGGAAGTCAGGACTCCGTATTTTGCGTCCAGAAACCGCACTGCAGGTCCTGCCAACCAGTACGCCAAAAACAAAGACAAAATGGTAGTAAGGAGATTAGTGATTGACTTCCATACGCCAGAGACAAATCCTTTCAAAAACGCCAAACCCACTGTTAGCCCGATGAAAACGTCGACATAATTCACTGACCTACCTCCCCCGCCCCAAGAGCCTGGGCGCAGGCCAAGCCCTATCCAACAAAGCCAGTATGACGGCAGGGACCGCAGGACTTGCGTGTCTTCCAGTATAGACGAAAGCCTGACCATCCAGCCACCAGGCAAACAGGGCAAATCCTCCGTAGAGCAACAAACCGCCCAGTATTTCCTCTAAAAACACCGGCCGTCTTTTTTGGGACAAAAAGAAACGACCAAAGTTGTCGGCAACGTACACAACCAAAAAAACGGCCACGAACCGAAGAAGACTGGGGAAAGCCCGGGAAAGCCTTTCCAACGCAACACCGGAAAGCAGCAGTTTGGCCACCCGATACAAACCTTTGTTCGCCGTTTCAAATTTCACAGCCCAATGGCCTCCCCGTGGCTCATTTTCCGCAAACTCTCACTGACTCTACTTGTCTGGCGTTCATGTAAAGGGCAAATTCCCCTGAAAAATCCACTGGGAGCCCTTTGCGTGCAAAACAGAAAACCTGTTGCCCGTCGCCTAAGGACAGGCCCGTGACTTTGCCCTCGGACAACACAACGGCGTAAGCCGGTGCTTCGCCAATCTGTACTTTGGCAGTTTTGCCGGGCACCTGCTTTTTCCAAAGAACCGCACCGTCCCGGTCCAACATGAGCACGCCGTTTGAGGCAAGTTTTCGAGCCGGTGATGAAGATCCCGGCGCCCAAGACAAGAGAGTATAACCTGCATGTGCATCGGCCGACAACAGACTGCCTGGCGGATCAAAAGTCCACAGATTGTCCCCATCTGAGGAAAAGGCCAGCACCTTGTCTTCGAGAACTGCCACGGCTCTATCTCCGTCCCAAAAAAGCCCACGCCACAAACCGGAACCCAAACCTTTGGCCCACAGTTTGAGGCCCGATCCGCTGTCCAGGCAAAACAGAAAAGCTTCACCATGTGACGCCACGTCTACAGCCGCAACATAAATCCGCGAAATACCCCCTGCCACCTCAAGAGGTACAGCCGGCACAGTAGCCTCCCACTGGACCAAACCGTGAGGCGAGACGGCCCGAAGAACCCAGGATTCGCCGAACCTGCCTCCTTCCCGTGGCCTGGCAAGCCCGATCAATCCCGTTTCCGGGCAGCAAAGGGCGAACTCTCCTGGGAAAGACGCAATCACTTCCTCTTCCCCATTATCATCCAGGAACGTTATTGACGTAGAATCGACGGCGATAACCCCCCAAGGCGTGAGGGAAACCCGGCCCGCCAAAGACCCGGCGTCGAATACGAGACCACGGGTGCCCCAAACAGAGTAGCCTGTGCCCGTTTGCAGCAAGTATCGCCCGCCTGCTGCTGACAAGAAAGCCGCCTCTTCGCAGACCCACACCCGATGTTTGTTTTGATGATGGCTTTCAACAAACGCTATGAATGTGCCTAAGCACAAAAGCAGTGCAACAAGCCCCAGAGTCCGCCAAATCGAGACTTTGTTTCGGCGCAAAAGACCCGTTTGTCCCCCGTTTGGATCTGCCCCCGTGCCGGAGGGGAGTGTTTTCTCTCTATGCCAAGGCGCCATCACCCCATGCAGCCGCCCCGTTCCGTGGTATTTTAGCAATTCATCCGGGTGAAACCGAATGCCAGCAAAGTGAGCAAGGCCCAGCCCAGACCTTTCGACAGGCGAGCGGCACGGTACACGCCCACATAATTCCGGTAGGCATCCAGCGCTTCTTCTACGTGCCCGATTTCCAGACAGGCAAGGGTCAAATTGAAATGGGGCGCGGCCAACCACACGTTGGCCAGAACGGCTTTGCGATAGCAATCGCGAGCCATTTGAGGGCGGTTTTCCAGCAAATACAGGTTGCCTAGATTATTGAAAATCTTGGCGCTGTTCGGCCACGATGACAGAACGAAGCGGAAGGTTGCCCTGGCCTCGCCCAGATATCCTGCTCTGGCTTGACACACACCCAGCAAGTTCCATTGATGAAAGCGAAACCGGCAACCTTGGTTGCGAGCGTTTTGGACCGTTTCCAAAGCCTCCTGTACTTCCCCTCTGTCCAATAGGCCCCTGACCCTTGCAGCCAACCCCCACATATTCCTTTTTGCACCTCCGTTAGCAACCGCATAGATATTTCTACTGTTTTCATGTCATGTCCTTCCTGGAATAGGGCCCCGCAAATGGAGAGACATTACGTTACACAGTCATGCGGAAGAGAGATGATTGAGCTGACCAAGATTGCTGTGGAATCCGGGCTAAGACCTTTTGAGGTAGCTCTAAAGGACGCAGGCTTCGTAGTTGTGCAGTTGTCAGGGACCCACGACTTGCACACCGCCCATCTGCATGCGGTGGTCGTTTCGGGGATGGATGACGATTTCCTAGGCTTGCCCGATGCGGGAAACACACCTGTCATTAACGCTGTCGGGAGAACCCCTGAGGAAGTAGTGAACGAAGTGCGCCGGTCTTTGGGGCCCCGTGAGTAGCGTCAACCGGGACTGGGTTGTCTCCCGGACTGCGGGCAGCGCGAAAAATGCTGTCCGCTTCATAGATGCCGACTGCGATTATTTGGGCCATCTTCAGCACTTGGCTCAGCCTGGTGCTCTGCAAAACCGTATACTCCATATACCCCCCCACATTCACCACACCGGCAATGTGCAAATCTCCTACCAAAGGGAGCTTTTTGCCAACACCCAATCCGGGTTTCAGCGGGCCCGGGCGGACAATGATTGACCCCACCTCGCGTCTGCTGCCAAGACAGGCATCGACTGCGACCACCAAAGCGTCCGAAGCCGCTATTTGGGAATGCACAGAACGCAGATTTTCGGCATGCACAGGGAAATCCAGAGTGCCGTGCAGGCGACCGGGAAAGCCGCAGGTTGACAACAAAGTACCTGTAAGTGGGCCAAGAGAATCACCGGTTGACCGGTCGGTCCCCACACCCACGACGACCAGCGGAAGGTTGCGCCCCAGTTTCGCCGCACCTTTAATGATAGCGAAAGCCACCTGTCGGGAGGCATCCCGGGATTTCGTACTGATGACGGAACAACCTGTGAAAGATAAAACCCCTGGTACAAAATATGCGCAGTGGGTTTCAAAATGATACGCAGAGACTTCTCAGTCTTCCGGACTTTCGCCGGTCGCTTCTGTTACCGGAGGTTTCCTCTTGGCCGGGTCAGCCACGCACGCTTTTCCGGCCAAAACGGCTCCCTCTGCCACCACCAACATGGACGAAGTGACGTCCCCGACGACCCGAGCGGCGGGAAGCAGTTCGAGTCTGCCCGAACACAGAATGTTACCTTTGACCGTCCCGCCCACCGTAACATTGTTCGCGGTGACGTCGGCGTTGACGACAGCCCCGTCACCCACTGCTACGTCTCCCAGGCATGCGATATCTCCTTCAACGCTGCCCTCTATGCGCAGACTTCCTTTTGATTTGACAGTGCCGGTAATTTCCATGCCTTTCCCCACCAAACTCTCAAAAGAACCGCTTTTGGGACCGGAGTCCATTCTGCCGAACATACCTCTGTCCCTCCGTTTCAGGGAAGGTATTTTTCGGGATCAACCTTCTTGCCCTTCACATGAACCTCGTAATGGAGGTGTGGGCCTGTGGCCACCCCGGACTGCCCCACGTTCCCGATGTGGTCTCCACGAATGATTGTGTCCCCGAGGCTGACGGTAAGCCTGGAACAATGACCGTACAGGGTTTCGAAACCAAAGTCATGCTCAATTACAAGGCAATAGCCGTAACCCGCCTTGTAGCCCGCAAAGGTGACGACGCCGTCTGCCGGAGCCAGGATCTTGTCCCCGTATGGGGCCGCAATATCTGTGCCCTCGTGCGTTTCCAGACGCCGAGTAATTGGATGACGACGGGGCCCGAAAGGTGACGAAATCCGACCCGATACCGGCCACTGGTTTGGCCTTGCCCGAAAATAGGCCACCGTTTGAACCGCATCCTCCAGCAACCGGGCCACCCCGGCGCTAACCTCGTCCAGCCGCTTTTCCAGCCCATCGGCCTCAGAACCGGTTTTCAACAGCAGCGTCCCAAGATCCTTGGGGGCCACCCGTTCTTGCCGAGATTCGCCGCCCCTTGAAGGGAGGATCGTCCTGCCCCTGTCAAAATCGGCCACAGCCGCAGCCATGCCCGATTCTTGGGAAAGCAAACCCTCGTTAGCAAGCATATTGGTGATTTGTGCCTCAACGACCTCGGCTTCCTTCAGGCGCAGAGACAAGGATTTGCACTGATCATCCAGAGCCATTATTTCAACCCTCTGGGATTCGGCGACATCCCGCATATACATGAGCTCTGCCAGCTCAGCCCTATTGGCCCTGTATGACGCGATAAAGTATGACAAAGACACTGCAAACAGGACAGCGGTAACTGCAAAAGCCCTGGCCAGTTTTCTGCTGAAGCGAACAGACCGGCTGTTGCCGTGGGACGGAACTAGCAACAGCGTGAAAAACTTGTCCGCCGGTTTTACTCCCGGGGTCTTGTGTAGGCGTTTTAACCAAATTTTCCGTGCCGCTTTTGCCATAACACACCGCCGCGCTAGAAGACGTCAACATTTAAGAAGGAGGGCTTGTCTACCAGTTCGACGAAAGCCAAAAGATTCCTTCCTCGACTCGAAACTTATTTGTAGACTCGGGGCACCCTACCAGATATGCCGGTCAGGATCTCGTGGGCGATAGTTGCGCTTTTTTCAGCCAGCTCATCAACGCCTATGAATTCCCCGCCGTCTTTTCCCATCAAGGTGACCAAATCCCCTTTTTGGACAGAAGCGTCGCCCACATCAACCATGAGCTGGTCCATACAAACCCTGCCTGCCAGAGGGTGCCTTTTGCCTTTGATGAGCACACAAGCCGAATTTGACAACAAGCGCGGGTAACCGTCAGCGTATCCTAAGGGCACCGTCGCAATGGTCGTCTCACATTGAGTCGTATACGTTCCGCCGTATCCGATCGAGGTGTTCGCGGTCACCCGTTTAACGTTGGATACTGTTGAATAAAGTGACATGACCGGCTCAATAGATCCCAAATTCTCCAAGTGTGCCGCAGGGTAAGATCCGTAAAGCATGATGCCCGGCCGCACCATATCCATGTGGGCATCCGGGAACAGATAAATTGCAGCAGAGTTGGCAGCGTGATAGCACCTGGGGTGAATGCCAAGCATTTCAATCTGGCTTTTTGCGATCTTAAACCGCGAAATCTGTTCAGTTGTATAGGCCGCATCTGTGTCGGCAGAAGACAAGTGGGTGAAAACGCCATCCAAAACCAGATTCCGAGAGCAGCCAAAATGCCGGAGGGCCTCGCTCAAAGGTTCTCCGACCTGGAACCCGATCCTGTTCATGCCTGTGTCCACCTTCAGGTGAACCTTAAGCTTGTTACCGGCACAGGCAGCGCCTCGATCGGCAGCTTTCAAGTCCGGGATGCTACCGACGGTGAGGGCGACCCCCCGGGACGCCAGCGCCGATGCAGCCTCCTGGGTCGAACTGCCTAGCACCAAGATGAATTCATCGATCCCATTTTCCCTCAAGTGCAAAGCCTCGTCAGGGGTAGCTACCCCCAAACCCCAAACTTGTTTGTTCTTGGTGGCTACCCGTGAAACTTCCACCGCTCCCAAGCCGTAGGCGTCGGCTTTGACGATAGCCAAAATCCCGGTAGCTTGCGGTATCAACCGCATCACCGTGCGAAGGTTGCGCTGGAAGGCTGTCAAATCGATTTGGGCCCAGGTTGGTCTGAGCGAAGGACAGTTCACGTTAAGGCACCTCCTCAAGCCAGAGAAATTGTTCTGTTTCACGTGAAACAGGCTGTACGGCTCAGTCCTTGCGCGTCCCCCCGTGGACCAGATCGATAAGACGCTCAAGGTCTTCTTCGCCGTAAAAGGTAATCTCTATGGAGCCTTTGTTGCGGTAGCTCTTGACCAGTACGGGGCTCCCCAAGGCTGCAGACAACAATTCCTCGGCATCCTGCCGGCGAACCCACACCGGGGCTCTCCCCCCGCGAGCAACTTTTCGGTTCACCTCTCTTGCTACCGCTTCTTCAGTCTTTCTCACAGATAATCCTTGCCTCAAAACGGCTTCAGCTATTTTCAACTGGGTCCCTCTATCCAAGGTAACCAAAGCCCGCCCGTGTCCACCGGAGATTTTGCCTTCATTGACAAGGACTTTGACCTCAGGTTCCAGCTTCAAGAGACGCAGCGTATTGGCCACGTCGGGTCTGCTCTTTCCCACACGCCTGGCAATCTCTTCCTGAGTCAACCCGAATTCATCCACAAGGCGCTGGAAGGCAGCCGCCTGCTCAAGGGGACCCAAGTCTTCTCTTTGCAGGTTTTCCACTAAGGAGACTTCCATTGCCTCCCTGTCGTCCATTTCTCTCAACACTACCGGTATTTCAGTCATTCCCGCATGCTCGGCGGCCCTAAGGCGACGCTCCCCTGCCACCAATCTGTAAACATCGCCCACTCGCCGGACGATTAGAGGCTGAATCATCCCATGTTCTTTCAGGGATGAAGCAAGTTCCCGGATCTTGGCCTCATCAAAGACCTGCCTGGGCTGGTTTGGATCTGCCTCAATCTGGTTGGTTTTCAACCGAAGCACGTCCCCGCCGGATTCCTCGGGGGCTGCGATAGGTATGAGGGCCTCAATTCCCCTACCTAAGCTCTTTCTGGCCACGCCGCAAGACCTCCTCGGCTAATTCTTGATAAACCTCGGCCCCTCGGGACCTGGGATCATAAATGTGTATAGGTTTTCCATGAGAGGGGGCCTCCGACAGTCGAACATTTCTTGGAATAATGGTAAGGTACACCTTGTCCCGAAAATATCTTTTCACGTCTTCTGCCACTTGCAGCGACAAATTCGTCCTTCCGTCAAACATGGTGAGCAAAACACCCTCGAGATCCAAAGAGGAGTTGAGCCTACCCCTCACAAGCTTTATGACACTTAGTAGCTGCGTCAACCCTTCCAAAGCGTAATACTCACACTGGATGGGAATCAATACTGAGTCGGCGGCCGTAAAGGCATTTATCGTAAGAAGACCCAAAGAAGGCGGACAGTCAATCAGGGTGTAGTCAAAATCGTCTCTAAGTGTGGCAACTATCCTTTTTAATCGGGATTCGCGGCCCGACATGTTAACCAGCTCAATATCGGCGCCGGCCAGGTCCAAGGAAGAAGGCAAAATGGAAAGACCCCTGAAGCCTGTGGCCCTCAGAACTTTGGCAGGAGCAAGTTCCCCTATGAGAGAATCGTAAAGGTACGGCCCGCTGCCGTGCCGATCCACTCCTACTCCGCTCGACGCATTCCCTTGGGGGTCTAAATCCACCAACAAAACAGAGCGCCCCAAGTCGCCCAAGCAAGCGCCAAGATTTATCGCGGTAGTAGTCTTTCCTACCCCGCCTTTCTGGTTTGCGATCGCTATTACTTTTGACATGCCACCACGCCGGTTCAGAAATCGGTAACGTCCACAGTTACGCGAAATTCCCATTTGTCGTGGGTCACGTTTTCTTCACACACGGCCTCCAGTCCTGCTTTTTGCATCTCCCTGACAACGCTCCGCAACGCGTTTTGATAAATGCGCGGATCCTTCACGGCGCCCTGCGTCGTTCGCTTAGTGTTCCGGCGGCTTTTGTCTCCGGTCAAAACACTGCATAGAGATTCCACATCCTTTGCAGACAAACCCCACCGCATCAAACGTTGGAAGGCCTCCATCTGCTTATCTCTGTCCTTCAACTTGAGAAGCGCCCTGGCGTGTCGCTCCCCGATTTCGCCCTTTCGAAGGCTTGCCAGGATTTCAGATGGCAAGGATAGCAGCCTTAACTTGTTCGCTATTGTCGATTGGACCCTATCGCACCTCACGGCTATTTCCTGCTGTGTCAACCCGTGTTCCACATTGAGTTCCCTGATTATTTCTGCCTCCTCAACCGCATTAAGATCGCGCCTTTGCCCACCCTCGTGAAGCCGCAAAAACAAAGCATCTTTATCGTCCAGAGCAGAGAGAAACACGCGCACTGCGACCTGCCCTTGTTTACGGGCGGCTAAGAATTCGGTATCCCCGGCAACCAGCTCGTATTTATCCCCAACCGGGCGAACGAAAATTGGAGCCCTGCTCCCTCTCACAAGGTTCTTGATAATCTTCTTTCTAACTGACCCCGTGCCGCCCGGCACGCAAGCCCCCACCCTCATCTCTATACGATCCGTGGGAACATCCGCCGTCTCGAACTTGTCCAACAACGCGCCTACCGACACCCTCACACCCCCCGACAGACCTTTCTCGGATAAGGCAGATTTTTCCTCCCGGTAAAGGCAAAACACCTGTCGCGTAAACGGGAAGTCAAAATATTGGTTTGCCGCGGATTTTTGCAAACCTCCTGGGGTATCCGGGATCGGTACGCTGCACCTTGGAATACACTACCAGCGCCCTGCCCCCCAAGCCTGACGGCAGAGTATACTCTACAATATCAGACAACCTTATTCCCAATTCTTTCAAGACAGGATATTCCGCCAGTCTTTTCGCCTGCTCACGGCCAACCCAGAGCACCAGTTGGCCGCCTGCCCTAACAAAGGGAGAAGCGAGCTCCAGCACTACCGGGGGCATGGCCATCGCCCGGGATACCACCAAGTCCTGGCTCTCACGCAACTCGCAACGCCTGCCCAACTCCTCAGCCCTTCCAAGCGTCACCCTCACGCCCTCAAGCCCGGCAGCAACCACGTACCTTCCCATGAAATCGCAGGCCCCTTGACGAGAATCCAACAGGATAAGCTCAGCCTTTTGATGAGAAAGCTTTAAAGCAAGTCCTGGCCAGCCGTTTCCGCTTCCCAGGTCCATCATGTGAAGTCCCGAAACGCTCGGTTCCAGCATCCCAAATGAGAACGAGTCTGCCAACAGCTTTGCAGCTACCAGCTCCGGCTCCGGAAACCCAACGGTCCTCCTGCCGTCCCACCTGTAATAGAAATTCAACCATGTCTTTACCCCTCTTAAGGCAGAGGAAGACACTCGTAACCCCATAGCGTTAAGAGATCCGGCGAATGCAAGCATACCCCTGGAAACCAGCACTTCCCGGTCTCTGGGAGACTTAACCACCGGCTAGCCCACCATCGCGACCATCCAAATAGGCCAGCAAAACCAAGACGTCGGCCGGTGTGATCCCCAGTTCCATTGCTCTGCCAAGCGTCGAGGGCCCGTGCTTGACCATCCTGTCCCGCCCTTCTGCCGATAGGCCCCGCACACAGTAGAAGTCCAACCCCGGCGGAATGCTTTTCCCGGAATAGCGCTTGAGCCTTGCGGCCTCTCTTCGCTGACGCTCGATAAAGCCTGCGTATTTGGCTTCAATCTCCACCTCGCCAAGCACAGCAATGGGCAGATCCAAAAGATCCGGCATGATACCGGTAAAATCCATCACAGTGCATTTCGGGTTTCTAAGCATATCTTTGATGGGTCTGCCGGAAACGGGGCGCTCCAAAATCTCGCGGCCCAGCTCCAAGCACTTTCTTTTAGCCACAAACTGCCTCCACCTGCTGTCCCCCACAAGCCCAATTTTCTTCCCCAAAGGCGTCAGCCGGGAATCTGCATTAGACTGCCGAAGCAACAGACGGTATTCCGACCGGGAAGTAAGCATCCTGTAAGGCTCTTCGACGCGTGTGTTCACAATGTCGTCTATCAGCACCCCAATATAAGCCTGATCTCGGCTCAAGACGACCTGTTCCTTCCCTTGAAGGTGCCTCACAGCGTTGATACCTGCCAAAAGCCCTTGACAGGCTGCCTCTTCGTACCCGGATGTCCCGTTTATTTGCCCCGCCGAATAAAGCCCTTTCACCCTTTTGACTTCCAAAGTGGGCTTCAACTCCGAAGACGACAAATAGTCGTATTCTATGGCGTAGCCGGGACGCACAATCTCGGCCTCATCCAAACCGGGAAGACTCTGTACGGCGAGACGTTGCACTTCCAAAGGAAGGCTGGTCGAAAGGCCAAGCAAATACACCTCATTCCCTTGTTCGCGCTCGATTTCAAGGTAGATGTGATGCCTGTCCCGGTTGGGAAACCTCATGACCTTGTCTTCAATCGACGGACAATACCTGGGGCCAGTTCCCCTAATCGTTCCGTCAAACAAAGGGGCCCGCCAGGCATTCTCTTTAACTATCTGATGGGTCTTCGCGTTAGTGTAAGTGGAGTAACAAACATTTTGTTCCCATACCCTGGGTTCGGACATGAACGAAAACGCGCGGGGCCGGGAGGTACCCTTCTCGAGTTCCAGTTGATCCCATTTTATGGTATCCCGGTGGATTCGGGGGGAAGTTCCAGTTTTAAATCTACTAATTCTCAGGCCCAACCGCATGAGACAAGAAGATAACCCGTGGGAAGGCGGCTCCCCCAAAGGCCCTGAATCCCGAATATCTTCCCCAATGATGATCCGGCTGTCCAAATAAACGCCGGTGCACAGTACTACGGCTTGCGCCTTCATCGTCGTTCCGCCGGTCAAACGCACACCTGTGACCCGGGCCCCCTCGTCCAGGAATACTTCATCGACGTTGCCTTTTACCATTTCCACGCCCGCCAAGGTCAAAGCCCTTTTCATGTAAGCCCCGTATGCTGTCTTGTCGACTTGAGCACGCAACGACTGCACGGCCGGCCCTTTGGAAAGATTAAGCACCCGCAACGACAAAGTTGCGTGGTCGCAGGCCAAAGCCATCTCTCCCCCCAGGGCATCGATCTCCGAGACTATCTGAGCCTTCCCCGGGCCGCCGATGGATGGGTTGCACGGCATTCCCGCCACGTTATCTGGATTCAGAGTCACCATTGCCGTGTACATTCCAAGCCTCGAAGAAGCCAACCCCGCTTCAACCGCGGCGTGGCCGCTCCCCACGACGATTACATCAAAATTCATTTCGCCTTCCAAGCCTCTCATTTCCCAACACAAAACCTCTCGAACACTTGGTTCAAGGCTTCCTCGGTCCAATCCGTTCCCGTCAGCTCTTTCAGTGCTTTTGCTGCATCTTCCAAAGAAAACACCACCACATCATCGGGCCAGCCCCGGTTGATTTCATCAAGGGCATCTTTCAAACAGCATGCCGCACGCCTGACGCAGTCCACTTGCCTGGCAGACCCGGGCACCACCTGATCAAGAGTCTCTTTGGATGAAAACCATCCGGCAACCTTCTTGCGAAGGTCCTCGAGCCCTTGCCCTGTGAGGCACGATACCCAAACTGCCGAATTCCCCACGAGGGGTTCAACAACTTCCGGCGTAATCAGCCCTGCACCCGCATCGACCTTGTTGATCACCAGCAACAGACGCCTCTCTTTCCACCTTTCGAGCCAGCCCCTGTCCTCGGGCGTAAGCCCCGCCGTATCCTCAACTACATATAAGATGACCTCAGAAGTGGAAGCCGCAGATTCCGCGCGCTCTACCCCAATGACTTCGACTATTTCGGCGGTTGCCCTCAGGCCGGCAGTATCCAGCAGCACAACGGGCACGCCTTCCCACTGGCTGTGCTCCCTGAGGATATCCCTGGTCGTCCCAGGTATTTCGGTCACTATTGCCCTATCTTCGCGTAACAGGGCGTTGAACAACGACGATTTGCCCACGTTGGGTTTTCCCACCAGGCACACCTGCACGCCCTCAGCCAGTGCCAACCCGATGGGCGCCCGAGACAGGAAGGTATCCATCTCCCAAAAGAGGCTTTCTACTCCGACCGTTAGGCCATCTCTTTCCATCGACACATCCTCCGGGAAATCAGAAGAACCCAGGAGCGTTGACAAAAGCCCTACCAGTCTCTCTTCCCATGACCTCACCAATCCCCCGAACTCACCCTTAAGCCTCCTGCCCGCTTGAACCAGTGCCGCCTCGGAGCGTGCAGCAACCACGTCTGCCACAGCTTCTGCTTCAAGGAGATTTATACGCCCTGACAAATAGGCCCTCCTTGTAAACTCCCCGGGCATCGCGGCTCTGACCCCAAGGCGCAGCACTTCGTCTAAAATTTTCTCCGTAACGAGTCTCCCGCCGTGGCACTGAATCTCCACAACATCTTCTCCCGTGTAGGAGTTCGGGGCCCTCATCACCATGACAACAACTTCATCCAGAAATACGGCGTCTGCCCCGTAGGCATCGCCAAGGGCGGCTGACCACGTGTCCAAATCCCTGACCGGCTTTCGCCGGCGCAACCTGACCACCCGGTCCACCACACACAGCGCCTCCGGGCCGCTCACCCTCACAACGGCGATGCCCCCCGTTCCCGACGGCGTCGATACCGCCGCTATGGTTTCCTGACTAAAGTCGTTTACCCTGTGATTGATGATTTCACCCTTCTCACACAAAAACCCCGGAAGACCGGGGCTCGATTTGTGAAAAAAGCCGTTCTTTACAGCCCTTGCACCGCTTCCCCGTCGCTCTTCCTTTCCGTCGAAGACACTATTACGCGCCTGAAAGGCTCTTGCCCTTCGCTGTAGGTGAAAATGCCCGGTTCTTCCTGCAAGGCAACATGAATTATCCTTCGGTCTCGAGCATCCATGGGCTCCAACACCACCCGCCTTCCCAGCCGCTTCACGCGCCTGGCGGCGCTTCGAGCCGCATCAGCCAGATCCCTTTCCCGGCGCATCCGGTATCCGGCCGCATCGACAAAAACCCGTGCCGGGCCCCCAACACCCGTGATGCTTGCTATCCCCGTAAGAAATTCCAAGGCTTTTAGAGTTTCCCCTCGCCTTCCTATGAGAATGCCGAGGTTTTTCCCCACAATATTAAAAGTGACGGACTGATCAGAGCCCAACACCTCGATGGCGCTATCCAAGCCCATCCTCTCTATAACGCCCGCCACAAATTCTTTAGCCAGTTCTTTTCTGTTCTTTCTTACCGTAACCTTCACCTTGGCGTCCTTGGTCCCCAAAATGCCGAGAAATCCCCTTGACGCTTCCGATAAGACCTCTACGACCACTTCATCGGCCCCCACTCCCAGCTCCCTGAGAGCCATGTCCAGGGCTTCTTCAACCGAACGGCCCGTCTTCTCAATGCTTTTCACTTGAAGCCGCTCCTTCCGGAGTCACCCTGGCACCGGGAACCACAAGGCGTTCAAGCAACCCCACAAAGTTGGCGGTGATGATGTACACCGAAACCGCCGCCGAATATTTGAAAGCAAAAAACGCCATCATTCCCAACATCACGATCATCATAACATTCTGGTTCCCCCCTTGTTGCTGGGGAGAACTCATCGAGGGTGAAAACCGCATGGCCAAATAAGTGCTCAGGATCGCCGTCAACACCATGGGCCAAGTGCCGGGCTTCCCCAATTCCAGATTCAGAAAAGTTGCGGTTTTGAGAACCGGGTGGGCATCCAAAGACCTTACCATGGCTATGATCACGGGAAACTGAATAGCCAGTCCCAAGCAGCTGGAAAAAGGGCTGACCTTGTGCTTCCTGTACAACTCCATCAATTCCAGGTTGAGCCTTTCGGGATCATTCTTGTATTTTTTTTGAAGCTTCGTCTGTTCCGGGGTTATGATGCTCATGGCTTTGTTGGAGCGGGCCTGAATGATCGTCACAGGAAGGATAACTGCGCGCACTACGATGGTCAGGCCCACGATAGCGAGACCCCAGCTGCCCGTTACTTTGAAAACAAAATCCATAATGCGGATCATGATATCGGTTATATACGACATTCGTCGAACCTCCTAGACCTCTTAAGGCCCTCCCCCCGGGGGAGCGGCACGGGATCATAACCGCCGTACGAAAAGGGATTGCACCGCAGGATTCTCCACAACGCCAACAAGAAACCTTTAAAAGCACCGTGAGATAAAACGGCTTGCCTTGCGTACTCGGAACATGTGGGGTAATACCTGCATGTCGGACCCTTTAAGGGTGAAATGTAAGTCTGGTACATCTTTATGAGGAACAAAAGGCCTGTTTTAGCCATTACAGGAGTCCCATCCTCTTTAGGAGGCCTCTCATGGATTCCAGCACTTCTGAAAAAGTGCTGTTCACCGAGCCCCGCCTCACGATGAAAACGATTTCGCCTTCACCGCTGATATCGGGCAAACACAACCGGAACGCTTCTTTAACCCTTCGTTTGAGCTTATTCCTCACGTGGGCTTTCCCCAGGTTTTTTGACACGCTAATGCCTAGCCTAAGGCCCGGTTCATCGCCCAAATAGTATAACACCAGCCGCCGACAGCTTACCGAGCGGCCTTCCTTGTACACTCTACGGTACGACGGCGCCGGTATCCTGCCTGATACCACCCGACCGCCTCATTTCTTCCTCATCTGAAACAAACGCTTAAACGGAAAGAGACTTTCGACCCCTAGATCGGCGGCGGGCTATAATCTTCCTTCCGCTTTTCGTTGCCATCCTGACCAAAAACCCGTGGGTTCGAAATCTCTTGCGCCGTTTTGGCTGGTACGTCCGCTTCATGAACGCCTTCCCCCTAAAACGCTTCTGGAACTTAACCCCAGGAGTCCAACGAATTATATCTTAGCGAAAATATCGTGTCAATAAACCGCCTTTACCCTGGGATTTTCCCGTCAATCAGCCTGTTTGAACCCGGGTTTCGTACACCAGTTCCGTTGTGTGAGAACACTGCCCCTGATATAGTTTTCACCGGAGAGGACTCGGAAGCCATGCCCAAAAACCGGCTTATCTCGGACTTTATCCACAGCTGTTGATAACTATGTGCATAGATTGTGAGTTTTCTATACGGCGGTTGTGGGGTCTATGACCTTGACGAGGCAAAGTGTTCCTGAAGAAAACCAACATAAAGTCGGAAACGGAACCTCTATGCATTAGTGCATAAAGCGGATTGACAGTGTCAAAGCGAACTGATTTTCTGTATAAGACATGCGAAATGGTGGTTATTAGGAATGGCCAGGAATCTGGAGGACATCTGGGACGATGCGCTGAAAAGGGCCTCAGCTCGCCTTGCAGGTCCGAGCCTGAATTGGTTGAAAGAAACGAGGCCTGTAAACTTAGAGGACAGAACCCTTACTATATCTGCCCCCAGTGAATTCGCGAAAAACTGGATCGAGTCCCATTACAAAGAAGAGCTGCATAGGGCCTGGAGAGATGCCTATGGTAGGCCTTGTGAAATCAGGCTGGCTGTCACACCTCAACAAAGGGCCATCCCGGGAACTCTGTTCCCTTTGGAGTCCCAGTTCGTTCCTTCGCGAAAGAAACGACAAGCCGAAGATGTTTCCCAGTACATAAGGGGACTTAACCCCCGGTACAGTTTTGAGAATTTCATTGTTGGGGCATCCAATCGGTTTGCCCATGCGGCCGCTTTGGCGGTTTCGGAAAACCCGGCAAAAACTTATAATCCGTTGTTTTTATACGGCGGTGTGGGTTTGGGTAAAACTCACTTAATGCAAGCAGTTGCCCATTACGTCTTGGCCCACCATAAAGCCATTAAAGTCTCCTACGTCTCTTCCGAGACATTCACAAACGAACTCATTTTAGCCATACAGGAAGGAAACACCCAAGAATTTCGCAACCGTTACCGGGGTGTGGATTTGCTTCTCATAGACGACATCCAGTTTGTCGCGGGCAAGGATGCCACCCAAGAAGAGTTTTTCCACACATTTGATGCTCTGCACCAGGCTTCAAAACAGATAGTCATTTCGTCGGATCGTCCTCCCAAAGAAATCTCCACTTTGGAGGAACGCCTTCGGACCAGGTTTGAATGGGGCCTCATTTGCGATATTCAGCCGCCAGACATAGAGACCCGAATGGCCATCTTGCGCAAAAAGGCCGAGATCGAAGACCGTGATGTGCCAATTGAAGTGTGCCAGTACATAGCCGAACGTATCCCGAGCAATATAAGAGAGCTTGAAGGGGCGCTCATTAGAGTCTTGGCTTTTACCGCACTGCAAATGAAAGAGGTTACCTTAGACGTGACCAAAGAAATCTTGCGGGACCTTCTACCCCAAAAGAAACGTGCGCCGATAACCATCGAATCTATCAAAAACATTGTAGCGGACTATTACAATGTGGAGATGTCGGATTTTTCTTCCAAGCGACGGACCAGAAACATAGCTTTCCCGCGACAAGTGGCCATGTATCTGTCCCGGACCTTGACCGATTCATCTTTGCCTCGTATTGGCGAGCAATTTGGAGGCAGAGACCACACGACTGTCTTACATGCTTTCGAAAAACTTAACAGGCAACGCAAAACGAGCCCGTCTTTTGAAAACACTCTTCAGGAATTGACTAAACGGATCCAAAACGAATAGGAACCTGTGTATAACCCTGTGGGAGAACCTGTGAATTGCCGGGACAGCGTTGTTGAGAGACTGTGAACAACGGGACGAACGATAAAAAGCAACCCTTTTTTTGCACAAGTCTCCACATGCTGTCCACAACTCGCCCACAAGGAAGGAACTCGGATCTAAATGCTAGAATCATAGCTTATCAACAATTTAACAGACACTACTGCTACGACTGTTTTTATAGTATCAACAAAGAAGAAATAGTTTAGAAAGAAAGATAATCGGTTCAGCTTGCGGCACAAAGGGGAGAGAATGACGTGAATGTGAACATACAAAAAGACAGTCTTTCGTGGCTGGTTCAGACGGCTTCCCGGCCCATACCTTCAAGAACTACTTTCCCTGTCATCAAAGGCTGTTTGATAGAAGCCATTTCTGACAGACTCACATTTTCCGGTACCAATCTCGACTGGGGAGTGCGTGTATCTGCTCCTGCCGAAGTGGGCTCATCCGGGTCTTTGGTGGTTTCTTCCAAAATCCTTGAAGATGTTGTTAGGACTATTTCCACCACTGACGTCACTCTTTCCCTGGATGAGTCGGCATGGGCGCTGGCTATCAAAGCCGGAGGTTCGGAAGTGACCCTTAACGCAGTGCCGGCGGACGATTTTCCTCGTTGGCCAGAGGCCGCAAACGGGAAAAGAGTAAAAATTAATGCTGATTTGTTTCGGGAGATGGTCAAAGTAGGTGCCACTTGCGCAGTCGCCAACCCGGCAAGACCCTTGTGGGGGGCATGTCTACTGGAATTCAAAGGTGAAACGCTGGTCATGGTGAGTACAGACCAGTTTGCTTTATCTCGTTCCAGGGCCCAAGTGCCAGGAAACGAAGCCAAGGCGATAATGGCGGCCAATGTTCTGCAGGATGTGGCCAGACTTTCTGATAGCCAAAATGAAGGTGAAATTGAGATAACGCTTGGGGAAAACCATATCTATTTCGAAACAGGGGCGGTTTCGTGTTTCTCCAGGCTGATTGACGGACAGTATTATGCCTACGAGCAGGTCATCCCTAAGGCCTTCTCTTCAACCGTGAGAATTCCTACTGAAGCGCTCCTTCGCGCTTCCTCCAGAGCCGCTATAGTGGCAAGCGAAGAAGACAGGGCAATGCGGCTTATGGTCACCAAAGATGCCGGCACTTTGACCGTAAGGGCCGGTTCCCCTGAGAAAGGCCGTATGGAAGAGATTGTCCCGGCAATCATTTCCGGGGATAACGTAGAAATCTGGGTTCAGCACCGCTACATGTTGCAGGCATTGAACAAGATTCGAAGCGCCGATACGCTCATCGGGATATCGGGTCAGGCAAGTCCTATGAAACTTGAGCCCGTGGTAGAAAATGGAGAAAAGGTCCCAGTTGAGGCCACTTATGTGGTAATGCCCATGTCAAGCCCGAAAGGGACTTTTTGAAGAGTGACCCTTTTATTTTTGTATCTTAAGGATTTTCGGAATTACCCCCACCTTGAGATATCTCTTACTCCCGGAGTTTCTTGTTTTTTCGGCAGGAACGCTCAGGGGAAAACCAACCTTTTGGAGGCATGTCACTACCTCTCGATGTTGACGTCGCCAAGAGCCGAAAGGGACAGCGACCTCAGCCGGTGGGGAACTGAAGGCTTCACTGTAGGCGCAAGGCTCAACGGTGAGAAGACCACGTACGTTAGAATCCAGGTGACGGTGAGCCCGTCCCTAAGGAAAAGGATTGAAATCGACGACAACAGGGCAAAAAGAAGCGATCTATTGAAGGTTTTTTCCTGTGTGTACTTTTCGCCAGATGATTTATACACTGTAAAAAAGGGATCATCTTTGCGGCGGAAGTATTTGGATACGCTTCTGTCCGCAGTGGATAACGGCTATCCCGGCAAATTGTCCAGGTTTGAGGACACCGTTGCCAGACGTAACGTTGTCCTAAAGAGGCTTTTTCACGACGATTCTTGGAAAAAGACTTTGGAAGATCTGGACCATCTGCTTGTGACCACCGGGTCAGCGGTTCTCAAGGCTCGGCTGGGGCTCCTGGAAACCCTGGCTGACCACATTTCTGGCACTTACAGGTTCATCGCAAATGAAAGCTGTCAGGTGTCCTACGTTTCATCGGTAGGCCAGATCCTCAACGATGAAAGACAGATCAAGGACTTCTATCGAAGCCGTCTTGCAGAAGTCAAAGGGGATGAAAGAAGCAGAGGCGTGACACTCATCGGGCCACACCGGGACGACTTGGTCATTTCCCTGGATGGCAGGCCTGTTCGTTACTTCGGTTCTCAAGGACAACAAAGAAGCGTCGCCCTGGCGCTTCGCATGGCTGAAGCGAAAGTTTTGGAGGATACATACGGGCGCAAACCCGCCCTGCTTTTGGATGATGTCTTTTCTGAACTGGACGAAAAAAGGCGCCATAAAGTGATTTCCCTTTGTGAATTCGGCCACCAGATATTGTTGACTTCCACAGACCCGGTCACAGACGAAGATCACTCTTTCCAATTATTCCGGGTGAGCGACAATTCCGTTGTTTCCGTCTTATAGCGGGAGATTTCGGGAAGGATGTTTGTTCTGTGGCAAACCCTGTGAACATTGAACAGGTGCTTCGGGAAAGCCTCGATGGCTTGGGCTTGTTCGAAAAGGCCAGAAAATATCGCATATATGGCATTTGGCCCCGAGTGGTCGGAAGACTGGCCGGCCATGCCCAACCGAGACGGGTAGACGGCGATGTCCTGTACGTGGCCACTGCTTCTTCGGTTTGGTCTCAAGAACTTTCCTATATGAGCCAGGGCATTCTTGCCAAGCTAAACGCCGCTTTGGGAGGCAGCTATTTCCGGGAAATAAAGTTTTCTGAACACCTCTGGGAATTTGCGGCCAACAATATCCGGGTTGCCACTGCCCGGGCGGTGCCGGGGAAAGAAGCCACATTGGGGGGTAAGAGACGCTCTCAGGGCGGATCGCGGGGCTCCGAAAAAGATTTGAGCGGAACTCTCCAGTCCTTGAAAAAGGCCGCGGGGAAGAACAAGACATTTCTTGAGGCCGCGGGGTTCGTACATTGCAAAAAGTGTGGGTGGATGTATGAAGGCTCGCAGAAGGGGTGTCCTTACTGCCGGGATCGCGAGGAATCGTATGGTTACCACCGTGCAATAGTTATTCTTGAGAAGACTCCGGCGCTTTCGGACCGCCAGGTATGCGACGCGTGCCGGATTCGCGATCCTTTTGTTGCGCAAAGGGCGAGAAACGCACTGGAATCCCGGTTGTTGAATTACCTTCGAGGTCAAGTTTTTCGGTCTGCGGGGAAAGAAAGCGGTTCCCAGGAAACGGCCGAATGTGCAAAAAAACTGGCTTCTTTAAGGTCGGGCATCGGAGCAGACAAAATGAGCCACAAAGATTTTGAAAAAGCGCTGGGAAAGCGTTTGGCACCCTTGATTCCTAGGAAATGAGGCAAAAAGGTGGGCTTAGTGAGTATTTCTGGAGGCCACGTCATAGAGACATCAGAGGTCATTTTGGCGATGGACTGGCGTATGGGAAAACATTCACCGGATAACAGGGCCTTGGTCGGATATGCACGGGGGCAAGGTTTTCTGGTGGGCGAGAATCCCGGCGCCGGGATGCTGTTGATAACTTCCGGGACGGTTTACCTGCTGACCGGTTCCGTTAAAAACCTAAAACAAAGGCTTGAGCAAACGCAAGTTCGTTCCTAATCCTAAGGGTATGTTAAGATGTATGAGAGGTGGCTTTTTTGACTGAAACTACCGGACTCGGAAGAGAATACAATGCGCAACAGATAAAAATTCTGGAGGGACTCGAAGCCGTCAGGCGCCGTCCCGGTATGTATATCGGCACTACGGCTAGCCAGGGGCTGCATCACTGTCTTTATGAAGTTGTAGACAACAGCGTTGACGAAGCTTTAAACGGGTTTTGTACCCGCATTGACGTAACCATTTGGATAGACGGCACGGCTTCGGTGGAAGACAACGGGCGTGGAATACCTATAGGTATCCACCCTCAAGTGGGATTGCCCGCCGTGGAAGTAGCTCTTACCAGGCTGCACGCCGGGTCGAAATTTGGGGGAGGGGCGTACAAAGTTTCTGGCGGTCTTCACGGCGTCGGCGTTTCCGCTGTTAACGCTCTGTCAAAATTCATGGAAGTGACGGTTAAAGTTGACGGCGGTTTGCACCGGATAAGGTTTGAGCGCGGCAAGACAGTCTCGCCCTTGAAACGCATTGGAAAGACTTCGGAAACAGGTACCATCACGAAGTTTTTGCCCGACGACGAGATCTTCGACGAGGTGGATTTCGACTTCGAAACGATTTCATTGCGTTTGAGGGAGCTCGCTTATCTTAACAAAGGCCTGGAGATTAACCTTTACGACGAAAGATCGGACAAAAAGATAAGTTACAAATTCGTTGGGGGAATTGCCGAGTTTGTGACTACTCTAAACAAGAACAAAACGACGTTGCACAAAGAGCCGATTTCTGGTTCCATGGCCAAAGATGAAGTGGACATAGATTTTTCTTTTCAGTACAACGACGGGTATGCGGAAAATCTCTTTTCCTTCGTCAACACCATCCGCACCACCGAAGGAGGGACTCATGAAGCCGGTTTTAAAGCGGCCCTCACGAGAGTGGTGAACGATTTTTCACGGAAGGTCGGAGTCCTCAAAAACGCAGATCCCAACCTGTCCGGCGAAGATATCCGGGAAGGGATAGTGGCCGTATTACACGTAAAAGTCAGGGATCCTCAGTTTGAGGGGCAAACAAAAACCAAATTGGGAAACTCCGAGGTGGCAGGCATCGTTCAGGCGGCGACGACCGAAATCTTGAATTCGTATTTCGAGGATAAGGCGGGTCTCGTCAAGAGCATAGCGCAAAAAGCCATCCTGGCCGCAAGGGCCAGGGAAGCGGCTCGTCAAGCCAGGGACCTGACCAAAAGAAAAGGTGCCCTAGAGATCACGTCGTTGCCCGGAAAATTGACCGATTGCACGACAAAAGACCCCAGAAAAGCCGAGCTTTTTCTAGTGGAAGGCGATTCGGCGGGCGGTTCGGCCAAACAAGGCCGAGATAGGCATTTTCAGGCGATCCTGCCTCTTCGGGGAAAGATCCTCAACGTTGAAAAAGCGAGATTAGACAAGGCCTTGGCGCACGAAGAAATTCGTTCTCTGATAACTGCCATAGGGACAGGCATAAGCGAAGATTTCGACATTTCCAAAGCTCGTTACCACAAAATAATAATAATGACGGATGCCGATGTGGACGGGAGCCACATTTGTACGTTGCTGCTGACATTCTTTTTCAGGTACATGCCGGGCCTCATAGAACACGGCTTTCTTTACATCGCGCAACCGCCTCTTTACTTAGTCAAAAGGGGACGATCCGAAAAGTATTTCAACACGGATCAGGAACTTGAGGAGTATTTGAACAATACCGGGCGCGGCGGCATCACGATTCAAAGATACAAAGGGTTGGGAGAAATGGATTTCAACCAGCTCTGGGAAACCACCATGGATCCTGAAACGCGGACACTGCGGCAAGTCAAGATCCAAGATGATGTGGCTGCGGACCAGATTTTTACCATCCTCATGGGTGACAAAGTTGAACCGAGAAGAGAGTTCATTCAGCAAAACGCGCACCTGGCAAGACTTGACACAATAGCCTAGGGGGGCCCCGCATGCAGGAAGAGACGACGAGGGTCATTGGCACTCTTATAGAAGAGGAAATGAGACGCTCGTACATCGATTACTCAATGAGCGTGATCGTGTCACGAGCATTGCCCGATGTGCGAGATGGGCTCAAACCCGTTCAGCGCAGGATTATCTACGCAATGGACGATTTGGCCCTAAGACACGACAAGCCGCACAAAAAGTCGGCGAGGATCGTCGGGGAAACCATGGGAAAATACCATCCTCACGGGGAAGCGGCCATATATGATGCTCTGGTCAGATTGGCACAGCCTTTCAACATGAGACACCCTCTCGTGGACGGCCATGGGAATTTTGGCTCTGTGGACGGAGATCCGGCGGCGGCTCAACGGTACACGGAAGCCCGGCTTACAAGCATTGCCGAAGAGTTTTTGTCCGATATCGACAAAGACACCGTTAATTGGCTGCCGAACTTTGACGAGAGCCTGAAGGAGCCCGTCGTGTTGCCCTCAAGAATACCCAATTTGTTGGTGAACGGGTCGGCAGGCATAGCCGTTGGCATGGCAACCAACATCCCTCCCCACAACCTTGGGGAAGTGGTGGACGCTTTGGTGGCCCTCATAGACCGGCCCGATTTGGGCTCTTTGGAGCTCATGCAATACATTCAAGGCCCCGATTTCCCCACCGCCGGCCTGATTGTCGGTGAGGGGCCCATTGCATCTCTTTACAACACGGGCCGGGGCGTTATGACCTTAAGGGCAAAAACGCGCATCGAAACCGAAAAGAACGGACGACAGGTGATCTATGTGGACGAACTGCCCTACCAGGTCAACAAAGCCAGGCTCATTGAATCTATAGCCAATCTGGTCCGTGATAAAAGAGTTCAAGGCATAAGCGATCTCAGGGATGAAAGTGACAAAAAAGAAGGCTTGCGCATCAGCATAGAGGTGCGCAGGGATGTCGAGGCCCGGGTCGTGCTCAATCAGCTTTTCAAACATACCGCGCTTCAGACGAGTTTTGGAGGGATCATGCTCGCGCTGGTGGATGGGAAACCCCAGATTCTGCCCCTGGAGCGAATGCTGCATTACTACCTCATGCACCGTAAAGAAGTAGTAATCCGGAAGACCAAGTACGAACTCCGGAAGGCCGAGGAACGTGCCCATATTCTGGCCGGCTTGGCCGTTGCTTTGGACAACATCGATGAAGTCATCAGCATAATTAGGGCATCGCCCAACGGCAAAATTGCTCAAGAACGTTTGATTGAAAGATTTGCCCTGGATGAAGTGCAAGCCAAGGCCATTTTGGACATGCGCCTTGAAAGGTTGACAGGCCTGGAAAGGGACAAAATCCTGGAAGAAAGAGCGGCGCTTCTGAAAGAGATAGAATACTTCAGGGCAGTTCTGTCATCGGATACTATGGTCATGGGCATCATCAAGAAAGAACTTAGGGATGTTAAAAGGATCTTCGCCGATGAAAGAAGGACACAGATCGTTGGGGCAAGCGATGAGGTAAGCGATCTTGAGCTCATCCACGAAGAAGAAGTGACAGTTCTGCTTACCGGTATGGGTTACGTCAAACGAATGCCTTTATCATCTTACCGCTCCCAGAGGCGCGGCGGGATGGGTGCGACCGCCATGCAAACCAGGGATGGCGATTGGGTGGATAAGGTGCTTACGGCCACCACCAGAGAGTCGCTTCTGTTGTTCACCACTCAGGGTAAAGCCTACTGGCTTATGGTTCACACCATACCGGAAGCGGGGAAACAAGCCAAAGGGTATCTTGTGTCAAGACTCGTTCAGCTTGCCGAGGACGAACGGGTGACGGCTCTCATAAGAGTGAAACCCGACGCCCAAGGGGACTTGTTCTTCGTGACCAGAAACGGAATCTGCAAAAGGACTCCCATTTCCGCGTTTTCCACAGTGAGAAGATCCGGGTTGAGGGCGCTCACTTTGCGGGGCGACGATGCCCTCATGCAAGTGAGGGAGGTCAATTCGGATGACGAATTCCTTATGGCCAGCTCCCGAGGCAGGACTCTCCGCATTAAAGTAGCCGACGTGAGATCCATGGGGCGGGACGCTGTGGGTGTCATCGGCATGCGACTCCCCAAAGGCGATCACATAATTGGAGCGGACTCCACTTCGTCCGGGGAAATGGTTCTCCTGGTAAGTTTTATGGGATATGGCAAATTGACGACAATCAAAGAGTTTCCCCTCCACAAAAGGGGAGCAGGCGGGGTTATAGGTTTGAAAGTGACCGAAAAAAGCGGCCCCCTTGCCATCATGCGAGTTGTCAGGCCCGAGGATGAGCTGTTGCTTTTGACTGCGGAAGGCGTTGCAATCAGGACCCGCCTGTCTGAGGTCAAAGTCTTGCGCCGCGCAACGCTTGGGGTGAGGCTCATGAGGATCGAGCCGCCCGACAGGTTGTCGGCTTGCAGCATCTTTGAAGCCGAGTAGCGAGGAAACGCAAGTGGGCGGTTTCGAATACCTTGAGCACGCGTCGGACGTGAGAATCAGAGCCTGGGGTGCGGACCTGAGCGATACGGCGGGCATGCTTATTCGGGCGTTTTGGAGACTTGTGGCGGAACCTCAAAACGTTCCCCCAGAAAAAGAAGCTCGTGTGTCTGTCACCGCTCAGGATCGACACGAGCTGATAGTCAATCTTCTAAACGAACAGATCTTTTTGGTGGACGCCGACGGGTTTGTCGCCCGAGATGTCCTGTCCGTGGCCGTGATGGAGTCAGACTGCGGCTCTCGCGAAAGTCGTGAAGGGTTCAGAGCGACTGCGATCCTGAGCGGTGCCCTTGTGGAATCGATGACGACCCCCTTGATGCGCTACTTCAAAGCTGCTACCTACCACGATCTGCTGGTAAACGGAAGGGAAATCATCGTTACATTAGACATCTGAATATTGGAGGAGGATGCCAGGTGTCTGACAAAGACGTGTTTGAGGGCTTTGTAAGAAAGGGAGACTGTCATTGGGTTATTCCCCCCGAAGGGAAGATGGTGGTTCAAGGGAGAATCTTCGGCAGCCAAGAGGTGGTATCGGAGCAAATCGGGTCCAAGGCCATTCAACAGGTGAAGAACGTCGCTTGCCTGCCCGGCATCCTGGAGGCATCCATAGCCATGCCCGATATCCACGAAGGATACGGGTTCCCAATAGGCGGAGTTGCCGCAATGGACATGGAAAAGGGCGTGATAACTCCGGGCGGAATCGGTTATGACATTAACTGCGGAGTGCGGGTAATGGTCACCGATTTGGAAAAATGCGATGTCCTGGGGAAAATGCAAGAACTGGTAGATGCTCTTTTCAAACGGATTCCCGCGGGGGTGGGCAAAGCCGGGCCTATTCGTTTGGATCGAAAACAAATGGAAGAGGTCTTGTTGACTGGGGCCGAATGGGCCGTCAAAAACGGATACGGGTATCAGGAAGATTTGGCACGATCCGAGGAAAACGGTTCCATGGCCGGAGCCGACCCCTCATCCGTATCAGATAGGGCGATCCGGCGAGGCGCCGGCGGTTTGGGAACTTTGGGGTCGGGCAACCACTTTATTGAG
Organism: uncultured Eubacteriales bacterium; assembly: GCA_964646385.1. GTDB lineage: Bacteria > Bacillota > Sulfobacillia > Fermentithermobacillales > Fermentithermobacillaceae > JAXGZG01. The sequence continues at coordinate 9,725 of CAZYEC010000004.1, read as the reverse complement.
ATTGGGTATGTTGAAAGGGTCTATGATCATAATATTGCCTCTGTTTACGGACTGGGGGAGAACCGGGTGGTTCTGTGGGTACACTCAGGATCCCGGGGCTTGGGCCATCAAGTGTGTACCGATTACATCAAAATTATGCGCCGGGCTGCCGTGGACTACGGGACCGTCCAGCCGGACAGGCAGTTGGACTCTGTCCCGATTTCGTCCCCTGAAGGCCGAACGTATTTTTCAGCGATGGTTGCCGCCTCCAACTATGCTTGGGCCAACAGACAGGTTTTGTCCCACTTCGTCCGGGAAGCCGTCGGCGAAATCCTGGGTAAAAGCGCATCCCGCAGCTCCAGACTGCTTTATGACGTGGCGCACAACATTGGGAAAATCGAAAAGCACAAGGTGGGAGAAGACGACCGAAAAGTTCTTGTGCACCGTAAGGGAGCAACTCGGGCTTTCGGACCCGGGTCTCCGGCTATCCCCCCGGAGTTCAAAAATGTTGGACAGCCCGTGTTAATACCGGGCGACATGGGCCGCGCCTCGTGGGTGCTTGCGGGGATTACAGATTCAGCGGAGCTTTCTTTTGGTTCGGCCTGCCACGGTGCGGGGCGAGCCATGTCCAGAAGTCAGGCGAAAAAGGCACTTTTGGCCGACGATCTCAAGCAAGAGCTGTTGTCGATGGGAGTCATTGTGCGCTCCTCGACCGTAAAAGGGCTTGTGGAAGAGGCTCCCTCAGCCTACAAGAATGTTGATGAGGTTGTGGATTCTACTGCCCGGGCAGGCCTCGGGCGAAAGGTTGCCCGGTTGCGGCCCTTAGGCGTCATAAAAGGGTAGTCATACAAGCGAGGGGGGAAGGCCGCAAAAGCGGCAATTCGCATGGAACAGAAAGCCAGCATCGCAGTGATAGGTGGCACCGGCTTCTACAAGTTTTTGGATGATGTTACAGAAGTGAAAGTGGATACTCCTTACGGGCCACCAAGCGATCTAGTGTCCCTGGGAAACTTGGGAGGGACCCAAGTGGCCTTTCTTCCACGTCACGGAAGACACCATCAGTTCTTGCCGCACACTCTGAATTACAGGGCAAACGTGTGGGCCCTAAAGGAGCTGGGGGTAGCGAGGGTCATAGGCCCCTGCGCGGCCGGCAGCCTTCACCCGGACGTAAAACCGGGAGATTTCGTCATTTCGGACCAGTTCGTCGACAGGACTACCGGACGTAAAGACACCTTTTACGACGGGCCCAAGGCGGTGCATCTGAGTTCTGCCGAGCCGTATTGCCCGGAAATGCGCCGCATCGCCCTTTCCTGCGCCAATGAATTGGGTATCTCTTACCATGAAAGTGGGACCATGGTGGTAATACAAGGCCCGCGGTTTTCCACCAAAGCCGAGTCTCGCTGGTTTTCTGCCCAAGGTTGGAAAGTTATTAACATGACCGGCTATCCAGAAGTGGTGCTTGCCGCGGAATTGGGCATGTGTTACCTAAACGTGGCCTTGATAACGGACTATGATGCGGGTTTGGAGGGTAGGGCGGACATCCGGCCTGTAACACAGGGTGAGGTCGTAAAGGTATTCAGAGAGCATACCGCCATCCTGAAAAAAATGGTTGCCAGAATCATAGAATCCGTACCTGTTGAACGGGGATGCGGGTGCGGAAAAAATTTGGGCCCTGCATCCTGAACGGAGTCTGGGCATTATGGTGTTGTTGGGGTGAACAACATGATCCAGGCGGTGATATGGCAGAAGGATAGCATTCTGTTGTTGGATCAAAGACTTCTGCCCGACCGCACAGAGTACGTGAAATGCAGTAATTTCCGGGAAATATCCGACGGGATAACTGCCATGGTGGTCAGAGGAGCCCCCGCCATCGGAATTGCGGGCGGCTATGCTTTGGCCTTGGCCGTTTCACAATGTTGTGGTCGGGAGAGCAGTACCGGTGCCGGCGGTGCGGGGCGTTGGATGGGCGGCAAGATTTCCGTGAACGTGCAAGCATGCGCCGGTTGCATAACGGCGGCAGCGCGGTACTTGATCTCGGCTCGCCCTACAGCAGTCAACCTTAAGTGGGCTGTTGACCGTGTGTCAGCCGCAGCTTTGAGGGCTTTGGGGGAAAGGGGCAGAGAAGCGGCCGTCCAGGCAGCCGAAGATGAAGCGCTTGCCATCCACCGGGAAGACCTTGAGATAAACCGGACAATCGGCGCCAACGGGGCCAGGCTTGTCAAACCCGGGTCGCGGCTCCTTACTCACTGCAACGCCGGGGCCTTGGCTACGGGCGGTTACGGCACCGCCCTGGGTGTTGTGAGAAAGGCTTGGGAAGAAGGCAAAGTCGAGATGGTTTATGCATGCGAGACGAGGCCGTACTTGCAGGGGGCAAGGTTGACGGCATGGGAGCTGGTTCAAGACGGCATAGAAGTGACCGTTCTTGTTGACGGCGCGGCAGGATACCTGATTTCCCAAGGGAAGGTGGACCTTATTGTCGTGGGTGCCGATAGGGTAACAGGGAACGGGGACGTTGCCAACAAAATTGGGACATACACGCTGGCCTGCGTGGCCCAACGACACAGGGTACCCTTTTATGTGGCTGCGCCTGTATCCACCTTCGACCTTGGCATGAAATACCGCCACGATATCCCTATTGAGGAGCGCGACCCAGAGGAAGTTTTGAGTTTTTCAGGGACCAGAGTGGTCCCC